>DATFXI010000075.1:0-29151 GCA_035316085.1 Candidatus Angelobacter sp.
CGGCGTAATGAACCCGCCCACGCCCTGGATCGGCTCGGCCAGGAACGCGGCGATCTGGCCGGAGGTCGTGGTTTGGATCACGGCTTCTACGTCCTTGGCGCAGGCCACTTCGCAACTGGGATACGTCTTTCCCAACGGGCAGCGATAGCAATAAGGATTCAGCGCGTGAACAAAACCCGGCGCAGCCACGGGTAACGATTTGCGCCAGGTGCCGTGGCCGGTCATCGATTGCGCCATTTGTGAGCGTCCGCTGTAGCCATGGCGCAGCGCCACCACTTCGTAGTGCCCAGTGAACATGCGCGCGATCTGCACCGCGGTCTCGTTGGCCTCAGTGCCGCTGTTGGAAAAGAAGCTGCAACTGATTTCGCCAGGCGTGATCTGCGCGATCTTTTCCGCCAGAGCGACTACGGCTTCGTTGGGGAACACAGTGGAGGCGTGCTGCAGCTTGTCAATCTGCGCCTTGATCTTCGACGTGACACGGGGATTCGCGTGGCCTACAGAGATCGTCACAATGCCACCGAAGAAATCCAGGTACTTGTTGCCCTCCACGTCCCATAGATACTGCATGCTGGCGTGGTCGGTCACCAGCGGATTGCTGTAGTAGGTGGTGATAGAAGGGAACAGATACTGCTTGTGCTTTTTGAGAATCTCGTCTTTGGTCATGGTGGGCTCCCCGAAAGCAGCAAAGAATTGGCTGGTGGACGGCTCAATTCTAAACGCTGCGGGCGTGTGCGGGGAGATTTTTAGCGGATGAGCACATGTCAGAACAGCGCAGACTGCGCAGATTGCGGCCTCCTGTTTGACACTAGGATTCGAATCACCCGATTGCCTTCAGCAGTTCTTTTGGGTCCGCGTTGTCGCCAAACGTTTGGCTCACGTGGACGAAGCGGTCCACGTTCCCCGGCGCGAACACGAAACTTCCGCCCAGCTGGAAGGGATCTTTGCCCAGCTTGTGCTGGCGATGTCCGGCGGCCTTGGCGCGTCTACGGGCCAAACCGTTGTCTTTGCGCAGGAGATGAAGCAAGGTTGCGTTGCCCAGGGCCAGAGCTTTGTAGGCTTCGCGCTTTTCGTCAATGAACAGAGGAAAACCGATCTTTGTGTCTTCGCGGAACTGGCGCGCGTAAGCTGCGTCTCCCAAGCCGACGGCCACCAACTTGGCGCCCTTTTGTCTGAAAGCTTCCTCGTGCTCACGCAACTGCGCGACGTGCTCGCGGCAGAAGATTCAACCGTAATGGCGAAGGAAGACAACTGCCGTCAGACCGCCGGCCCACAAGCTGCCGAGTTGTACGGGCCTGCCATCCAGATCAGACAAGGTGATTCCCGCCAGCTTGCTCGCGTATGTTTCCGCCATGGCGACATTCTCCGGGCGTGACAACCGCGGTGTCAAGCGAGGCTGAACTGGCTGCCATTAGCTACTCACTTAGTTTGTGTCATCGGAGAAGCGGCTAAACAGCCCATGCTAGACTGGCCTGCGCTCGCCGGAAAGCCGGCGTGCAGGAGTTGTAGCATGAGTGAAATTAGGGGTGCGGTTGCGGTCATCACCGGCGCTGCCTCCGGCATCGGCCGGGCGCTCGCCAAGGAAATGGCCGCCCGTGGAGCCGAGCTGGCGCTGGCAGATGTGAACTCCGCCGCTCTTGAAGAGACGCGCCAGGTTCTCGGCGCGGTGCGGGCCCGGACCTACGCTGTGGATGTAGCTGATGCTGCCGCAGTTGCACGGTTCGCTGAAGATGTGCAACGCGATTTCGGCCGGGCTTCGCTGCTGATCAACAACGCCGGGGTGGCGCTCTACGGCACGTTTGCCGAGATTTCACTGGCCGATATGGACTGGCTCATGCGCATCAACTTTTGGGGAGTGGTGCACGGTTGCAAGTTTTTTCTGCCGTTGCTGGGGCGCGACCTAGATGCGCGGATCGTGAACATCTCCAGCGTGTTCGGACTGTTCGGCCCGCCGGGACAGTCGGCCTACTGCGCCAGCAAGTATGCCGTGCGAGGCTTCAGCGAGTCCTTGCGCGAAGAGCTGCGCGCCACCGGCGTGAAAGTTACCTGTGTGCACCCGGCGGGCATCGCCACGCGAATTGCAGACAACGCGCGCGCTGGAGCCGCCACGCACTCTGCCGACCAAGCTCTGGCACGCGAGCTTTTTGCCAAGGTCGCCGTCATCACACCCGAAGAAGCAGCGCGCGTGATCGTCAAAGGAATTGCTGATAACCGGGACCGGGTGCTGATCGGCAAAGACGCCTATTACATCGACCGGCTGCAGCGTCTTTTTCCGGCCAGGGCCACAGCAATGCTGACAGCATGGATGCAGAAGCGGGCGGGGATAGAGGTGGACTCGTCGGCGACGTCAGGGGTTAGCGACAAGAACGACGACAGCAGGCCGTCCCGGAGTGCTTTCTAACTACGTTCGCGCTTCTTTTTGACATTAGGAAAGGGAGCGCAGGTGCAAGCGGAGCTTTCATCAGGTTGAAGGCAAGAGGCCTTACAAAATCAAAGCTTTGACAATTTCCACTTTCCGATACATAATTCCTCTCCGTTTCCCCGGGGGCCGTTTCATTTTTCGGCCATTCAGTTATTGCAAAAAAAAATAGATGCAGTTCCACGCGGATTGCCATAAAGTATGTGGGCCGCGTTCCATGATGGGGACGCGGTCGCTGGGGAATTCTGCGCCGACCTTCTATAAGACGGCACCAAGATGGAGGGGTTTTGAGCAAGACCGCATTTGAATGAGGCTTCATTCACAGATAGCAGCGCTGTGTGCTCCCGAGAATGGATTTCCTGCAGCCACGCGCTGGTGAAAGCTAGCCACGCTTCGGATTAGGAGGATTTTTATGAAGTTGTTCAATCTGCTCAGAGTGTTCGTTGCTGTCTCGCTGCTCGGCGGCTTGGCTTACGCCCAGGGCGTAGGTGCTTCCGGGGACATCAAGGGCACAGTCACCGATCCGTCAGGCGCTGTGATTAACAACGGTACGGTGACCGCCACGGACGCCAGCAAAGGCATCAAGCATACCGCAACAACCGACAGCGACGGACAGTATCGTCTGAGTGGACTGTCGCCAGCCACTTACAACGTCAGCGTGGCCCATTCCGGCTTTCAGACGGACATCATGAAGGGCGTGGTCGTCAACGTTGGTCAGACGGTGACGCTGGATTTCCATTTGAAGGTCTCTGCGGCCTCGGAGCAGATTGAGGTAACCACTGAAGCGCCGTTGGTGGAGACGGAAAAGGCTGCCCAAGCCAACGTCATCAACCAGCAGTTCATCCGCGATCTTCCCATCAATCGGCGCGACTACCTCACATTTACGCTGCTGGCTCCGGCGGTCACGGATTCCACCCGGTTGGCGGGCGACCAGGATTTTCGCGTCAAACAGACGCCGCAGAGCGGACTCTCTTTCTATGGAAGCAACGGCCGCGGCAACAGCGTCACGGTGGACGGCGCAGAAACGAATGACGATGCCGGTGGCGTCCGCCTGAATGTTCCCCAAGAAGCGGTGCAAGAGTTCCAGATCAACCGCAGCAACTACGGTGCGGACCTGGGTGGCGCCAGCGGCGCTTCCATCAACATCGTATCCAAATCAGGCAGCAATAACGTTCACGGAAGCCTGTTCACGCTGATTCGTAATGACAATCTGGACGAAGCCAACCCGTTTGCTATTACGCCGGCCTTGACCCCCGGCCAGGTGTTCAATCCCGCAAATCCTGATATCAGTGGAACGCCCACTACGGATGTTCTTAAGCGCTACCAATTCGGCGGGCAAATCGGCATGCCCATCACCCGTGACAAGAGCTGGCTGTCCCTCGCCGCTGAGGGATTGGTACAGGATGCACAGAACGCCGTGCCGCTGATTCCCAGCACCAAGGTGTTCAGGCCGACACCTGGACAGCAGTCGGTGATCAATGGCCTGGCAACGTTGCCCGGCAATCCTGCTGTGCCTTGCCTGACCGGTCAGCCAGCGCTGCCGGCGGCAACCTGCGCCCTAATTCTGACCAACATACTCACGATCGCCAATAGGCAAGGTCCGCCGCCGCCAGGAACGCCAGTCGACCCCCCGCTCAGTAGGTTCATCGTCGGCCAGTTTGAAGCTAACGGCGGACTGTTTGCCTATGGCACGCGTGGGTATCTGTTCGATGCGCGCTTCGACCACCAGTTCAGTGAACGGAACCAGGCTTACCTTCACTACAACTTTGGCCACGACCGCGAAGAGAGCCCTGACGTACAGTCGCTGGTAGGATTCTCGGCAGGCAGCTCGGTCCGCGCTTACGATCACAACATGCAGGCCGCATGGTTCCACCAGTTCAGCCCGAGAACGTTAAATGAGCTGCGCGCGCAGTGGAACTACACCGACTTCAACGTGATTCCCAACTCTCCCGGCACCGTCGGTATCAATATGCCAGGGTTTGCGTTTCTGAATTCCAACATTTTCCTCCCCAGCCTGACCATCATGCGTCGCTGGGAATTCGCCGACAATTTCACCCTGATCCGCGGCCATCACACGTTCAAGTTTGGCGTGGTGGAATTGCTGCGCGGCAACCACACCGAGTCTGATACTTTCTTCCCTGGTCGCTTCCAGTTCGGCAGTCTCCCCGGCGGAATCTTAAGCCCTTGTTTGCAGGTGCCGCCCGCGTGTGGGTTGACCAATGTTACAGCGACCCAAATCAGTTCGCTGCAGTCAGCCGCGCTGGGCCTTCCTCAGTTCTATCAGCAGGGTTTTGCCAGCAGCGGGGTTTACGGCGTCACCCGGCCTCTGTTCGGTGGTTACGCTCAGGATAGCTGGGCGATGCGGCCGAATTTTACCCTGACCTACGGTCTGCGCTACGAAGTGGACAGCCAGTACGGAAATCTCAAGACCCCCAAGAACAACGTGGCGCCGCGCGCTTCGTTCGCCTGGGACCCCTGGGGCGACCACAAAACCGTGATTCGCGGCGGCTACGGCATTTTCTACTCGCCGATCTACGGTCAGATCCCGAACGTGATCCAGACCCTTGGCCTGGTCAATGGCGTGCAGCAGATTGCCCAGGTGTTTGTGCCCCTGACAGGTGCGCCGGGTAACCCGGCCCTAACCTCCGCAGCAATCTTCCAAACGCTGTTTGCCCAAGGCAGAGTCACCTGCCCTAACGGGCCGGCGCCGGGAGCCGCAGCCTGCATCACGCCTGCTAACCTCACACAGTTCGGCATTGCAATTGCTCACAATGGTTCGGCCCCGTTGAGTGTATTCTTCAGCGGGCAGCCGGACTATCGGAGTCCATATTCGCAGCAGGCTGAGTTTGGCATCGAGCACCAATTCGGCAAGAGCTTTTCGGTGGCGGTCAGCGGTGTGTATGTTCACACCATCGGGCTGCCGACCTCGATTGACAAGAATGACCTGCCTACAACCCCGATCACGTCTGTGCCGCTGGAAAATGGTGGAGTCGCCAAGTTCCACAACTTCCGGGCGCCGCAATGCAGTGTCAACCCGGCCAGTTGTTTTGCGCGGCCGCTGGTCCTGCAGGACAATGTCTATTCTTCGAAAGGCGCGGCGCTGTACGAAGGCGGCATTCTGGAAATCAAGAAGCGGTTCAGTGAACGCGCGTCGCTGATGGTGAACTATACTTTCAGCAAGGCCTTCAGCACGTCCACGGACTTCAACAGCGACTTCGGGCCCCAGGACAATCTCAACCTGGCCGCCGAGCGTGGCTTGTCAGACTTCGATCAGCGCCACAAGCTGGTAATCGCCGGCGTGCTGGAGAGCCCCTTCAGTGGCAAGAGCTCGAACACCCTGGCGCGCATGTTCGCCAACTTCCAGCTGGCGCCAATCATCCGCTATAACAGCGGCCACCCCTTCAACCTGCTGGCGGGCACGGACGTCAACGGCGACCGGCACTCCACCAACGATCGTCCGATTGGCGTTGCTCACAACACCGGAGTTGGCCCCGACTTTACCTCCTTTGACATGCGAGTCAGCCGCAGGTTCCGGTTGACCGAACGCGCCAACCTGATTGTGATCGCGGAAGGCTTCAACATCTTCAACACGATCAACTATGCTGCGGTGAACAACGTGGTAGACCCGAACTTCCTGGTGGCCAAGTCCGTCCCTGGTGGTTTGGGGAATCTCACCGGCAACGTGCACGGCAGCGCGACCATCGCTCCCAACCAGCCGCTGGGCTTTACTTCAGCTTTCGCGATGCGGCAGCTTCAGCTTGGTGCCCGCGTACAGTTCTAAAGTCCTTGGGGACGGCGAAGAACACCGCTTCGCCGTCCTCTTTTTTTTCTACGAAGCATTTGTTTATCTCCCGCCGCACCACACGAACACATCGCCACCTGGCGTGAAGAAATGCCCCCTGTTCCCGACATCGCCGCTGCACGCTCGATGACCGGTTCCCAGGCGGTCGTCGAAGGGCTGTTGCGCGCTGGAATCAATACCGGCTTCGGTATTCCCAGTATCCACAACATCGGGCTATACGAAGCTCTGCGGTGCGCTCCGGCCTTCCGCCATTGGGTTGTGCGTCACGAGCAGGCCGCTGGCTTTGCGGCCGACGGTTATTTCCGCCGCAGTGGCCGCGCGGCCGTGGTCTTTGCATCCACCGGCCCGGGAAATCTCTTCACACTAGTGCCTCTGCTGGAAAGCCTGCAAGCCGGCACGCCGCTGCTAGTGATCGGCACCAACATTGCTTCGCATCTGATGGGGAAGACGGGGGGAGCACTGCATGAAACACCACAACAGGTCGAGATCATCCGGCCGCTGACTCGCCTGGCTCATCGCATAAACACTCCCGACGAGATTCACGATGCCATAGCCGCTGCCGTCCTGGTGCTGCACGGTCCCACACCTGGCCCGGTGTTCATCGAAATCCCGCATGATTTTCTGGCTGCGCCCGTAGCAGCTCCCTTTCGTGGAAGCAGCGCGGGCCCGCCGCCTACATCTCCTTCCCCCGGCGAGATCGCCGCCGCAGTGGCTCTCATCGATGCAAGCAGGAAACCTGTATTGCTCGTTGGCGGTGGCACAAAAACTCCCGCCACGACCGTGCAACGGCTGGCTGAGATTCTCCAAGCGCCGATTTTTTCCACCACCAGCGGCAAAGGCGTGGTGGCCGGCGATCATCCACTCGCGATGGGCTGCATTTCCCGCCAGGGTGTGGTCCGCGAAGTGCTGGATCAGAGCGACTTGCTTATCTCATGCGGGGCGCGTATTACCGAATTTGATACCGGACGATTCCAGCTGCGGTTTCCAGCACAGCACTTGCAGATCGTGGGAGACGCCACCTACGCGGGCGACAGGTTTAGTGCGACGAAGCAACTGGTTGGCGACGTCGGAGCAGTCGCCGGACTTCTAGCCGCCCAGGCGCGGCCGCGCACAGGCTGGTGCGACGTTGCGGTGCTGGCGGCACAGGAAAAATCACGCCTGCAGGGCCTCGCGACGGACGCTTACACCGCGCTTGAACTGTTGCGCAGCCGGCTGGGCCGCGATGATGTCGTAGTCAACGACCAGTCCATTCTGAACTACTGGGCATCCGCCTTCTTCCCCGTGTTGGAGCCCGGGACGTTTCTTTATCCTCTGGGATCGGGGACACTGGGCTACGGACTGCCTGCCGCCATCGGGGCTGCGTGCGCCGCAGAACAGTCCGGAGAGAAACGCAAGATCGTCTGCATTGCCGGCGATGGCGGCTTTCAGTACACGATGCACGAGCTGGCTACGCTGGTGCAGCATAAGTTGCCGGTGAAAGTGCTCTTGGTGAACGACAGCGCCTATGGGATCATTGGTTTTCTCCAGTGCACAATGTTCGGGCAGACGCATGAAGTCGCGCTCAAGAACCCCGATTTCTGCCAAGTTGCCCAGGCCTACGGTGTGAAAGCGGCATGCGTGACTACGCTCGACCATCTGCACCGGCAGTTGCCGGAATGGCTCGAGTCGCCCGGCCCGGCTCTACTGGAATGGCGCACACAACTCAAAGCACCGTGGGAGATCGGCGCCATACCGCCGCCCACGGCGCAACAAAAATAGCTTTCGAGGACGATCATGCCAACTAATCATCCCGACGCGCAGCAAGCTGCAAGAAATGTACGACAGCTTTTCGATCTTCAAGGCCGGGTGGCCTTGATTACCGGCGGCTCCATCGGGTTGGGACGCCAGATGGCGGAAGGCTTGGCCGAGATGGGCGCGAGCGTGGCTCTCGGCGCCCGCAAGAAGGAGCGTTGCGAACAGGCTGCGCATGACCTGGAGAAGCTGGGAGTCCGCACCCTTGCTCTGGCTTGCGACGTGAAAGATCCGGCGAGCGTGCAGCAAGCCGTCGATGCGACCGTGGCCCGACTGGGGCGGCTTGATATTCTCATCAACAATGCTGGTATTTCCTGGGGCGCGCCAGTGGAACAAATGACGTTGGCTGACTGGAACAAGGTGCTCGAGACAAATCTGACGGGAACATTTCTGTGCGCGCAGGCCGCCGGCAAGGCTATGATCGCGCAGGGCAGCGGCGGCAAGATCATCAATGTCGCGTCGGTAGCCGGCCTGGGTGGCGCGCCGCCGGAAGCGGTGCAGGCCATCGGATACCATGCCAGCAAGGGCGGCGTGATCTCGTTTACCAAAGACCTGGCTTGCAAGTGGGCGCGTCATAACATACAAGTGAATGCCATAGCCCCGGGATGGTTTCCCACGCACATGTCAGACTGGGTGATCGAACACAAGAGAGATTACCTGCTCGGGCATATCCCGCTGCACCGCTTCGGCACGGATTATGATCTGAAGGGCGCGGCCGTCTTTTTAGCCTCGGACGCGTCCGCTTATGTAACCGGCCACGTGCTTGTGGTCGACGGAGGCCAGTCCGCCTGGTAACAACGAACGCGTCATGAACATTCCCCTTACCCCAATTCGGTTTCTTCGCTACGCTAGCCAGCAATATCCGACCAAGACTGCCATCGTCTGCGGCGAGCATCGCCTGACCTACGCGCAATTCGCTGACCGTGCGGCACGCCTGGCCGCCGCCATCAAACAGATGGGAATCAATCCCGGCGATCGGATCGCGTTTCTCAGCGGCAATTGTCATCGCCTCCTGGAAGCCTACTATGGCGTGCTCGCGGCCGGGGCAGTCCTTCTGCCCTTGAACATTCGGCTGGCGCCACTGGAGCTGGCTTACATTTTGAACGATTCTGAAGCCCGCGTGCTTTTCCTAGAGGGCCCATTTTCCCCGCTCGTAGATTCGTTCCGCAAAGAGCTGAAGTCGGTTGAGACTTTTTTTATACTTGACTCCAGGCCCGGAGGAGATTGGGCAGCGAAACAGAATTACGAAGAGCTTCTGGCAGCCGCGATACCGTTCCATGCCGACGTCATGCAGTTTGACGAAAACGCGCTGGGCGAACTTTTCTATACCAGCGGCACGAGTGCCAATCCTAAAGGCGTGATGCTCACGCACCGCAACATCTACTTGCATGCTCTGAGCGCGGCCATTAACCACAACACCGGCAGCGACACCGTGGAGCTGCACACCATTCCATTGTTTCACGCCAACGGCTGGGGAGTGGCGCATTCTCTGACCTTCGCCGGCGGCACGCATGTCATGATGCAAAAGTTTGACCCGCCGGAGGTGTTTCGCCTGATCGAGCGCGAGCGCGTGCACTCATGCAGCCTTGTGCCCACCATGGCCACAGCGCTGGTTAATTGTCCCGAGCGCCCGAAGTATGACTTGAGCAGCTTGAAGCGGATCACGATCGGTGGCGCTGCCTCGTCGCCCACGCTGGTGCGCGAAGTCGAAGAGAAAATCGGTTGCCTCTGCTATTCCGGCTACGGGCTTACAGAGACCGCACCGGTGCTGACCACAGCGCGCATGAAAGACGGGCTCAATTGGGAAGGGGAGCAGCGTTATGAAGGCCAGGCGCGCACCGGGTTTGCTGTCCCTGGGATTGAAGTGCGAGTCGTCGATCCCGAAGGCAAAGACGTTCCCTGCGACGGCAAGAGCATCGGCGAGGTGATCGCGCGGAGTGACGGTGTGATGGCTGGCTACTGGAAGCAGCCGGAAGCCACCGCGGCGGTCATGCGCGATGGATGGTTCCACACAGGCGACATGGCCACCATTGACGAGCACGGCTACCTGCTGATCGTGGACCGAAAGAAAGACATCATTGTCAGCGGTGGAGAAAATATTTCTTCGCTGGAAGTGGAGAAATCCGTGCTGGCCCATCCCGCAGTCTATGAGGTCGCAGTGATTCCCGTACCCCATCCCACATGGGGTGAAGCGCCGAAGGCGCTGGTCGTGCTCAAGCCCGGCGCACAAGCTACGGAAGCCGAGCTGCTTGAGTTCTGCCGCGGCCGCCTGGCCCATTACAAGTGTCCACGGTCGATCGAGTTCATGGATGCTCTGCCTAAGACCGGCACCGGCAAAATCCTGAAGAAAGAGCTGCGCAAGAGATACTGGTCAGGAACCGAGAGCATTCGCCCGGAGATGGCGACCAAGAGATAGAAGAAAGGAGCCGACGATGTCCACGCGCACAGTGGCTTCACTGGATGCGTTGAAAGAGCTCGCCGGACAGGAGATTGCGGTGAGCGATTGGTTCACCGTGACCCAGGACCGCATAGAGCAGTTCGCTGACGCCACCCTCGACCACCAGTGGATCCACGTGGACCCTGAGCGCGCGCAGCGCGAATCGCCTTTTGGCTCAGCCATCGCTCACGGCTTTCTTACTTTGTCTCTGCTGCCGCACTTCATGCACCTGGCCTTGACGGTCGAGGAGGGCGTACGCATGGGGGTTAACTACGGTCTAAACAGCCTTCGCTTCGTCTCGCCGGTGCGCGCTGGAACGAGAATCCGCGCCCGTTTCGTTTTGCAATCGATCAAAGAGGTTCCTCCGAAAGCCGTCGAAGCGGTGTACAAGGCCACAGTGGAAGGCGAGAACAATCCCAAACCTTGCTGCGTAGCGGAGTGGATAGTGCGGTACTACCGGTAACTGGTTTATCTGACATCGGCAACACGAACCAAGAATCAGAAAACCCTTCTTTTTACCGATATCGTTCTAACGATTGCTCTACCATCCGCATTTCGCGTTTCTGTGAAATTCTCTTCTAACGCCTACAGGCCAAAGCAACTTGGTGTACAGTCTTATGCCGCTATTCCGACGCAAAAAAGGGGACTTCAATGAAAAAAACACGAATTGCCCTTTCCGTAGCGCTATTGTTAACGGCCAGTGCCTTGGCCCAAGTTGCGCCAGACGCAACCGGCTCCAACCCGGGCGTTGCCGTTACTTCTTTTGAATACAAAACTACTGGTGTTCTTGACACTGATGTGGCTCCCATCCCCATTGATATCTGGGCCAAGGTTTACATGCCCGATGGATTCTCCGGGAAGCTGCCGCTGATTGTCTTTCTTCACGGCAATCATGCCACTTGCGGCACCTTCGATGGTTTCGGCCCGGCGCGGCGTGATGACAGAATCGATTACACGTTCACAGGAACGTGCCCGGCTCGATATGTGGTGATTCCGAACCACCTGGGTTACGAGTATCTGGCCCAGCCACTGGCGAGTTGGGGTTTCATCGTCGTCTCTATCAATGCCAATCGCGGTGTGACGGCGGCGCCGGGAGTCGTGGGCGACCGAGGCTTAAACCTTCGCCGGGGACGTCTAGTGCTTCGACACTTGGAGCAGCTTGCGGCTTTGAATAATGACCCAACCAGCCCTCTGTTTGGCAGAATCGATTTCTCGCACGTCGGCCTGATGGGCCACTCGCGCGGCGGAGAAGGCATGCGCGCTGCGTACGAACAGTTCCGGGCGCCAGGCAGTCCCTGGCCGGCGCGGATCGGTACGCCGGTAACCTTCGAAGGCCTCTTTGAGATTGGCCCGGTGGACGGACAGACTGGTCCCGCTAACAATCCCAACCGCCTTAATGCTGATGGCTTGGCCTGGACGGTGTTGCTTCCCAACTGCGACGGCGATGTCTTCAATTTGCAAGGCATCAAGCCGTTCGACCGCATGTTGCTCATCACGAATGAGAGCCCGGCGCGCTTCAAGGCAACGTATACAGTCTGGGGCACAAACCACGATTTTTACAACACGCAATGGCAGTTCAGCGATTCCCCAGGATGCCATGGCCAAAAACGTCTCTTCCCGCAGCTCTTAGGTTCATCCGACCAGACGACGATTTCTTCGGCCGCCGGCATGGCTTTCTTCCGCGGCAATATAGGATCGAGTCACAATCCGGCCTTCAACCAGAATTTCGACCCTGAGTTCCTGCTGCCTCCCGTGGTTAGCAACATCACGCGAGTCGATCGCGGTTACACCGATTCGCCCAGTTCAACAGTCACTACAGTGTTCGACGATTTCCCCAATCCGGCCACGAACACTTATATCGCTCAAAACATCACGTTTGCCGTTACCGGAATCTCTCAGCACGATCGATCGCAACGCGCGGCAGCCATATCGTGGAATGCCGATTCTGCGAAGGTGTTTTTTCAGACCAACGCGGCATCGGCGCTGAACCTCGCAGCTTTTAAGACGCTGGATTTCCGGGTTACCCGGCAGTGCGGCGATGTAAGTTGCAAAAATTCCGGCCCGCAGTTCCATACCTCGACCAACTTTTCCATCCAACTCATTACTGGGGACGGAAGCGCTGTCTCCGGGTCCGCACAGTTGCAGGACTTTGTATCCCTAACCGGTCCGGTCGGCTCGCTCACCCGGGGAGCAGGAAATCTTGAGCACCCCATGATGATCACGGCGAGGATTCCGCTGAGCGCTTTTGCCGGCGCCGATCTCACCAAGGTGCGCGGGGTGCGCTTTACCTTCGACGACACGAACACCGATCAGATTTTTATCGCGAACCTGCGTGTCTCCAGTGTCAGTGGCCTTTCCGGGACCTCGCCGCAGATCGCAGTTCTGCCCATGGACGATACCCCTCTGACCGGGAACAATACTCCGGACCAGAACACTGTCAACTCCATGAAGTCGGTTTCCGCTTCGCCTGCCCTGAGCAATCAGGACGGGATTGATATCACCTTCTCAAGTAACCGTTCATTTCTTCCTGGAGGAGAACTCCTCGTCCTCCAGATCGGGAGCCAGCAATTCGACGTCAGCCGGCTGGGAGATGATGGCTCAACCAACCAGGTGACATTCACCCTCACCTTAGATCAGTTTGCTTCCCTCCAGCAGGGCGATCAAATCACCGTGCAGTACGGAGACGGAGGAAACGGCAATACCTGGAACTTCGGCCATGTCGACAAGACTATGCTGAACAAGTAAGCAAATACACGCGCACCCTGATTCACATGCGGCACAGACACTCTTGTCTGTGCCTTTTTCCTTCACGAGGGTATGCGCACAGGCAGGAGTGCCCGTGCCACACGGGCACAGCGAGTCCTAGGCCACCCAGGAAATTGTTCATATGGTATTGCGCTTCGCCGCCGACAGGCTCACTTTCAGCAGCATCCTGGTTACCTCACCCATCGAAGCAAAACGTGCGTCCTTGGTTAGCCCCTGGTGGTAGCGGTAATAAATCTGCTGGATGATCACCGCCACTTTGAACAGCGCGAAAACATAATAGAAAACAATGTTGCCGACGTCGCGGCCGGTTTTCGCGTGATAACGCTCGACTAATTCCTTGCGCGTGAGACTGCCGGGAATGCCGGTAGGTCCCCAGCGCACCATCTGTACTTCGGCGGGATCATCTGCTTGTACCCAATAGGCCAGCGCCGTGCCCAGGTCGGTCAAGGGATCGCCCAGAGTACACATTTCCCAATCGAGCACAGCGCGGATGCGCGTGATATCGGCCGCGTCAAGCACCATGTTGTCGTACTTGTAGTCGTTGTGCACCAACGAGGCCCCGCTCTCAGCCGGCATGTGGTCTCTCAACCACGCGGCAATGCTCTCAACCTCAGGCAATTCGTGCGTCTTGGAGCCATAGTAGCGCTCAATCCAGCCTTTGACCTGGCGTTCCAGGTAACCTTGCGGCTTGCCCAGGTCGCCCAGGCCGAGCATGTTGTAATCGAGTTGATGCAGTGCAGCCAGATTGTCAATGAAGGCTTCGCTCAGCCGGTGTGCTGTCGCCGGCGCGAGTTC
This sequence comes from Candidatus Angelobacter sp., assembly GCA_035316085.1. Classification (GTDB taxonomy): domain Bacteria; phylum Acidobacteriota; class Terriglobia; order Terriglobales; family Acidobacteriaceae; genus Angelobacter. The sequence continues at coordinate 14,008 of DATFXI010000075.1, forward strand.
AAGGCCGGGGGGCAAGTTGCGGCGCACGATGATGCCGTGGACGCGCTCCATCACGTAGAACGGCGCTCCGATCAGCGACTCGTCGCTGCAGTACAACAACGGCCGGGGAGCGGGATAGGCGGCGTGCAGCTTTTCGAGCACGCGATATTCGCGGCCCATGTCGTGCGCACTTTTCACCTTGCTGCCGAAGGGCGGACGACGCAACACCATTTCTTTGTCGCCGAGCGCGATGGAATAGGTCAGATTGGAGTGTCCGCTGGGAAACTGTTCGACGCGCAGTTCGCCGGCAACGCCGGGAAACTGGTTGCGCAAGTAGGGCTCGAGTCTGGTCAGATCCAGCTCTTCGCCGGAACGGACACGCCCGGCGTGGTCCTCGAGATCGCCGGCGCGGGAAGCTGGGTGTGCCATCTGCGGGTTCCTCAACCATCAGCTAGTGGAGATTTGCACGCCGTACCTCTTGATGATCTGCCGGGCCACAACCACCTTGTGGACCTCGTCGGGACCGTCGTAGATGCGCGCGCCGCGCTCGGCGGCCCAGAAGGCGGCCAACGGCGTCCCCGGCGTCAACCCCATGGCGCCGTGGACCTGAATGGCGCGGTCGAGAACGCGCAGCAGCACGCCGGCAACGTAAAACTTGATGCACGAGATTTCCTCGCGCGCGCCGAGCTGTCCCAGCTTCTCGATTTTCCAAGCCGCTTCCAGGACCATGAGGCGGGCCGCGTTGATTTCTGCGCGGCTCTCCGCGATCCACTGCTGCACGATCTGCCGTGTGGCCAATGGCTTGCCCGGGGCCAGCTCGCGTTCTGCTGCGCGCTTGCACATGAGATCAAAGGAACGTTCGCAGATGCCGAGCCAGCGCATGCAATGGTGAATACGCCCCGCGCCCAAGCGCTCTTGCGCGATCTGGAACCCGGTGCCTTCCTGGCCCAGCAGATTGCTCTGCGGCACACGACAATTCTCAAAGCGAACTTCTGCGTGGCTCTGATGGTCTTCGCCCACGTGGCCCATCACGCTGATGTTCTTGACGAACTTGAAGCCCGACGTTTTGACCGGCACCAGAATCTGGCTGGCGCGCTGGTGGGGAGGCGCGTCGGGGTTGGTTACGGCCATGGTCACGGCGAACGTGGCGCCGTCACAGGAAGAAGTAAACCACTTGTGACCGTTGATGACGTAATCATTGCCGTCTTTCACTGCCGTGCATGAGAGCCACGTAGGATTGGAGCCGGCATGCTCCGGCTCGGTCATGGCGAAGCAACTGCGGATGTCGCCGCGTAGCAGCGGTTCGAGATAAGTCTTCTTCTGCTCCGGCGTGCCGTGCTCGATGAGGATTTCCATGTTGCCCGCGTCCGGAGCCTGGCAGTTGAAGACGTAGTGGCCGAGCAGCGTGCGGCCGAGCACAGCACTGACCATACCGTGCTCCATCAGGCTGAGCCCCATGCCGCCATACTCCTTGGGGAGCTGTGGACACCAGAAGCCGGTGTCCTTGACTTTTTGCCGCGCCGCCATCAGTCGCGGGAGCACGGACTTGAAGCCACGTTCCGCGACTTCCGGCTCCAAGGGAATGATTTCCCGTTCCACGAACTGCTGCATGTCAGCGAGCGTCTTCTGCATTTTGGGTTCGACGGCAAAGTCCATGGGTGCCTCTTGGTTCACCGGTAGGTGAAGAAATCTGGATCAATCAAGTGCGGATGAGAATTATACGAGCGAAGCGTAAAGCGGTCTCCGGAGAACAGAAACTCGCTATAGGCGCAGTTAGGCACCATCCAGGCCGAACGCAGCGTGGCCTCGGTGGAAAGGTCCAAGGCCTTCTGCATGGCCACCCCGATGGGACCTCCAGAGCTGAAGACAGCAATGTGTCGCCCCAAGCTTCCGTTCTGCGAAAGTTCGTTGAGACCACGATGCACACGTGCGCAAAAGTCCGGCCAAGGCTCAATACCGGAGAGGGGAAGCTCGCCGGCGGCCCAGCGTCCGATCACGACTTCGAAAACTTTCTGGAAAGTCTTGAATCGCTCACCCTGGCCTTCGGCTTTCTCGAATGCCCAATGCAGAGCCCGCACCGATGCGTCGCGATCAAGCAATCCCGGGAGCGCGCGCTCCATCACGGCCTCCGCTTGAAACTCGTCAAACGTAGGCAAAAGATCAACCTGGGGCCAGGGCAAGCCGGCTTGCGCGTAGGTTTCGCCTACGATGCGGGCGGTCTCGCGCTGGCGCGCCCGAGGGCCGGAATAAACCCGCTCAAAACTGATTTTGTGTTTGGCCCAATACTCGCCGAGGAGACGGGCCTGGGTCTCGCCTTTAGCGGACAGCTTGTCGTAGTTTGCTTCCAGAAATGAAGCCTGGCCGTGCCGGACCAGTACAAGATGGCTCATGAAATGTGGTGGATCGCGCGCGGCGCAGCCACAGTTCATCCTAGCAGCTTTGCTGTTGTTTTCGAGGTAGAAATGATCAGACCTGAGAGCAGAAACTAGCGCGCGGGGGGAGGTTCGGGCAAGCGGAGTTCGATCCCATTTGCGGCGTTGGCCTGCTCGGTCGCAGCACGGTCCAGGTCGGTCAACCGGAACTTCCTGGCCTGATTCTCGCTGAAGACCCAGATCGTCTGGCCGGCAATGGCGTAGTTGTGGGTGGTGATGCGCGTGCCGTCGTGGAAGACGAAAACCACCGCTGGTCCTGCTGTGTCAGCTTTCGGGCCCAGAACCACGGCTGATGTCGAGCGGCTCTTCTGGTCGTTCTTCATTGCTTCAACTTCATCCGTCAGCTTCTGCAGCATCTGTGCCAGATAGACGTCGTTGGCATTTTCCTGGGTGCTGGTCTGCGGCGGCGTCATTGAGTAATAGTCTGGCGGATAGTACTGTGCCGGTGACGAGTAGTAGTCAGGAGGGTAGTAAGGAGCATAGTACGGAACATACGTTGCTCCCAGACCAAACCCTGTACCGAACCCGAAGCCGAAGCCGGGGAAGAAGAACGGATTAAAGCAGTTGAAACCGTTAAAGCATCCGCCGAAGAAAACCCTCTGGTGAAAGTGATGGGGGAACGGTGCAAAAGTGCGAGTCACCACTACGCCCGAGGGCGTTACCGTCCTCACGCCTACTGTCCTGACGCCCACAGCGCCGGGCGCAACGCGAGGAGCCATGACTGGAGCCGCACGAGGAACCATGGTCGGTGCCGCACGAGGAGCCATAACCGGAGCTGCACGAGGAGCCATCACCGGCGCGGCACGAGGAGCCATGGCCGGCGCCGCACCTCTGGGACCCGAGACAGGTGCGGAAACGTGTCCAGCGCCGCCCATACCCCCGCGCATCTGTGAGTGCGCAATCAAGGGTGCCAGCCCGAATGCCGCAATCGTCGCGATGGAGAGCAGCCGCCTCATAGGGCTATTTTAGTCCGGTCAAGGACGTCCAGAGCTGAAAGATTTCTCCACTGTTTTCAAGCATCAAGAGCCTTTTGGTTGTTAGAGCCTGATTTCCCGCGTCAGCAGGAATACGGCGTGTGGTCGACCACGTCAGCGCGAGGCGCTCACCTTGTACTCAAGACCTGTTCGGCTTGCGATGTTTTTCGCGAGCCTTGGCGGATCAGGTCCGCCGCTTTCTCCGCGATCATGATAGTGGGAGCGTTGGTGTTGCCACCCGGTACAACCGGCATCACGGATGCGTCGACTACGCGCAGGCCCTCGACTCCACGCACGCGTAGCTCGGCATCAACCACGGCTGCGGCGTCGTTACCCATCTTGCAGGTACCTACAGGATGGTAGAGCGTCTCCGTGTACTTGGCGATATGCGCCCGCAGCGATTTGTCGTCCTTCGCTTGCGAACCAGGACACAGTTCGCGCCCGCGATATTTGGCAAAGGCGTTCGATGCGGCTATGGTGCGCGCGATCCTTACTCCCGCCAGCATACGCTGTATATCTCGCGGATCGGCGAGATAGTTGGCGCGGATCAATGGAGAGTCCAGAGGATTGTTGGAGCGCAACGTGATGCTCCCGCAGCTGTAGGGCCGCAGCAACGTCGGTCCCAGAGTGAAAGCGTGCTCCGTGATCTGCTGAAATCCGTGCTCGACAAAATATCCGGGAGCAAAGTGGTATTGCACGTCAGGCGCGGCAATGGCCGGCGACGTTCGGATGAACCCACCGCCTTCCCCCACGTTCGAAGTCAAGGGGCCGCTCTTGAACGCGAGGTAACGAACCAGGTTGGCCAGGCTTTCCGCGCTGGCCAGGCTTACAGGCTGGGTGCATTCATACGCCACCGGGACCGCGGGATGGTCCTGCAAATTCGCTCCCACGCCGGGCAGGTTGCAGCGTGCGGTGATGCCGAGCGAGCGCAGGTAGTCAGCCGGGCCAATTCCGGACAGCATCAACAACTGCGGTGAGCCGATGGCTCCGCCGCAAACGATGATTTCGCGCTCCGCGCGCTCCTGACGAATGGTCTTGCCTTGGTGAAAGTTAACGGTGCAGGCCCGATTGCCTTCCAACGAAATGCCGGACACGTGCACGCCGGTGAGCACCGTGAGGTTCGCGCGCGACATAGCCGGACGCAGAAACGCGGCTGCCGCACTATGCCGCCGTCCCTGAAGCTGCGTCACCTGATATGGCCCGAATCCGTCTTGCTGTTCGCCGTTAAAGTCCGGATTGCGCTTGAACCCCGCTTGTTCCGCGGCTTCCACAAACGCCTCGGAAAGCGGATTGATAGAGCGCTGCTCGGAAACGCGCAGGGGCCCTCCTGCTCCGTGGTACTCAGAGGCTCCGCGCTCGTTGTCTTCTGATTTCTTGAAATACGGCAGAACGTCGGAATAGCCCCAGCCGGGATTACCCAGGTCGCGCCATTGGTCGTAATCATGGCGGTTACCGCGAATGTAGATCATCGCGTTCATGGAGCTGCTGCCGCCCAGCATTTTGCCCCGCGGCCAGTAAAGATTGCGGTTCTCTAGCTGCGCTTCCGGCTCGGTGTAATACGCCCAGTCGCACGGTCCCTTGAAAAGCTTGGAGAAAGCTGCGGGCATATGGATCTCTTTTGGCGTATCAGGCCCGCCGGCTTCGAGCAACAGGACTTTCACGGCGTAGTCTTCGCTCAGCCTGGCTGCGAGCACGCATCCCGCCGATCCTGCACCGATGATGATGTAGTCGTACATACGCCGTTCCCCAGACGAGCAAATTGTATCCTCAAAATTGGCCGGCAAGAAGGGAAGAGGCTCATGGACTAGCGAGAAGCTGGGTTTGTGGTCTTCGGGTATTATTGGGTCGCCGATGAATCTCGCCGCCAAATCCTCCCGCGGACCGCGCCGCCACGCCTTGCGGGACATCCTGATCTACGGCTTGTGTGGCGGAGTTCTGATCACGCTCTTGAAGTTGACGGAGTACCGTTTCCTGGTGGTCGAGCACTCCGTGGAAATCTACGGCGGCCTGGTGGCGGCCCTGTTCGCTGCGCTCGGCGTCTGGCTGGGATTGACGCTCACGCGAAAGAGGACGCAACTGATCGTTCAGCAGGCAGACACCAAAGGCGGACCGTTTATGGCCGACGAAAGACGCATCAACGAACTCGGCATCACCCCGCGCGAACTGGAGATTCTGGGCCTGATTGCGACTGGGCTCAGCACTCGCGAAATCGCCGGGCGGCTGTTTGTCAGTGAGAATACGGTCAAGACTCACTCCAGCCGCCTCTTCGACAAGCTCGGTGCAAAACGGCGCACGCAGGCGGTGCAGCTCGGCAAAGAAGCCCGGCTGATCCCGTAGAGGAAGTGAGCCGATATCGCGAGACCGCGGACGGAACCTACGTGGCAAACAGCATGATCTCTTGCTGCTGGACCTCTGGTTGAGCGAGGGGTCCGCAGCCGGGTTGCCTATTTCGCTGGACGGGCCGGGGGCTCGCGTTCAATCGTTACCGGGTGGAGAACCTGGCTCTTGGCATCCAACGTTCCCGTGATTTTTACGTGTTCCCCGGCGAACGGCTCCAATGGCGCCTGCTCATCGAATTTGTAGACATCATTCTTGACCAGCAACACATACACGCCGCCCATCTTCTTGACGCAATGCAGAGTGCAACCTTTCTCGGTTACATCGTCGCCGGTGAGGCCGCCCTTGACCATCAGATCATGCGTATGACCTTTGGCATGGACGTTGTAGGCGCACTGGCTGTCCTCAATCGTGCCGCGAAGGGTGATCGCGTTGTCCTTGGCAACCACGCAGGTCACTGAGAGCAACACCGAAAGGCAAAGAAATCCCTTTATGTAATTCATTTTTAATTCCTTCTCCAACTCAAATAACTGGGCAATCAATATCCACCGGGGGTAACAAAACCTCCCGGGCTTTCCCGGGTCAGGGCACAACGACGAACTTCATGTTCATGCTTTCGTGTTTTTCACTGCAGAGGACCGAGCACAGCACCTCGTAGTCACCGGGCTCAGCGGGCACTGTGAGGGAAAATTCCTGTGTCCCTGGTTTCAAAGACAGGTTCCAACCAGAAACCAGCGAGCGGTCTTTGCGGACGAGGGTAAACCCGTGAACCGAGCCATCGCGTGACCAGCTCTGGCCTTTGCGCGACGTGATGCGCAAGATCAATTGTTCCCCGGCTTTGGCGGTGATCTGCGGATTGCGCTGACCTGCGATCTTAAAGGTACTGTCCTTGTCAGCCAGGATCTCAATGACCCGCGCCTGGCTGAACGAGGGCAGCCCAAGGAGGAGGAAAAACCCGGCCAGGAGAAAACCCTTCTTGAGGTTGTGCTTGATCCGTATCGTCATGTTACTCCGTCATGTAGCTGAGGATGAGCCGCGTGTCCTCGTCGGTGAGGGTGGCCCGCACGCGCATATGGCGGACCACGGTGGCCATCAGGCGCGGAGGAAACTTACGCGGCGCAGCATGGCACCGGCCGCAGTTGGCGCGAAACCGCAGCTCTCCCTCCAGACGCGTGTCCTGGACCGTGCTGTTATCCGCACCCGGCTTTGCAGCCGGTGGGGTGTCTTTGCGGGCACCGGACTTCGGAGCCGCTGACACCACCGCCCCCATGGTCAGAGTCAGGAACAGAGTGACTATTGCAAACTTGGTTTTCATCGCGTACCTCCACCGGGAAACGCTGGCATCACAAACCGGTAAGTCAGGCCGACGGTCCAGAGATGCGTGTCTTTGTTTATGCCGAATTGACGGCCATAGCTGCCTGAGACTCTGACATCGTTGGGCAGGTAGTAGTTCAAACCAACGTCCGCCTGCTGGGTGTCCTTCATGTTGGCGATACCGAACTTCGTAAGCGCGGCCGGCTTGAGGCGGCTGGCATAGAATTTCTGTCCGCGACCCACAACCTCGATGGGACGGCCGTGGGGTATCTGGCTCAGCCGGTAGGCCCCTTCAACCCAGAAGCCGCTGCCTCGCCACTCGGACCATTGGTACTCTGAGCGCAGGCTCAGGGGAATCGCATTGGGTTGCCATACAGCATGCACGCCTTCGGCCCGGGAATGCTCCTGCTGGAATGACTTCTGGAACGATGCCCCCAGCTCCAGCCGCTCCTGCGGGAAGAAGACGCCGAAACGTCCTCCGGACGTGCGGTCGGAAGTCACGACGTGGTTCGTAACCGCGGCCGAGAAGTAGACAGCGTAGTTGAAATCGATCTCGGGGTTCACGCTGAATCCGCCGCGCAACATGCCGCCATTGCTGGAGCCGCGGGCCAGACTTGAGATCAGCGGCCCGGTTTGCAACGCACGCACCCAGATCGGAGCGTATCGTTCGCCATAAATGCCAAAAGGTGTGGTGAAACGTCCTGCGGTCACCGTAAGGTAGCGATTGGCAAGGTAGTCGATCTCCGCATAACCCAGCCCATACGACATGGTTCCTTCCCAGGCATTGCTTTTATTCTTGGCGAAGGTGTCGGAATAACTTCCCTTGGCCTCGAAAAGCCACTTGTCGCCAAACGGATAAAGCAGGAGCGGACTCATAGACGGCGAGTCCTGGACTACTCCGCCCGTCACCCGCGTGAAATAGCTGGTGGTCCCGGTGAAAACCGGGAACGGCTTTGCATCGTTCGGATCGGTCTGCGCGTCTGCCGCGGCGCAAAATGCCAATACAAGCGCCAGGCACACTGCGGGCGCAGCGTTCTTTTGGAATAACACAGAATTTCTCCTCAATACCTTGGGGCCCTGTTATTGCAACGGTTATATGGGACAACTGGGCCGTAGTAAACATGACGAGAGTCACTAAACGGTTTCTTAATTAAGCCGATACACGCGCTAGTTCAGGCGGAAGAGGGTGCCACAGCGACCTGGCCCAGGTGACTAAAGTACCGTCCGGGGCTGCTCTCTGGTTACCCGGACTACTCAGGCAAGGGCGAGCGGGAGCGTTAGGCCCTTCACTCCGTAGACGGGCTGCAGCGAATGGGTGCCCACCCACTGGACGAAATCGACCAAAGTGGTGATCGGAAAGGAAGCTTTGCTGACTGCTGATTTGCTGAGTGCTGATTGCTGTTACATCGCAAACATCATTTGCGTTACTTCGCTGCCTGACTTCTTCTTCCACAGCAAGAACAGTTCGGCGTAAGACGCAGTGATGTAGTGTCGCCGGGAAACGCCGAGGCGACCCGCAATGGAGTCAATCCAATCCGGCGGGCCTTCAATCTCGGCGAAATTGCCGATAGGAGTTTCGTCAATAACCACGTGGCCCGTGCTGTCGTTCCACTCGCTGCGGAATTTCTCGTAGGCAAAGCCGGGTTCAAAGCCGCAAGCAGCCAGGATCTCGGCCAAAGCCTCGCCGTTTTCAACCTGCGTTTCGATTTCCCGCCGCGATTTATGCCGGCCAGGCTGTGCGTGGCTCCTGTCTTTGTAGGTCACCATCCACTTCACGCCGTACTTGCGAATACGCAGTAACGCGCCACGCCGGCGCAGCGGGCTTCCGGGCAGATCGTAGAGCGTGTTCATCTCGTGGGTGCGCGGGGTGACTTGGCGAAAGCCGGCGGCTTCGAGACTCGCGGTCAGAGCAGGGATGTCCTCAACCCGGAACTTGATCTCAACTTCGCGGCTAGCGGACATGTCAGCAGTATAGATGCGGTGACGAAAAAGACGCAGTCAAACGCGCTCCAGCGCCAGGGCCATTCCCATGCCGCCACTGACGCACAATGTCGCCACGCCGCGCCGGACTTGGCGTTTGTCCATTTCATGCAGCAGGGTAACGGCGATGCGCGCACCCGTGCAGCCGATGGGATGTCCCAGAGCGATGGAACCGCCGTTGACGTTGAGTTTGGCAGGATCCATGTGGAGTTCACGGTCGCAGGCAATGACTTGCGCGGCAAAAGCCTCGTTCAGTTCGATCAGATCGAAGTCCTGAAGCTTCAAGCCGTGCTTGGTTTGCAATTTGGCCAACGCAGGAACCGGGCCTAATCCCATGGTTCGCGGATCCACGCCGGCTGAGGTCACGGCTGCGATGCGGGCCAGCGGTTTCAAGTTGTGGCGCTTGGCAAAGCCGGTACCGGACAGGATCAGGGCGGCAGCGCCGTCGGTAATGCCGGAAGAGTTTCCCGCCGTGATCGTACCGGTCTTCGAGAAAACGGGAGACAGTTTGCTGAGCTTGTCGATGGAGGCGCCATGAAACGGGTGTTCGTCCTGGGCGAAGACTTCCTGACCCTTCTTGCTTTCGACCCTGACGGGAACGATTTCATCGTTAAACCGGCCGGATTGGATCGCGGCTTCTGCGCGTTGCTGGGAGCGGAGGGCAAATTGGTCCTGCTCGTCGCGGTCGATCTTGTATTGCTCGGCCAAGACTTCCGCTGTCTCACCCATGACCAGCTTGGCTAGCTGGCAAAAGAAACCGTCGCGGTACATGCCATCGATCAGCTCCTGATTGCCCAGGCGATAGCCCCAGCGGCCGCCGTCAAGGTAATAAGGTACGCGGGACATCGATTCCGTCCCGCCCGCAAGCACGCATTCCAGGTTGCCGTTGGCAATCTCCTGGAAACCGAGGCCTATGGCCTTCATCCCGGACGCGCACGCCTGGTTGACGGTGTAAGCCGGAGATTCCTTTGGCACGCCGCTGCGGACCGAGATCTGCCGTGCCGGATTGGGTCCATTGCCCGCCTGTCGGGCGCTACCAAAAATGGCCTCTTCGACTAGCGCTGGATCGACGCCCGAGCGCTCCAGGGCAGCTTTGGCGACGGTGACACCCAGATCCGGAGAGGTCATTTGGGCCAATTTGCCCCCAAATTTGCCGATCGGCGTGCGTACTGCTGAAACGATCAGAACCTCTAGCGACACTATCCTTCGATCCTCCAAAAGCCCAGTGTAGCCGGTTGGGGTCATTTTAGAAACTGACCCGCTACCGTGTATTGGCGTCTAGCGATCCCGGCGAAGCGGGTTCGCGGGCCTTTAGGCAGACGTTTACCGCTGTAGGTGATGAACAGGAATAAGGCTGAGCCAGTCTGAAGACGATTTGCCTACGGCAGGAGGGCGCATGTTAGTGAATATGCACCATTTTTTGTGCATACCTTTAGTCACTAACCGGGGTGACTTTCCTCAGATCCAGGCATCTAATGAGAGATATACTTTTACGAGCGAGCTGAGCGCCAAGCCACGGGAAGTAGCACAGATGTTGCGGAAAAGCAACACTTTTGTTTTTGGCGAAAACAAATCAATTGCAGCTTTGTCTTTCAGTTTCATATAATTAGCAGTCATCGGAATTCAGAGACCCTCGAGATATACCTTTAGAAGGAGTTTGCATGAACCGAGTACTGTCCAGTCTGGCGGCGGCTTTGGTACTGGCTGCCAACGTGACGGCGGCTCCAGTTCCGGCCCATCCCCAGGCTCCAAGCAAGACCCTTCCCAAGGCGGCCAAACTGAGCCCGCCTAAGGGGAAGGCCCCCACTTCCCAGGTAGAGCAAAAACCTTACCAAGTGGGCATTGCCTCCTGGTACGGAAAGCAGTTTCATGGCAGAACCACGGCCAGCGGCGAGGATTTTGACATGTTCGAGCTCACCGCGGCCCATCGCCAGCTTCCCCTCGGAACTTATGTGAAGGTCACGAATCTGAAGAATGGGAAGTGGATCATCGTCCGGGTCAATGACCGCGGGCCCTACGTCGAAGGGCGGATCATGGACCTGAGCTACAGCGCCGCCCGCATGCTCGGCTTCAGTAGTGGCATTGAGCGGGTTCGCCTGGATGTGGTCAAACCACAAGCGGTTGCTGTCGTCCGCGGTTATTAACTTGAGCCGCGTTGCGGCCGTGAGCGAGGCGGAAGCCCCGGGCGAAATCCTGAGCGACCGCAGCGAGTCGAAGGATGGTCTGACGCGAGCGGACTCGAAGTACCGGGTTCGTTTGAATAAGAGCTGCGGATTTCCAGGGGAATTGCGAGTGTGCATCGTCTATACTTCAAGCGATGTCCGCCAACGTTCTTGAAAAGACCGTCCCACCGCGCCCCATCGCCGCGCATGAGAGGCTGATTGTTGCCCTCGACGTTTCCAATGCAAAAGCTGCTCGAGAGCTGGTATCTCGCATCGGCGGGAACGCCGGCATGTATAAGGTCGGGCTGCAATTGTTTGTCGCCGAGGGCCCGGAGCTGGTGCGCGAACTAGTTGACGCTGGACAGCGAGTCTTCCTCGACCTGAAACTCCATGATATTCCCAACACAGTGAGCCATGCTGTGAAGTCAGCTGTGGATTCCGGCGCGAGTTTGCTGACAGTGCACGCCGCCGCTGGCGGCGACTCGCTGCGTGCGGCCATTGACGCGGCAGCCGGCCGCTTGGCGATTCTGGGCGTCACCGTCCTTACTAGCTTTGATGACGAGGACCTGCGCGAAACCGGTGTTCCGACTGATGTAGCCAAACAGGTTGTACACTTGGCGTCACTGGCAAAAGCCGCAGGCTGCGCCGGAGTTGTGACATCCCCGAGGGAGACCGCGCTGGTCAGGAAACTCATCGGACCGCGGATGGCCATTGTGAATCCCGGCATTCGTCCGCTCGGTTCCGGCAAAGACGATCAGGAGCGTACCGCTACGCCCGCGGAAGCGATTCTGGCTGGCGCTTCGCACATCGTCGTCGGACGGCCGATCACCCAGGCAGAAGACCCTGCAAGAGCCGCCGCCAAGATCGTTCTGGAGATGGAACAAGCACAAAGTTCCCGCTGACGGCAGACGTTCATCGCCCAGCGATGAATCCTCGCAGACAAAACTGTACCAAATGCCGGCTGGTTTAGACAGATTCATGCCTTGAGCTAGCTGGAGCTTCTTTTGGGGGACACAGCAACCAGAAACTGCTGTAGGATAGTCGCGACCAGAGTTGCTGCCGGAGGTTCGATATGCGCAGCTTGATTCTTTTCGTCTTGGCCGCAGGCCTTGCGGCCGCGGCCCAGACCGCACCAAGCAACACAGCCGCTAATCCTGCGCCCGCACCTGCTCCGGCGACTCCGGCCGCGCCGGCGACTCGGCAAATCACCGTTCCAGCCGGCACGGAGGTCCTGCTACAGCTCAAGAGCACGATTGACACCAAGAACGCGCAGGTCGGCGATGGCGTGTATTGTCAGACCGCCTTTCCCGTCAGCGTCGATAATGTCATCGTGATTCCTGGAGGAACGTACGTGAAAGGCGAGATCGTGAAGGTCCAGCGCCCGGGACGGGTGAAGGGCCGCGCTGAAGTCCTGTTCCGTTTTACCAGCATGATCTTTCCCAACGGCTACACCGTCGATCTTCCCGGAACCATTCACCATGACTCGGGTTCGGCCAACGCAAAGGTAGACGAGGAAGGCAAAATCACGGCCGACAGCCAGAAGATGAAAGACCTCGGCACGGTGGCGAAAGGCACCGGGATCGGGGCCGCCGGTGGCGGAATTGTTACCGGAACCCGCACCGGTGTTCTTGGTGGTGCCGGGATTGGCACTGCGGCTGGACTGGCCACAGTTTTGCTTACGCGCGGCCAAGACCTGCGCATCGAAGCCGGAACTTCTCTGAAAATGCTGACCCAGATTCCGCTGACGGTTGACGTTACTCCCCTCGACAGCAGTCGGACGCCCACTGAGGTGGTTCCCCATTCCACCACCAACCGCCTGCAGGTGCCCCAGGATCGTCCTAAGCCGTAAAAAGACGCTTTCATGGGACGATGAGTTTTCTGTGCGGTCATTCCAACGTACAGATACGCTTGGGTTTTCACTCGTTCAAAGAAAAAAACTAAGAAAGTAAAGTCTGTAACGGCCTTGAGGGAAAGCCGTGTATACCAATTTCGGTAAGCAGGCCGCTTAGGTCTATGTATTCTGGAATTTCGCCTCAGCTAGTTTGTGCATAAACTACTGAAATAAAAGGGAGTTCCTGGTTTAGCAGGGATGGAATATAGGTTGCACCAAAGTATGGCAGTGGCAGGGGAAACGAGACTATTCAAAAGTAAAGAAAAACAGGCGTTTTACATTCTTTTGTGTAGTGTATCTGGAATCCTGGTTTCTCGTTGTCTCAATCGCTTTGCCTATTCCTGAAGGAGGAAGAAAGAATGTCGAGAACTAGAGTGCTTGCTTCGTGGATGTTGACGCTCGTGGTTCTGCTACTGGCGGTCAACGGATTTGCTCAAACCACTGCCAGCATTAAGGGAACGGTGACCGACTCCACTGGCGCCGCCATCGCAGGCGCGAAGGTGACTGCAAAAGGACCGCTGGGGATTGAGCGCAGCACCCAAACCAGTACGAGCGGGGATTACGAAATCCTGGCGCTGCCTCCGGGCACATACAGCGTGGAAGCCGGTGTAAAGGGCTTCCAGACGCAACAGGCCAAGGACGTGCTGCTCGAAGTCAGCAAGAACTCCGTGCAGAATTTCAGTTTGAAGGTAGCCACGGCAACCGAAGTCATCACCGTGGAAGCTACTGCGCCGGTCATTGAGGCTACCACCATGACGGTGGGCCAGACGATCAACCAGCGCACTGTGCAAGACATTCCTCTCAACGGCCGGCATTTTGTCGACCTGGCATTGCTTATTCCAGGCACTGTGACCCCGCCGCAAAACGGCTTCCTGACGGCTCCCTTACGCGGGCAGGGCATGTTTCAAGTCAACACCGCGGGCAACCGTGAAGACTCAGTCAACTTCATGATCAACGGCATTAACTTGAACGACATGGTGCAGAACCAGGTTACCTTCCAGCCGACGATCAACACGGTTTCCGAGTTCAAGGTAGACAATTCGACCTATAGCGCGGAGTTCGGGCGCAACTCTGGCGCCATCGTCAACATCGCTACGCGTTCGGGTGACAATCAGTACCACGGCGAAGTTTATGAATTCCTGCGCAACGACTGGTTCGATGCCCGGAACGCTTTCAATCCCACAACGGTCACTGGTGTGGGCGGCGCTGTTACGCCCAACCCCATATCGCCGTTCAAACGCAACCAGTTTGGTGCCGATTTTGGCGGACCCATCGTAAAGGACAGGACTTTCTTCTTCCTGAGCTATGAGGGATTGCGCCAGCGCCAGGGGCTAACCCTCACCAGCAACGTATTTAGGGCGTCGCAGCGCGCTACCATCCAGGCAAGCGGAAATGCTATTCCTATTGCTCTGATGAACCTGGTTCCGGCTGCGAACACAATCGTAGGAACGAGTCCAAGCGGAGAACTTAACGGCTTTACCGGCTCCGCAACTGCCCCGGTAGATATTGACCAGGGCACCGCGGATATCAGCCACAAGTTCAGCGACGTGGATAGCCTCCACGGTTACTACGTGTACCAGCGCGATCTACGCCAAGAGACCGGAGCCACCGGCGGCGCTGTTCTTCCCGGCTGGGGAGACACGCGTGATGGTCACCGCCAAGTGCTGACCTTGAACGAAACGCACGTCTTCACCCCGAATGTGGTCAACGAGGGACGCATCGGAGCCAACCGAATCCACCTTACGTTCACGCCTAACAACACGGTTGATCCTGGTTCGCTCGGCCTGGGCAGCGCCCTCGGCCCGAACTTGCAGTTCTTGCCGGTCATTACGATTCAAGACCAAGGCGCTTTTACCATCGGCAGCGAACGTAATTTCCCCCAGGGTCGTGGCGACACCACGTATGTGGTCAGTGACACATTGAGCTGGGTGCGAGGCCGGCATTCCTTCAAGTTTGGCGGCGAATTCCGCGACTTTCGCAATAACAACTTCAACAACGACCCTGGAGCACTCGTGTTCCAGAACACGCTGGATCCTTCGGTCACCAACCACAACAGCTTCCAGTCTGCCGCTGTG
>DATFXI010000076.1:0-3524 GCA_035316085.1 Candidatus Angelobacter sp.
CCGCAGAATGTCGTGCTTCACTTCCACCCGTCGTCCGGGAAACTTCGCTTGAATGCGTTCTTTCAGCTGTTCCACCGTGGGCGAGCCGTTCTGTCCGTTGAGGCCGCGGGCGTCGTCCATCAGAATCACGTGTCCGGTAACTGGATGGCTGAGAATGGCTTCGAGTTCCGTCGTCAAACGCTGCTTGTCTCCTTCCAGGCCGGCCCAGCCGTAGTATCCGGCGTCGAGCCAGAAAAGGGCAGGTTGCTTGAGCCAGTGGAGCAGCGCGGGAATTTCGCGCTGGCTGTCGCCTTCCAGGATGTGAATGTGCTTACAGCCGGCAAATTTCTTTTGCGCCCGTGTGGCAAGCTCCGGTGCGAATTCCACGGAATAAATTTCGGCGAAACGGCTCTTCATGGCGGCCACCATTTCCCCGTAGTAGGTCCCGGTTTCGACCAAAATGCGCAAGCGGTAGCGCTGGGCGTACTCCCAAACGGTGCGCTGCTTGACCAAATGCGGCGAGCGCACAGGTTCGCCGCGCAGCTTCCAGTACCAAAAGTCAGGATAGTGTCCCAGCGCTTTGTATGCACCGTAAAACGGCGTGCGTTGCAGAAATTTTCGTAGCGCTCTCAAGAAACCTCGACGCCGCTGGGACTCGCCGCGAATCAACCGAATCGCGTAGGTTACTTACCTGTTCATTCGTGTTCTTTCGCGTGTATTCGCGGCTGCAGTCTTTGCAATTTCAAAAAAATCAGTCCAAGTGCAAGAATATGAGTCTGGAGAAAACCGTGTCAAACGCCAAGCGCCGATTCCCATTTGTGCAGATGGACGTGTTCACCAGCGTACCGCTCGAGGGAAACCAGCTCGCGGTCCTGCCCGATGCGCGCGGCCTGAGCGATGCTGCGATGCAGTCCATAGCGCAGGAGATGAACCTCTCGGAAACCACGTTCGTCCTGCCCGGTGAAGCCACCACCGAGCGTGAACGCGGTGTGCGCGTCCGCATCTTCACGCCGCAGGAAGAACTGCCGTTCGCCGGGCATCCTACGCTGGGCACAGCCATGGTTTTGCGGGAAAACGCGCTGCGGAGTAACGGGAACGTGGACGAAATCGCTCTCGACCTGAACGTTGGCCGAATCCCAGTGCGCTTTTCCACGCGCGACGGCTTGCCTTTCGGCGTGATGAGCCAGCGTGATCCGGAATTTGGCCAGATCCACGCCCGCGAGGCTGTGGCCCGCGCCACGGGTTTGGACCTCGCCGACATCGCTGAAGATTTGCCGGTGCAGACGGTCAGCACCGGCAACGCTTTCGCCATCGTGCCACTGAAGTCGCGTGCGGCGCTCGAGAAGCTGGCTCCGGCGTGGGCGCCGATGGGCGAATACCTGAAAAAGACAGACGCCAAATTCTTCTACTTTGTCGCGCGCCAGGCGCTCAACCCTGACGCCCGTTTGCAGGCGCGCATGATTTTTTATAACGGCGAAGACCCAGCCACCGGCTCAGCCGCAGGCCCGTGCGCCGCGTGGGCGGTGAAATACGGCGTGGTGCCGCCCGAGCAGCAGGCGCTTCTCGAACAGGGCGTGGAGATGAACCGTCGCAGCCGGATCTTCTTGAGCGCCGGGTGCGCCGGCGACAAGATAGTGAACGTGCGGGTCGGCGGGCACGCAGTGGAAGTGATTCGCGGCGAAATCTTTTTCTGATGCACGCTTGCGGATTTTTCTGCTCGAACGCGAAAATCGGCTGTCCGATGAAAAATTGTGCGGTTGACGTTCTAGCCTCTTTACAGAACGGCCTCGTGCGCCTATGATTCCATCCACATTTGTCAGAGCTACAGGTTCTCCGCTCCAGCCCAAAGTACTTGTAAGAATCACTCCTTAGCGATCAGCCGGCTATGGAACACCCGGGGGGGCAGCATGCGGCCAAAACGGACCATTCTTTGCGTTGACGACAACGAGCAAGCGTTGTCCATCCGAAAGGTGATGCTGGAGACACGCGGTTATCGCGTGGTAGCCTGCGCCAGCGGACAGGAGGCCTGGGAAGCGTTCCGCCGTGGTGGCGTAGACCTGGTGCTCAGCGATTTGCTCATGCCTGGCCTCGATGGCGCGGCGCTGGTGGACAGGATCAAAAACTCTTCACCGGAGACGCCGGCCATACTCTTTTCAGGCAGGATCCGTGCCTATGAGAAAGACACGCGAGCCGACATTTTTCTGCCCAAGGGCATGTACGCGCCGGCGGAGCTGTTGGAGCGCATCCGCCTGCTGCTGGTGAAGAAGCGAGGTCCCAAGCGGGTGGCGTTGGCTCCGGCGCAAAGAATGCCCGCGGCCGTCTGACCGTCGTCTTTTTCGCTCTTTGCCGCACCTTGCCGCTCGTTGCGCCGACTTGCTCTGGTAAGATCAAAATGTCCTGTGGCATCCATTATCCAAGCTGAAAATGTGACCAAGGTCTACCGCATCGGCAAAGTCGAGGTGGAAGCCTTGCGCGGCATAGACCTGGTCGCCGAGCCCGGCGAGTTCTTGAGCATCGTGGGGCCTTCCGGCAGCGGCAAGTCAACGCTGTTCTACATTCTGGGAGGGCTTACGCGGGCCACTTCCGGGCGCGTCGTCATTGACGGAGCAGATTTCGCCCAGCTCTCTGACGCGCAGCGCACGGAGATGCGCAAAAAGAAAATCGGCTTCGTCTTCCAGAAATTCAACCTGCTGCCTACTCTCACCGCGCGCGACAACATTGATATAGCCCGCGTGATCTCCCGCCGCAACGGCAGCGACCCGCAGTTCTTTGACCAGGTCACGGAGATGCTGGGCGTGTCCGCGAGGCTCGATCACCGGCCGTCCGAGATGTCCGGGGGCGAGCAGCAGCGCGTGGCCCTGGCCCGCGCCTTGATCAACCGTCCAGCGATCGTCCTGGCCGACGAACCCACCGGCAACCTCGACTCGCAGAACTCCGCAATCGTGTTGAAGATGCTACGCGACGCCAACCAGAAGTTCGGCCAGACCGTCCTGATGATCACGCATAATCCTGAAGCCGCGCAAATCGGCGACCGCATCATTCACATGCGCGATGGCCACATCGTGGGTGCGGAAGACGACCCGCAGTGGTCGAGGCACTAGTTTCTGTCGCTGCGCTCCAAACCGCTAGAGAGTCTTCGTGTTCGGCGATCATCCCTCCGCTCCTGATGCAGGCAGTTCGCCGCGCAAGTCGGGCTCACTGCCGTTTCTGGTCTTCCGAGAAGGGAGATTTTCTGATCTCGGCGATGACGCGCGATCACGGCGATTCCGGGCGATCTGACCCAATTGACCCTTCATTTTCATGACGATATAATCACAACTGGCCTTGTCGAGCGGGAGTAACTCAGTGGTAGAGTGCGACCTTGCCAAGGTCGAAGTCGCGGGTTCAAATCCCGTCTCCCGCTCCAAAAAGTTCGTGTTGAAGCATCCCCCTCGCCTGGCGAGGGTTTATGCTGTCCGGACCAAAAGACGGCCAAGGTTTCATTCGGGCGCGGTACCCAAGTTGAGCCGCTTTGCGGGCGTGAGCCCGCAGGCGAAATCCTGAGC
>DATFXI010000077.1:0-24773 GCA_035316085.1 Candidatus Angelobacter sp.
TCAGCGGCTTGAGCATCTCAGACCGCGGCTATGTCGTGCAGAATGGCGCTGTCCTGATGGAAGACACTGCTAAGAATCTGCTCGGGAATGAAATGGTGCGGGCGGCCTACTTGGGGTTGTAGCGGCCACTCGCGAGCGACCGCCTACCCCGCCTACCCTGAACTTGCACCCCGGCCCAACCTTCCCCGGTAGGCCGAATAATCTGGAATCAGGCGCTCATACTTATCCGTCATCAACGATGATGAAATCATAAAGTCTGCCGACGCGCGGTTGCAGGCCACTGGAATGTTCCAGACCACGGTAATTCGCAGCAGAGCCTTCACATCTGGATCGTGCGGCTGAGGTTCCAGCGGGTCCCAGAAGAAGATGACAAAGTCGATTGCGCCTTCGGAGATTTTGGCGCCAATCTGCTGGTCGCCGCCCAGCGGCCCGCTTTCGAGTCGCGTGATGGTCAAATCGAGTTCTGCTTCCAGAAGCGTTCCCGTGGTGCCTGTGGCGTACAGATCGTGCTCGGCCAATACATTGCGGTTGAATTTGGCCCACTCGAACATGTCCTGCTTTTTGTTGTCGTGGGCGACGAGCGCAATCTTCTTGCGCGCTCCCATGGCAATCGTTTTGTAGACCATTCCCGCTGCTCCTTGAATCGTTATCGGAAAGAATGCAGCAACCCATCGCGCAACCTTTCGCGCCGTGTCTTCATTGTACTTGGCCCTATTCTTTCGTCCCCATTTGAAACGAATCTTTAACATCGCAAAACAACATCATTTAGAATCGACTATGGTGACTTCTTCCATCCGCGTTGTAGCCGTCGACATTGATGGCACTCTGACTGATCCCCAGTTCCACGTCTCGGAGCGCAACATTGCCGCGTTGCGGGCCGCTCACGGGGCTGGAATGCGGATCATCCTGGCCACCGGGCGCCGACACGATTACGCTATGCCCATTGCGCGCGAGTTGGCGGTTCCCGTCTTGCTGGTGAGTTCCAACGGAGCTCTGGTGAGGTCCAGCGACGGAGAAACCTTCTTCACGGAATGCCTGGGCGCTTCGACCGCCCGCAAGCTGATCCGCTACATGGACGAGTACCGCGGCCACGCCGTGCTCACCTTTGACCGTCCGGGTCATCCCGGGAACGGCGCGCTGGTGTTGGAACGCGCTGACGAGTTGACTCAGAGTGTCTCGCGCTGGCTGGAGGTCAATCGTCCTTACATCAAGTTCGTCGTTCCGCTCGAAGACGCCCTCACCGAGAGTCCGCTGCAGGCCATGTATTGCGGGAGCGTAGCATTCATGAAGAATGTGCAGCGCCGGCTGGAGAATGCCGAGTTTCGCCGCGAAATGACCGTCCTGAAAACCCAGTACGATCACCGGGATCTCTGCCTCCTCGACATTTTGGCCCCTCATTGTTCCAAGGGACACGCCTTGCGGCGCTGGGCTGATCAGCAAGGGATCGCGGGGGACCAAATCATGGCCATTGGAGACAACTACAATGACCTGGAAATGCTTGAATTTGCTGGGCTTCCCGTGGTCATGGCCAACGCATCTGATGATTTGAAACAGAATGGCTGGCGGCAAACAGCCAGCAACTCAGAAAGCGGCGTGGCCCTGGCGGTGGAAGAGCTGCTCAGGACTGGCTTTCACTCGCCGATTCGGAGAGAATAGGTACCGGTTCCGGGAACTGTTTTTGAAGGTGCTTACGCAACGCTCAACCCGAATCGCCCTGGTGCTGCTGGTGGCGCAGATTCCCGCCCTGAGCGCGGAGGTGGCTGTGCTCCGCAACGGGTTTTCTCTCACCTTTGAGCGTAAAGAGCAAATTGGAAACGTGACGCGCCTCTACACGCGCACTGGCTTCGTGGAAGTGCAGACGTCGGAGATCGCGTCGTTCGAGCCGGACGATACTCCTGTCGCAGCCGCTTCAATTCCCAGCGAGCCGCAGGCCTCACAGGCTCTGGCCACGAATCGCAATCCCGCTCCCGCCACGGCGCTCAGCAGGGCCGATCTCGACCAGGTGGTGCGCGATGCCAGCAGCCGGAACCGCCTGGATCCTGACTTCGTGAACAGCGTGATCAAAGCGGAAAGTAATTTTCAGAGCCGCGCCGTCTCCCGCAAAGGGGCCCAGGGATTGATGCAGCTTATGCCCGGCACCGCGGCCCAGCTTGGCGTGAAAGATCCCTTCGATCCCAAGGCAAACGTGGAAGCGGGAACTGCCCACCTGAGCGCGCTGCTTGATCAATACAACAACGACGCCGTGAAGGCGCTGGCCGCGTACAATGCCGGAGCCCATCGTGTAGAGCAGTATCACGGTGTGCCGCCGTATCGCGAAACCCGTGCCTATGTCGCGAGCATTGTCCGCGATTTCAACGCCAAGAAGCGCGCGCAGATGAAGAGCCAGACTGCGGCCGGCCGTAAGAAAAACTCCGGTAAGAAGGCCGCACCGGCGCAACCGCAAGCCGCAACCGCCAAGTCTCAGAAACCCGCTTGACCCCAGGCCCCGTGTGATAGAAAGTTCATCTCCGCTCCGAAGTCGCTGCTGTTGAGCCGCGCCCGGCCCGCTCCATGAAGAAGAAACAGATCCTCATCACCGCAGCAGTGCTGGCCATTTTGGCCGGGCTGATTTATCTGCAAGTGAGGAGCTGGAGAAAGTTTGACTGGGCGCGTTTCTGGTCAGCGACTCATCACACTCACAAGGCCTACATTCTGGGCGGAATCGCGCTGGTGTATGTGGACTACTTTCTGCGCGCGGTTCGCTGGAAGATCCTGCTGCGCCCGGTGCGTGAAACGCAGTCGTCGCGTCTGGTTGCGCCCACTATGATCGGCTTCACTGGCCTGGCTCTGCTGGGGCGTCCCGGAGAATTCATTCGGCCGTATCTCATCGCTCGCAAAGAGAAAATGAGTATGGCTTCGCAGCTGGCGGTATGGATCGTGGAGCGCATATTTGACATGGGAGCGTTCTCGCTCATCATGGCGGTGAACGTTCTGTGGTCGGCAGATTCCCTGCGCAAGTTGCCGGGGTTCCGGGATGCGCCGCCCATCCCGCTTGGGCGGTTTCAAATTCAGGCGTTTGATCTTTTCAGGATCTCGGCAGTCGGACTCCTTCTGGGCGTGGTGGTAGCGGCGCTGGTAGCATTCTGGATCCGCAAGAACCCGGTGACCGCCGCGGAATTCTTCCGCCGCGTCTTCGGCGCGATTTCCCGCAAACTCGGCGACGCTGTTTACCATCGTGTTCACGCCTTCGGCGAAGGTTTGAATACGGTGAAGGATTTCAGGTCGTTCCTTGAGTTGAGCGGACTTTCGCTGCTGATCTGGATCATTATCGGCTTTGCTTACATGTCGGTCGCGCACGCTTACTCCATTCACCGGCTGCAACGCCTCAGATTCTCTGATGTCCTCCTGCTGACCGCGGGCAGCGTTGCCGGCGGGATCCTGCAGCTTCCCGTGGTGGGCGGCGGCTCCCAGCTCGCCACCATCGCCATTCTCCAGAAGATCTTTCATCTTCCTCCGGAGATCGCGACCAGTTGCGGCATCATGTTGTGGCTGGTGACCTTCATGTCGGTCGTGCCTGCGGGACTGGTGCTGGCCCACTTCGAACGCGTCTCTCTCATCAAGTTAGAGCAGGAAAGCACCGAGGAGGAGGAGAAAGCTCTGGACGAATCGGGTGATCGGGAGATCGGGTGATCGGGGTGATCCGAGGTCGCTTTGATACAATCAAGTTTGCTTTGATCATCGTCCCAAGCCCATGAAATGCCCGTTTTGCGGCTCTGAAAACGACAAAGTGGTTGACTCGCGTGAAAGCAAGGAAGGCGCTTCCATCCGCCGCCGCCGCGAGTGTTTGAAGTGTGAAAAGCGCTTCACCACCTACGAGCGCATAGACGAAATTCCCTACATGGTTGTGAAGAAGGATGGCCGCCGGGAAAAGTTCGAGCGCCAGAAAGTCTTGTCCGGAGTCCTGCGCGCATGCGAGAAGCGTCCTATCTCCATGGGCCGGATGGAACAGATCGTGAATGAAGTGGAGCAGTTCGTGGTGGATTCTCCAGAACGCGAACGCACCGCCACTGAAATCGGAGAGTTGATCATGGATCGGCTGAAGCATATTGACAAAGTGGCTTACATCCGCTTCGCCTCCGTGTATCGCGATTTCCAGGACGTGAGTGAGTTTCACTCCGAACTGGAGCGTCTCAACAACAAGGACGAGAAGCACAAGCCCGCCAAATCCAAGATCACCACCAGATAAGAGCAACGGAGTTTATGTCACATCGAGTCACCTTGATTCCCGGCGATGGCATTGGACCGGAAGTCACCGGCGCTACGGTCCGCATTCTGGAAGCTTCCGGCGTGAAAATCACTTGGGAGAAGTTTGCTGCTGGTTCGGAAGCCTACGAGAAGTATCAGGAATACATTCCCAAAGAACTGATTGAATCGGTGGAACGCACCGGAGTGGCGCTGAAGGGCCCGGTGACTACCCCCATCGGCGGCGGCTTCTCGAGCATCAACGTGGCTTTGCGCAAGCAGTTTGAGCTTTACGCCAACTTCCGGCCGATTCGCAACCTGCCGTCGCTGGCCACGCGCTACCCTGCTGTGGACCTGGCGATCGTGCGCGAAAACACTGAAGGACTATATTCCGGCATCGAGCACGAAGTGGTGCCGGGTGTGGTGGAGTCTCTGAAGATCATCACGGCGAAGGCGTCTACGCGCATTGCCCGTTTTGCGTTTGCATACGCGCGCCGGGAAAAACGCAAGCGCGTTCACGCCATCCACAAAGCCAACATCATGAAGTTGAGCGACGGCTTGTTTCTCCGTTGCTGCCGCGAAGTGGCCAAGGAGTATCCCGAGATCACCTACGGTGAGCACATCGTGGACAACACTTGCATGCAACTGGTGATGAATCCCTATCAATACGACGTGCTGGTGATGGAGAATCTCTACGGCGACATTCTTTCCGACCTCTGCGCGGCTTTCGTCGGCGGGCTGGGCCTGGTTCCCGGCGCGAACATCGGCGAGCGCTGCGCCATCTTTGAAGCAGTTCACGGCTCGGCGCCGGACATCGCCGGCAAAGACCTGGCCAATCCCACCGCAGTGTTGCAATCGGCGATTCTGATGCTCCGTCACCTCGGCGAGACCGAGGCGGCCGACCGCATTTACCTGGCGCTCGAAAAAACCTACAAGGAAAAACAGCATCTCACTCGCGACGTGGGCGGAAACTCGAAAACCACCGAATTTACGGATACCGTAATCGCCAACCTGGCACCGGTAGCCGAGGTGGCGGGCGGTTAGATTAATGCCGGTGAGTTGTACAATCCTCTGGGCGCGTTGGCGCCATCCTAAGCATTTCCTTTGAAGGCCACTCGAGGATTAGGAGGGTCTATGGTAACCGTCACCCGTGACCAGTTTACGCAGCAATCCACCAGCGGACAGCTGTTCATTGATGGTGAGTTCCAATGCTTTACTCTGGAACCGGTAACGCGGAATGATGATGTGAAGCCTCGTGCGATCCCGCCCGGCACCTACACCCTGGACATCCGCTTTTCACCCAAGCACGGCCGCGATGTCCCGCATGTGGAAAATGTTCCGGGATTCTCTGAGATCGAGATTCACATCGGAAATTTTCCCAAGGACACGGAAGGCTGCTGCCTCGTGGGCATGACACGGTCCCCGGACTTTGTGGGACAAAGCCACGGGGCGTTTGATAAGCTGTTTGCGCGCCTCCAGACAATTTGCCCCACCCAGATCACCTACGCAAAAGTAGCACGCGCATCGGCGGCAACAGGGAGATAAGAGATTTTGACAATACGACCCGGTTTCCTTCCCAAGGCTATCTTGCTCGCAACGCTCTCCGGGCTAGGCTGCAGCAAGTCGCAACCGGGTCCGCAAACCTCGGCCACGCCAGCGATCACGGTTGACCCAGCCACCGCCGGCAGCATCAGCGGGGTTGTCAGCTTCGCCGGTCCTCGGCCCAAGACCATCATGCTCGACATGTCGCAAGACCCCAGTTGTCCGAGCAAGCCGCAACCCTCAGAAGTGTTCGTGGTCAATGATGGCAAACTGGCCAACGTGTTCGTCTATGTCAAGGAAGGTTTGCCTTCGCGCCGCTTCCCTGTCCCGTCCGAACCGGTGGTACTCGACCAGAAGGGCTGCCGCTACATTCCCCACATGTTGGGCTTGATGGCCGGTCAGCCGCTAAAGATCCTGAACTCGGACACCGCCGATCACAATGTCCACAACATGCCCAGCAAGAACCCGCAGTGGAATGAATCGCAAATGACGGGCGACCCTCCGGTGCTTAAGACCTTTCCCAATCCGGAGGTGATGATTCCGCTGCAATGCAACCAGCATCCCTGGATGCGGGCTTACGTCAACGTAATGTCGCATCCGTATTTCGCAGTCAGCGCTGCCGACGGAAAGTTCACAATCCCCAACCTGCCGCCCGGCGACTACACTGTGGCGGCGGTGCACGAGAAATTCGGCGAGCAGACGATGAAGCTCAAGGTGGGTGCTAAGGCCGCCGCTAAAGCAGATTTCATCTTTGCGCAAGGTCAGCTTTAGCCCCTGCGCCACCTCCAGCGGCCCGAGTCGCGATGATAAAATAATGAGTTTGCCGCATTGCACGCGACGCGCCGGCATCCATACGACAGGCCTAAGGAGTGGGTTCTGAGTTCCTCGAGTTACAACGCCGCGCAGCACTATTTCACATTATTCGTCGCCATCGCGGCGTTTTTACTGCTGATCGCCGGCGGTCTGGTCACCAGCAACAACGCCGGGTTGGCCGTGCCTGACTGGCCCACCAGTTTCGGCTCGCTATACAAGCTGCCGAAGATGGTCGGCGGGGTAAAGTTCGAGCACGGGCATCGCGTGGTGGCGGAAATCGTAGGGCTGCTGACCATCATTGTGGCCGTGTGGACCTGGCTGGTTGACAAGCGCCGCTGGATGCGCGGCCTGACACTGGCCGCCGTGGCTGGCGTGATCTTTCAGGGCGGGCTCGGAGGTCTTACGGTGCTGAAATTGACGCCGCCCGCTATTTCCACAGCGCACGCCACCCTAGGCCAAGCCATGTTCTGTGTGCTGGCTGCGATTGCCGTCTTCACCAGCCGCAGTTGGCTGGAAGATCCCACGGAAAAGATTCTCCGCAAAGACGCCAAGCCTCTGCTGCGGCATTCCTGGATGCTGCTTGGCTTTCTTTTTCTACAGTTGATTCTGGGCGCGGCGTTCCGCCATGTGTGGACGAAGTGGGGCCCGCCTGGTTCGAATCGCTGGCCTGTGCACAAGATTGTGCACACCTTTCTCTATCCACACATCTTGAACTCACTGTTTGTCGCGGGACTGATTCTTTATTTGAGTCTGCGCGTCATCAGCAAGCATTCGAACATCGCGCACCTCCGCCGGCCGGCGACGTGGCTTCTGCTGTTGTTGATCGTGCAACTGCTGCTGGGAGCCGCAGCGTACGTGGTGCGCGTGATCCAGGGCGTAAATGAAGTCCAGCCGACTCTCGGGTTAGTTGCAGTCACAGTCGCGCACCTCGCGGTAGGCGCGCTCATCCTCGCCTGGACTGTTGTGCTGACCATTCAGACGCACCGCCACAGCGGCGATTCCGCCGAGGTTTTGCCCTTTGACCGCCGTCCGGAGGTAGCCACGGCATGAGCGCTACCCACCCCATCGCCGAGCAACCGTCTGGCGTCGCCGGAGCGCCTGCTGTCGCGCGAAAGCATTCGTTGTGGGGCGATTACGCGCAGCTCTTCAAGGTCCGCGTGACCTCGCTGATCGTGATGACGGCCTGGGCCGGCTGTTACATGGCGGCGGCCCGAAGCGGTATCGCAGCCATCTCCTGGACGCTGCTCAACGCATTGTGGGGGATCGGCCTGACTTCGGCGGGCGCAGCAGCTTTGAATGAAGTGGTTGAGCGTGATCTGGATGCGCAAATGCACCGCACTCAGGACCGCCCGCTGCCCTCGGGGCGAATGCGGGTGAGCACCGGGCTTATCGCCGGCCTGGCCGCCGTGGTTGTAGGGCCTATCTCGTTGGCCCTGACAACGAACGTGCTGACGGGAGTCCTGGCGTTTACCACGGCCGCTACCTATCTTGCGTTCTACACGCCGCTCAAGAAGCTTTCACCGATTTCAACTTTTGTCGGTGCGTTTCCTGGCGCTATGCCACCGCTTCTGGGTTGGACTGCCATCCGGGGCGCGGTAGAACTGGAAGCAATCATTCTTTTTCTGATCGTCTTTTTCTGGCAGTTTCCGCACTTCCAGTCGATCGCCTGGATGTACCGCGATGAATACGAAGCTGCCGGCATCAAAATGCTCCCCGTGGTGGACAAAGCGGGGCACAGCGTAGTGCGCCAGATGTTTGCGTACGCGTCGGCGCTGGTTCCCATCAGTCTCCTGCCGGCTCTGCTGCGCATGTCTGGACGAGTCTATTTGTTTGGGGCGTTGGCCCTGGGATTGGCGTTCCTATGGTTTGTTTTCCGCCTGGCGCGAACCAAGCTGCCGACCACTTCCCCGGACTCGAAGAAGCTAGCCCGGCAGCTGCTGCAAGCGTCGGTTATTTATCTTCCCCTGCTGTTCGCGCTCATGATGGTGGACGTGGTGCGTTTGTGATGGCCACTTTTGTGGAGAGCACGGTTATCTCCGCGACCTCTTCGAGCCTCGCCGCGACTATCGCTGTCGAGGACCTGCGACATAGTTACGGTAAGCGCGAAGCGCTGCGCGGTGTCTCATTCGCCGTGATTGAGGGAGAGATTTTCGCGCTGCTCGGGCCCAACGGCAGCGGCAAGACTACATTGTTCCGGATTCTCTCAACCCTCATGCTGCCCACGGGGGGCCGCGCCCTGGTCTGCGGCTTTGATGCGGCATCGCAACCTGACGCCGTTCGCCGCCGCATCGGCGTGGTCTTTCAGTCGCCGAGTGCGGACATCAAGCTGACGGCGGCGGAGAACCTCTGGCATCAGGGACACCTTTACGGAATGCGCGGAGCCACGCTCAAAACCAGGATCCTGGAAATGCTCGAACGCGTCGGGCTTGCTGACCGGGCCGGCGACCGCGTGGAAACTTTCTCCGGAGGCATGCAGCGCCGTGTGGAACTTGCCAAAGGACTCATGCACCGGCCTAAGGTTCTTTTGCTGGACGAACCAACCACGGGTCTCGATCCAGGTGCTCGCCGCGATTTGTGGCAGTATCTGCACCAGCTGCGCACGCAAGAACGCGTCTCAATTATCGTGACCACGCATTTAATGGAGGAGGCCGAGCGTTGCGATCGCCTGGCCATCCTTAACCTGGGACAGGTTGTGGCCCTGGGCACGCCGGCGGAATTGCGTAGCCAGGTCGGCGGTGACGTGATTCTGCTGGGTACGATGAACCCGGTCAGCCTGGCGCTCGGGATTCAACAGCGTTTTGCTATCAATGCCACGGTTCTCGGCGACAAAGTGCGCCTGGAACGCAAGGACGGCCATAAGTTTGTGACCGAATTGATCGAGGCTTTCCGCGGCGAGATCGATTCCATCTCCGTCAGCAAGCCAACTCTGGAAGACGTGTTTATTGACTGCACCGGACATCGTTTATGGACGGAAGCGGAGCAAAAGGAGCGGCATTAGAATGGCCCAGGCGGCCGTGACTCCGGCAGAGGTAACTCCCGCGCACAGCAGTTCCCTGCTACCTGCGTTCACTTTGTGGTGGCGCGAGATTGTGCGCTTCTACCGCCAGCCCGCGCGAGTCGTGGGAGTGATTATCTCGCCTTTGCTGTTCTGGGTGGTGATCGGCGCCGGATTCGGGACATCCTTGCAATCCGCCGCAACCGGGACTGGGAACTTCCTGAACTACTTTTTTCCTGGCGCCCTGCTGATGATCGTTTTGTTTACCTCGATCTTCACCATGATGTCGGTAATAGAAGACCGCAACGAAGGCTTTCTGCTTTCTGTGATGGTTGCGCCGGTGCACCGCTCCGGCATTGTGCTGGGGAAAGTCCTGGGCGGAACAACACTCTCCGCCATTCAGGGTTTGCTGTTCCTCGTGTTTGCACCTTTAATTGGCATTCATCTAGGGCTAGAGCAATTCCTGATTGTCACTTTGATTACTTTTCTTACCGCATTCGCGCTGACGGCTCTCGGCTTCGCGATTGCCTGGCGTATGGAGTCAGCGCAGGGCTTTCACGCCGTCATCAATTTGTTCCTGATTCCGTTGTGGATGCTTTCCGGAGCGCTGTTTCCTGTGAGTGGCGCGAACGGTTGGCTGCGCGCGGTCATGAGTGCTAATCCGCTGACATACGGGATGGATGCCCTGCTGCTGACGCTTTTCCCGACGACGGCCCGCGCTACCCTGCTGCCGTTGTGGCCTTCGATTGGCGTGCTGGCCGCATTTGCCGCCGTTGTCTTCATGGCCGGCTTTCTAATGGCGAGCCGCAGGAGCACGGTACCCGCGGCATAATCATGCCCGACCTGAGTATTTTTCCGGCTCTGAACGCTACTCTGAACGGCGCGAGCGCCGTACTGATCGCCACGGGACGCGTTCTCATCAAGCGGAAGAAGATCAACCAGCATCGCGCCTGCATGATTGCCGCCGTGGTCACGTCAACGCTTTTTCTTGCCTCCTATCTTTACTATCATGCTCACGTCGGCTCGGTGCGGTTCCCGGGGCAAGGCTGGATACGTCCGGTATATTTTGCTCTGCTCATCTCCCACACCGTGCTGGCCGCTGCCGTGGTGCCACTGGTGCTGCTGGCTCTCATCGCCGGATTGCGGGGAAGGTTCGAGCGCCACCGCCGCATCGCCCGCTGGGCCTTTCCCATCTGGCTTTACGTTTCAGTAACAGGTGTGATGGTGTACATCATCCTGTATCAGGTTTACGGCGCTCACGGGTGAGCCGCCCGAAGCGAATCTGCCACCTCGCTTCCTATGACTATCGGGCCTGTGATGCCAGCAACGAGTTGATCCCGATTCTGTAGCCGTAGAAGTCGCCTATCATTTTCAAGTTGTCAAGCACCCGCTGGTCATAGTGCCGTTTTAACTCAGCAGTCAGGATGCTATGTTCTGCGTTCGGGTCCTTGACCAGATCAAAGAGAAAACTGCGCGCGGGCGAAGCGTAGGTAGCATACATGTACCTGCCGTTGTCCAAAATCCCGTACACTGCCACCTCGTCAGACGCCAGGAACAATTCGTTCCGCGGGTAACGGTCAAGCTCCTGCCTGGTTGCAGCGAACAGAGGCCGGCCCAGCATGGGATCCTGCCTGACGGGCCTGTGTCCCAGCAGGTAATAGAGCGACGGGGTGATGTCAGTGAGTGTCGTGATGCGATCGGCATCGTACGCGAACTTGCCGCGCATCGAGCTCGGCAAGTGGACGATCAGCGGCACGCGCATGATCTCGGGATAGATCTGATATGAGTGAGCGCGGCGTCCAAATTCCCCGGTTGCATCGCCATGATCGGAGGTGACGATAATGATGCTTTCGTCGTACAGACCACGTGATTTCAAATCGGAGAGCAGATTTCCCACGCACTGATCCACCTGATGAACTTCCAAGGCGATCCTGGCGTTGAAGCCGGAGCTTCTCCAATTCGCGGTGCGCCAAGTGGGCTGGTTGTTGGCGGCAAACATATGCACGTTCTGCGGCTGTGCATAGAAGAAAACCGGACCGGCGCCGACTGGGCGCGTATCCAGCGCGCCGCTAAGTTGCGTCACCGTCGAGCACAGGTCCAGCGCTTTCCATGTGGTTTTGTCGGTATCGAGCTTGATCACGTCATCCTGTGGGGAGAGGATTTCGCGCAGCACGTTGTCAAAGCTGACAATCATTTTATAGCCGTCGGTGTTGACCAGTTTCTCCAGCGCATTCACATTCTGGAAGGGCCGCAGGTAATGCGCGTGGAGTAGCATGGCGCCCGACCAGATAGCGGGCTCGGACAAGTAGGTGCCCGCATACTGTGAATAGGTATTGCGAAACACCACGCTGTCGGCGGCAAGGGCATCCAGGTTGGGCGTGAAATCCACCTTGGAGTTGTAAGCACCCAGGAAGTCGGGGCGCAGAGAATCGACCACGATCATGATGATGTTAGGACGCTTCCCTGTTGTGGGCACCAGATGATCGACAAACTCAATCTGCCGCGTGGTCTTAGCGTCACGCACGTTGGTGTAAGAGCGAAGAATCCGGCAAAGGTCCTCACAAGAATCCTCAGGAGAACTATTGCCCAGCAAGTGATGTGCGAAGCGGAAAGAGAGATCCAGCGAAGCATACTGCTCAAAAGCGTGTCCAATGTCCTCGCCTGTGGGGCCCAAGGATTTGCCCCAGACGACGTCCGCGGTTTGTGTCATCTTGTAGGCAGCGCCGGTGACCAGCAGAACGGCAACGATCGCCGGCCATGAGTAGGGCGCCCGCGGTCGTGCCAGCGCGTAGAAGCATGCGGTCACCGCGAACCAAAGCAGCAGAGTGAACATCCATTGAAAAAGGCCGTTCCAATCCCATTGCCCGATGGTGGAAGGCAGAACCAGGGCCAGCGCGCCCAGACCGACCAGCGCAAAAACCGACAAGGCTTTCACAACGGGTTTTCCTTGCCCTTCTTGCTTCCACAAAGAGCGCAGCGAGGCAGGCGCCTGGAGAACCAGGGATCCAGCCAGCAACAACAGAGTTGCTACAAGGAAAGAGCTGTACAGCCATGCCATCCAGCCGCGGAAACCCAATGCGTTGTTCAAAAAGCTTGCCAGGCCACATACGCCGCCGCAGAAGATCGCCAAACCGACCGCGATGCCTCGCGTCACGCGTGGCTGGGCCGTCTTGGCAGCGGCGCGAAAGATCAGGTTAAGGATCGAGACCGCCAGGAATGCAACCACAATGTGGGTCACAATGCTCCAGACGCCAATCGCGAGCGGATGTGCCTGCAGGAGACTTGGATTCGCGTTGTCTCGATCTTGAATCCTTTGCCCGAGGGCACTCATCACCGCTAAGGCGATCGCCGACAGCACAGCAGGCAAGTAAGACAGCGCGACTTCAAAGCGGTCTGGTCCTCGCGGCCAGCGGGTCACAACGTCAACCGCGGCAAGGGCCAGGACCGGCGCCAGCGCCGCCAGACTCCATGCATAGTCGGCGGCATCGCTGTTCAGGTTCGGCAGCAACGGGCGCACCGTAATAAGGATGCCAGCCAATACGAGGGGGCCCAGGATCAGCGACGCGAGCAACACTCGCTTCTTGTCTTTGGAATACGCGATTGCAAGTGCAATCAGCGCCAGCCAGTAAAGCCGGGCGTGCTGGTGGGCAAACCACGGCATCCAGTCATACGCCGGCGACTTGATCAGCGCATAATAGGTGTAAGGAAAAAACGCGAGCACACAGTAGAACGAGGTCAACAGCATGTACGCCGCCCACAGAAGTTTGAGTCCGGCGCGCCACCACTGGTTCGGGGGTTCTACTGAATCGGAATGCATCACGCTGAAAAGATTGTGTGCGCCTTGGCCTGTGGTTGGCAAGTGCCGAGGGTGCTTGTACGGCGACGGTTGATTACGGCAACGGATTCATTCGGGCGCGCCGCAAGCGTATCTGACTTTAACAATTCGCGAAACGCTGGTATATTTGGCGCAACTCAACCCACAGAAAGCGGAACCCTCATGCCAAAGAGCGTCAACAAAGTAATTCTCATCGGAAATCTGGGCAAAGATCCTGAGATCAAGTACACGCCGAGCGGCGTCCCGGTCGCCAAATTCAGCCTGGCCACCAACGAGCGTTACAAGGACAAAGCCGGCGAGTGGCAGGATCGCACGGAATGGCACAACATCGTGGCCTGGCAGCGGCTGGCGGAAATCGTAGGCGAGTATGTGAAGAAAGGCTCCAAGATCTACGTTGAGGGCCGGCTCCAGACCTCGAGCTGGGAAGACAAGCAGAGCGGCGAAAAGAAATACCGGACGGAGATTATCGCTCAGGACCTGGTGCTTCTGGGAGGCCGCGGCGAAGGTGAGGGCGAAGGCCGGGCTTCGCGCGGCGCTTCAGCCAGCGCGAGCTTCGATCAACGTACGCCGCATCCGGATGAGGCGTCTCATCCCGCCGAGATCACAGACGAAGATATTCCCTTCTAACTTCCCCGGAACACATCTCCTGCCATCGAGGGCGTCGTCGAGGCTGGGCCTCCGGCGCCTTTTACATTTGCGGTCCTTTCGCCTCCTGTGACCTGACAGATTTTGTCGTTCCGGCCGCCATGAATCCAACTTTGTGCAAGGCTGCGTTCTCTCTATGGGCTTGTTTTATCAATGGATTAGCGCCACCTCGGGCGCTGCTCACGTGAGTTGGCCCGCAAAGTGCACCAAAGAGGTACGCAAGGCGCCAGGAGACTCCCGAATGGGTAGGCAAAAAGGCTTCTCACTCATCGAATTGCTGATCGTGGTGGCGATCATCTTGATTATCGCTGCGATCGCCATTCCGAACCTGTTGCGGGCCAGGATTGCCGCCAACGATGCAGCGGCGGTAAGTACACTGCGTACCCTCAACACTTCCCAGACCACGTATGTCACCTCCTACCCCCTTTCGGGATTCGCTCCCGACCTGAAATCGCTGGGGCCTAACGGCTTGGTATGCGGTATCGCGGCGCCGACACCCACCAGCGCCTGTCTGATAGATGATCAGCTAGGCTGTGCTGCGGTAACCTGCCCTAAGGGTGGTTTCAACTACATGATGACCTCAACTTCCGCCACTCCGGTGCCCGATTACACAGCGAGTGCTTCCCCGTTCAAAACAGGCACCACCGGCAGCCGGAATTTCTGCACCAATATGGATGCCATCATCCGGCAAAGTCCATTGGGAACGGCCCAGTTCACTGCCCCGGAAACGACTGCCAACTGTGGCGATGTAACGAAATACTCCGCGGTCAACAATTGACGACCTGCTGACTCCACATTCACTTCGGCAAGTACCTGGGGGAGGGTATGAGCCACCAAAGAGGACATGGCAACAGCCATGTCCTCTTTGAGTTTCTGGAGATCGAAAAGATGCCGGGACCTTTTTTGTCCTTTCCGCCGAGCCGTCCTGACAAAATATGTCATTACCGCTGCCCTTCTGGATCCCCAACAGTGGATTCCGAAGGCCCCAGAACTACGATAAGCTGCTTAGTTTCAACTTTTTACGCTTAGTCCTGCCTTTGGCGCTCTGGGATTGGCACGGCAGATGCAATAATTAAGCTTCGAGTACGCGAGAACCGTACCCAGGAGATATCTCAAAATGCGCAAACAAAAAGGCTTTTCACTGATCGAGCTGCTGATCGTGGTCGCGATCATTCTGATCATCGCTGCCATCGCGATCCCGAACCTGTTGCGGGCTCGGATTGCGGCCAACGATTCAGCCGCCGCCAGTTCGCTGCGGACCATCAATACAGCCGAAGTCACTTACGTTACAACTTATCCGACCTCCGGGTACGCGCCGGATTTGAAGACACTGGGACCCAACGGCCTGGTCTGCGGCGTTGCTCCGCCGACCGCCACCAGCGCCTGCCTTCTGGATAACGTGATGGGCTGCGGCGGCGCGACCTGCACCAAGGGCGGCTACAACTACATGATGGCCACCACGTCAGCGACCGCACCGGTTCCTGACTACACAGCCAGCGCTTCGCCGATCAAGACCGGCACCACCGGCAGCAGAAACTACTGCACCAACCCTGACGCCGTAATCCGGGCCAGCGCGGTCGGTGTAGCCCAGTTTACGACTGCGGAAACCATGGCCAACTGCGGAGACACGACCAAGTACAGCGCGCTCAGCAATTAATCGTTGGCTTAGAAAGTTTGTTCGGCAAGTACCTGGGGGAGGGTATGAGCCGGAGGGACATGACGAAAATCATGTCCCTTTGTTTTTCTCTAAGGGCCCATTCTGAGGCTGACCCCGGCGAAGCATGAAGCGTCTGGAGATTCTTCGTGCACTTCTCAACTTCTTAACTGCGCTGCCCCAGGCCATGTCAATCAAGACCATCATCACTCAAACTCCAGATCGCCTCGGCGAGCGCGAGCCCGGGGCGGCCCGCGTCTGAAACGGAAACTATGGCCTCGTTCAGTTCGTTGAGTTGGCAAGACTCGTGTGGCACCAGCCGCCTCGGCTGTGCGATCTTTGAAGAGGGCATAAGACACCGGCGAGGGCGCCGGTGCCACACGATTCTCGATCAAACTCAACTACCAAGAACTCCCAAAGTTGCTTGGCATCTGCGGTCGAAACCAGAGAAGACAGGATGACCCTTCCCGCCATCTCTTGCCAGAAAATGTCAGGAAATGCTTCTCAGGCGGTCACTTTCTACGGCAGCTTGTTTCGTCCCAAGTTGCTTCTAAGCATTTGGTTTTACAGGATCTTAACCAGGTTTTCCCCCGCGATTCTCGTGGAATTCTAATAATGGCAGCTAACATGCTCCTATCGCAGCGGGAGGGTAAGTGTTTTTTTATAACTATTGAAGCCACAGGAGACTATCCCCGAACATGCGTAAACAAAAAGGCTTTTCGTTGATTGAGTTGTTGATTGTGGTTGCGATCATCTTGATCATCGCCGCCATTGCCATCCCCAACCTTTTGCGGGCTCGGATTGCGGCCAACGATTCAGCTGCTGCCAGTTCGCTACGAACCATCAATACAGCCGAAGTCACTTACGTTACAGCTTACCCAACGTCCGGGTATGCTCCGGACTTGAAGACTCTAGGACCCAACGGCCTGGTCTGCGGCGTTGCTCCGCCCACCGCCACCAGCGCCTGCCTCCTGGATGACGTGATGGGCTGCGGCGGCGCGACCTGCACCAAGGGCGGCTACAACTACATGATGGCCACCACGTCAGCGACCGCACCGGTTCCTGACTACACGGCCAGCGCTTCGCCGATCAAGACCGGCACCACCGGCAGCAGGAACTACTGCACCAACCCTGACGCCGTAATCCGGGCCAGCGCGGTCGGTGTAGCCCAGTTTACGACTGCAGAAACCATGGCCAACTGCGGAGACACGACCAAGTACAGCGCGCTCAGCAACTGACGCTGACTCCGCTTTTGTCACCGTTTAACCAAAGAGGGACATGAAACTCTGACTTGTCCCTCTTTTTTCTTGCCAGCAAGCTGTCGCTGGCGAATCAAGGCAGTGACAGGAGCCGCATTGCCAAGGGCAAGAATGCTGCGGTACGATTTACCCCAATCACTCACTCTTGCATGCATGCCATTGAAATCCAGGGATTCTCGAAAAACTACGCTGTCGGTTTCTGGAAGAAGCAACTGCAGCCGGCCCTCCGCAGCCTGAATCTCACGGTGGAGGCCGGCGAAACCTTTGGTTTTCTCGGCCCCAATGGAGCGGGTAAGACCACAACTCTGAAGTTGCTCCTGGGCATCACTTTCCCAACTGCCGGCTCGGCAAAAATCCTGGGCAAGGACTTTCGCGATCCCGAGGTCAAGAGCAGAATCGGCTTTCTGCCCGAGCAACCTTATTTTTACGATTATCTAAGCGCTCCCGAACTTCTGGATTATTACGCCCAGCTCTCGGGTGTTCCCGCGGCGGGCAGAGCGCAGCGCATTCAGGAACTGTTGCAGCGGGTTGGCCTGGGCGACGTGCGCAACAAGCATTTGCGCAAGTTTTCCAAGGGAATGTTGCAACGGGTGGGCATCGCGCAGGCCATCGTTCACGATCCGGAAGTGATTTTCTTGGATGAGCCCATGTCCGGCCTGGACCCACTGGGTCGCCACGAGGTCCGCGAGCTGATTCAAGGGCTCAAAGACGCCGGCCGCACGATTTTCTTTTCCACTCACATTCTCTCCGACGCCGAAGCCCTCTGCGACCGGGTGGCGGTGATCCACAAGGGAGAGCTGCGCGGGGTAGGCGTGGTCAACGATCTACGTTCAAGCAGCGCGGACAAGGTTGAGGTGATCTGGCAAGGCGCGAAGGCGCTGCCGGCTCTGGCCGGTCATGTCCCGGAGTCGCACGTCACCGGGGACACGGTTCGCGCGACGATTTCGGCTGAAGATCTTGATCTGGTCCTGGAGAAGTTGCGCCAGGAGCGGGCCCGGCTGACTTCAGTCACACCGCTGCGCGGCACTCTGGAAGAATATTTCCTGGCGAAGACTTCGGGGACTGGAGAGGAGCGAGCATGACCTCGCGCCTTGCCGCCATTACGCTGAACACGTTCCGGGAAGCGATACGTGACCGCGTACTTTATAACCTGATTCTTTTCGTACTGCTTCTGGTGGCCAGCGCTCCCTTATTCGGCGCCATCTCCATTGATATTGAGCGCCTGGTACTGGTCAACCTCAGCCTGACTTCGATTTCATTATTCGGAGTGATCATCGCCATTTTCATAGGGACTGGCCTGGTCTCCAAGGAAATCGAAAAGAAGACGCTCTACACCATCCTCTCCCGGCCAGTGCGCCGGTGGGAATTTATCCTCGGCAAATATTTCGGCCTGTTGCTGACCCTGGTTGTGAACACCGGATTGATGACGCTGGGCTTCTATGCCGCGCTGCTGATCACCACCCACAAGCTCACGCCGGCCGATGCTCGTTTGCTGGTGGCTGTGTACTTCATCATTCTGCAATTTCTGATAGTAACTGCCATTACTCTTTTGTTTTCGTCGTTCTCCACGCCGATTTTTTCGGCCGTTTTTTCCTTTGCGCTGTTCGTCATTGGGACGTTTGCCGAAGACTTGCGGAGTTTTGCCGCGATGACACCCGGGCCGGCTGGGTGGCTGGCCACCGTTGCCGGCTATGCTGTGCCCAACTTCGCATCGCTGAATGTGATCTCGCAGGTAGCGCACGACCAGCCCGTCAGCGGCAGTCTGATCGCTTTTAACACTCTCTACGCTCTCCTTTACTCAGCGGCAGTCACTGCCGGGGCGGTGCTGATTTTTGAGCGCCGGAATCTGAAATGAACCGTTCCGCCACTACCGTCGCTGCTGTGCTCATGGTCACGCTTTTTGTGGGCTCCATCTTTGCCTTGCGCAAAGTGGAGTCCCTTCGCGGCAAGGAAGCCAGCTTGGAAGAGATCCTTTATCTTCCTTCCGGCAAGGTGCTCAAGCGCTTGAGCCTGGGATACTCCGGCTTGCTGGCCAACATCTACTGGACGCGCGCGGTTCAATATTTCGGCAGCAAACGAAAAGAACGCGCCACGCGCTACGACCTGCTGGCGCCGCTGCTGGACATCACTACCGACCTGGATCCCAAGTTGATCGTTGCTTATGAAACCGGTTCCATTTTCTTGTCGCAGAAGGTCCCCGAAGGCGCGGGCCAGCCTGAGAAGGCCGTCGCCCTGGTTGAGAAAGGCATACGCGAGAATCCGGACAACTGGCGTCTGTACTTTACCCTCGGGTTCATTCATTACCTTGACCGCAAAGACTTCAAGTCCGCGCAACAGGCTTTTCAGAAAGGATCGGAAGTTCCGGGCGCCCATCCCTGGATGAAGGTGATGGCCGCGCGCATGGCGGAACAGGGCAACACGACTGCTGTGGCCCTGGAGCTTTGGAATGCGATTTACCAGGCGAATAAGGACCAGATGCTGCGCGAGACGGCCCTCAAGCACATCGTCTCGCTGCGGGCGACGCTCGAAATGGAAGAGCTCTCGCGGCGAATCGAGGCTTACCGGCAGAAGACCGGGGTCCTGCCCTCGGCGTGGGGAGATTTGGTTCGCGCCGGGTTGCTCCGCTCGGTTCCCCGTGATCCCACAGGTTCGCCGTACCGGCTGATGACCAACGGCGTTGTCGGAGTGGAGGACCCCGGCAAATTTCCGTTCCTGGCTGAGAACACACAACTGAAATAGCAATAACAAAGTCGCGACATTAGGAATCTAACACAAGGACGATATGAGATTTTCCGGCCTCATTCTCGCAGCCGTGCTTACCGCGCCTTGCGTCCACGGTCAAGCCATCGATGTCGCATCCACAGCACGGGCCGTCGATGACCACTACAATCAGCTCAAGACCTTCAAGGGCTCGTTTGCCGAAATCTATCGCGGACCAGGAGTCTCCCGCAGCGAAAGCGGCACCGTCTGGTTGAAGAAACCGGGCCGCATGCGCTGGGAATACCACGAGCCCAAAGAGAAGCTCTTTCTCACTGATTCAGAGAACGCCTATTTTTATGTCCCGGGAGAGCGCCAGGCAAGAAAGACGTCTCTGAAGAAAATCGACGACATCCGCTCCCCGCTGCGCTATCTGCTGGGTAAAACCAAACTGCAGAAGGAACTGGAACACCTTTCGCTCGCCCCCGACATCACTCCGCTTCAACCCGGCAATGTGGTGCTGCGCGGCGTCCCCAAGGGCATGACGGACCGGATCACCGAAGTCGTGCTGGAGGTCTCACCGTCCCATCAGATTGCAAGAATCGTGGTCCGCGGAGTGGACGACGCGACTACCGATTTCCGGTTCTCCGAAATAGAGGAAAACGTCCCGTTGGCAGACAGTTTTTTCCGTTTCACCTTGCCGCCCGGCGTGCAGATCATCCGGGATGACCAGGTGACACAGTGAAAAAGCGCGGGTTTGTGTCGTAATACTCTGATCACGATACTTTAATAATGCGCATGAACAGCGCGTTCTCTCATTCTAGGAAAGTGGGGAACCAAACCCCTGGAATGCTAGACTCTTAGGAAGGAGCTAGGGCTCCCTGGTATTCACACTTCATGGCTGAATTCCTGGTCAAAATGGCGGATGAGCGCGGTCATGTGCTCGAGCAGATGGAGAGCGGCAACTCCGCAGACGACATTCGGGACCGCTTTCTCCAGCAGGGCTACCTGGTGTACTCGGTCAAGAGTCGTGCGGGTTTTTCTCCCCGCGCTATCCTGAGCCGGCGGGCGAAGCGGGTAAAAGCCGGGCCGTTTGTTGTTTTCAATCAGCAATTCCTCACCTTGATCAAGGCCGGCCTGCCGATCCTGAAGTCGCTCGACTTGCTGACCCGGCGCCAGAGAAACCCTCACTTCAAGTCGCTGCTGGAAGACGTGCAGCAGCGGGTAAAAAGCGGGGAGTTGCTCTCGGATGCTTTTGCCGCCCAGGGTGGTATCTCCAAGATCTACACCACGACGGTGCTGGCCGGCGAACGGAGCGGCAATCTTGAAGAGGTCCTGGCCCGTTATATTGCCTTTCAGCGCGTGACCCTGACGTTTGCCAGAAAACTGAAATCGTCCTTGGTCTACCCCGCCCTGCTGGTTTCAGCGCTGATCATCATGCTGACGTTCCTGATGACCTACGTGGTACCGCAATTTGCCGATCTCTATTCGTCGCTGAACGCCGAGCTTCCTCCGATCACCGTGTTCATGCTGGGTATCGGCACAGGGATACGCGAGTACTACTACATCATTTTGATTGTGCTGGCCGCTTTCGTTCTGGGAACAGTGTTTTGGGTGCGCTCAGGCAGAGGCGCCAAGACTTTGGATGCACTACGCTACCGGTTGCCGATGGTGGGGCCGATCTGGATGAAATACCAGGTAGCCATGTTCAGCCGCACGCTCGCCACCCTGCTCTCCGGCGGCTTGCCGCTGGTGCCTTCGCTGGAGACCGCCAGCCAGTCCATTGACAGCTTCAAAATTGCGCAGACGGTAGAGCACGCGGCCAAACGGGTTCGCGAGGGTCGCTCGCTCTCTTACAGTCTGGAAGAGACCAAGTTTTTCCCCGACTTGGCCATCGAGATGATCGAGGTCGGCGAGTCCACCGGCGCACTGCCTGCCATGCTGAATTCTGTAGCCGAATTTTTTGAAGAAGACGTACAGAATGCGCTCGCGGCTGCACTGCAACTCATCGAGCCCGTGCTGCTGATCCTGATGGCAGGCATCGTGGCGCTCGTGCTGATCTCGCTGTACCTGCCGATCTTTTCTTTGGGGTCCCAAATTCAACGGTAGTAGGACGCGTCATGAACCACAGGAATCCGCAATCCACCACGAGCAATAGCCTAACCGCCAACGGCCAAGGCGACGGGAACGAACAGCGCACACGGGAAATGGCCGCGCGCTACCGCTGCGAGTTCGTCGATTTGCACGACTACCACCTGGATGCGGAGCTTTTCAAGTCCGTACCCGTGGACCTGATGTTCCGTTACAACTTCGTTCCGCTGGAAGAACACGAGGGCGTTTTGTGGATCGCTATAGCCGACCCCAGCAAGCTCATGATGATCGACGAAATCGGGCTGCTGCTCAATCGCCGCATCAAGACTAAGGTTGCCACGCTGGCGCAGATCAGCGAAATCCTGAAGAAAACGGAGCAATCGCAGCGCGTGCTGGAGGAAGCGAGCGAAGGCTTCGTGCTCGACGTGGTGCACGATGAAGAAGGTGCCGGCGACGAAAGCATCAGCATTGACCGTATCACCACCGAAGCTGACGTTAGCCCCATTATTCGCCTGGTGGATACCACCATTTTCACAGCCCTACAGAAGCGTGCCAGCGACATTCACATCGAAACAGAAAGCGATTCCGTGGTTGTCAAATACCGTATTGATGGCGTGTTGATGCCTGCGATGCAACCTATGGCCAAGGAGCACCACTCCACCATCATTACGCGTGTGAAGGTCATGAGCGAGCTGGATATCGCTGAGCGGCGCGTGCCCCAGGACGGACGTTTCCGCGTGAAGTACAACGGCCGCCTCATCGACTTCCGCGTTTCTATCATGCCGACGATCCACGGCGAGAACGCGGTGCTGCGCGTGCTCGATAAAGAATCCATGAGCGAAAAGTTCCGTAATCTGGTTCTCGATGTGGTGGGCTTTGACGAGGAAGATTTGCGGAAGTTCCGCCGCTACATCGCCGAGCCTTACGGCATGGTGCTGGTGACCGGTCCTACGGGCAGCGGCAAAACCACGACGCTTTATGCCGCAGTGAATGAGATCAAAACTGACGAAGACAAGATCATCACCATTGAGGATCCGGTGGAATATCAGATCAAAGGCGTGACCCAGATTCCGGTGAACGAGAAAAAAGGGCTGACCTTCGCCCGCGGTCTGCGCTCCATCCTGCGTCACGATCCTGACAAGATCATGGTGGGCGAGATTCGCGACACGGAAACTGCACAGATCGCCATCCAATCAGCTTTGACCGGCCACCTGGTGTTTACCACGGTGCACGCCAATAACGTTGTGGACGTGCTGGGACGCTTCCTGAATATGGGCGTGGAACCGTACAATTTCGTTTCCGCGCTGAACTGCGTTTTGGCGCAGCGGCTGGTGCGCACCATTTGCAAACATTGCAGAACGCGTGTCCGCTACACCGACCAGGAGCTGGACAACAACGGACTGAAGCCGGAAGAATGGCGCGACGTAACGTTTTATGAAGGGCAAGGTTGCATCGAGTGCGGGGGCACCGGGTATCATGGGCGGACTGCCATCCACGAGCTGCTGGACCTTTCCGACCGCATCCGCGAACTGATTCTGGAGAAACGGCCGTCCTCTGAGATTCGCAAAGCGGCCCATGAAGAGGGCATGCGGTTCCTGCGCGAATCGGCGCTGCAGAAGGTCAAGGGCGGCATCACGACCATGAAGGAGATCAACAAGGTCACGTTCATCGAGACCACGCGATAAACACATGGAACGCCGCCAACAAAACTGGGCCAGGCCGCGCCTGGCGTGCGAGATCATGGCTAACGGCGTGATCGCCGCGCGAGCCACGGACAACCTTTCGCGGATGGAGCTTTTCACCTGGCGGCGGCTTGCACCGGGCACTGTCGCTCCCAGTTTGGGCGGGCCAAATATCCAGGACGGCGAGGCTCTGCGCTCCGCCCTCAGCAGCGCGCTAGGCGCGGTAGCGGGCAAAGAGCGCGACGTTATCCTGGTTGTGCCCGACGCCGCGATTCGCGTGCTGCTGCTGGATTTTGAGAGCCTGCCCGCCAAGACGCAGGAAGTCGATCCCATCATCCGCTTCCGGCTCAAAAAGTCCTTGCCGTTTGATGTCGACCACGCCGCGGTTTCGTACGATATCAACCGGGACAACGGCAACGTTCGCGTGGTGGCCGCGGTTTCACCC
Source organism: Candidatus Angelobacter sp. (assembly GCA_035316085.1). Classification (GTDB taxonomy): domain Bacteria; phylum Acidobacteriota; class Terriglobia; order Terriglobales; family Acidobacteriaceae; genus Angelobacter. The sequence continues at coordinate 23,880 of DATFXI010000077.1, forward strand.
CGTGCCGTTATTGACGACTACGAAACTGCCCTACGCGACGCCGGGTATCAGCCCGGCGTGGTTTTGCCGTCTTCGCTGGCGGCCTTGGGTCTGGTGGAAGGCACGCAGCCAACCCTGGTGCTGAAAGTTGACGCGGTCAACATCGCTATTGTGGCGGCGCAGAACCAGGAGCTTCGTCTCGTACGCACCTTGGAGAATCCCCACGGGGCCGAAGTTACGGCAGCGGAGCTGGCGGAGGCGGTTCTACCGTCCATCGTTTTTTTCGAAGACGCGTTTGCCGCGCGCATTGAACAGATCTGCATCGGCGGCCTGGCTCCCATCGACGAAGTAGGACCCTTGCTGCACCAGCAGACCGGAGCCGAAGTGCGGGAGCTCGCGCCGGACATTTCCTCCGACCAGAACCTCAGCGGCGAGAAGGTTGAGCCGTCGGCGCTGGCCGGCGTTGTGGGGGCCTTGCTCGGATAATGCGACTCAATATTAATCTGGCTTCGCGTAAATACGAAGACGTGCGGCAATTCTATGTCCGCTGGACCGCCACGTTGGTCGCGCTCGCAGCCTTGGCCCTTCTGTTGGGAACGCTGGCCGGGTTGAGCTACGCCCGGTCTGCCAAATCCGGCCGCCACATTAAGGAGCTGCAGCAGAGAAATGCCCAGCTCGAAAAAGAGCGGGACCAATTGATTGCGTTTGAGAACCGTCCGGAAAACCGTGATGTCACCGAGCAAAAGCGCTTCTGGAACAGTCAGATTGCCCGGAGAAGATTCTCCTGGACCCAGTTGCTCAACGATCTGCAAAAGATCATGCCGAACCGGGCCAGCCTGGTTTCCGTGCAGCCGGAGATGACGGCCGACCATCGCCTGACGCTGAAGCTGATCATTGCAGCCGACAACCGGAGCG
>DATFXI010000078.1:0-6840 GCA_035316085.1 Candidatus Angelobacter sp.
TCGTCCGACAGCTGCTCGGCGGCGCCATTGTCGGGAACGCCGGTGGCGTCAGGTACGGCAGCGTCATGGGAAGCCGCCAGCTCTTCCTCGAGCTCGCCCGCAGCCAGCTTTTCAAATTCTTCCAGGCTGGGCAACTCGCTCAGGTCTTTGAGACCGAAGCGCAGAAGAAAATCTTTGCTCGTCTTGTAGAGCATGGGACGGCCGACCACAGCTTTGCGGCCGGCGGTGGTCACCAGCTTGCGCTCGAGCAGCGTGCCGATCACGGCACTGGCGTCCACGCCGCGGATGTCGCTGATTTCGGGCACTGTGACCGGCTGTTTGTAAGCGATCACGGCCAGCGTCTCCAGAGCCTGCAGAGAAAGGCGAACGGGCGGTTTCAAGCTCTTGGAGAACGCGCGCACCACGTCATGGTGTTGCGGCTTGGTGGACATGCGATATCCGCCTGCGATCTGGCGAATCTCAACGCCGCGATCTTCGCCTGCGTATTCGGCAACAAGTTCCTCAAGAAACGGTTTGAGCAAAGCACGCAGCGCAGCTTTTTCTGACTTTTGTTGCGCGCGTTTGGCGGCAGGATCGGAAGCATCGCCTGGCTTCGAGATCGCGTCAGCGGTGGTGTGTCCGGAGGACCCATCCGCGTGTGCCGCAGCCAGCAGCTCTTCCTTCAGCAAAGCTGCCATCTGGTCCGGCGTAATGGGCTCTTCCGCAGCGTAGATCAAGGCTTCGAGTTTGGCTTTAATGGACATTTCAGTACTTAGTATCTAGTACTTTAGCGAATGGATCACTTCCAATCATCGCGGACCTGAGCGCCCTCGCCCATGACCGCGTCAAACATAGCGTGCTTTTTGATCAGAACGTCGCCGAACATGCGGTCCTGACGCAGCAGGATGGCCTGCAGCCGCACCAGTTCGAGCAGCGCCAAAAAAGATGAGATGAGAGCGTTGCGCGAAGTGATGTGCTGCAGCAACCGCTTCAGCCGGATGGGACGATCCTCCATCAGCAGGCGGCGGCGAAAAAATTCAATCATCTGAGCCACGGTCACTGTCTCTTCATCCACCTGGAGCACCGGCCGCGACCGGGCACGCTCCAGAATTTCCTGGAAAGTGCGTACCAAGTCAACGACGTCGGCTTCGATCTCCGGCTCCGTACCTTCAGCGTCCTTAAATTCGCTGAGCGACGGATTGCTCACCACCGCATCCTCGAGTTGCTGCTTTTGCAGCAGCATCTGGGCGGCAGTCTTATATTTCTCGTGTTCGAGCAGGCGGTGCACCAATTCATCGCGGGGATCTTCCAGATCCTCGGGAGCGTCCGGATCGCGCGGCAGCAGCATTTTGCTCTTGATATGAATCAAGAGCGATGCCATGTAGATGAACTCAGCGGCTACATCCACGTCGAGCTGCTTTATGCTCTCAACGTACCCGAGATATTGCGCGGTTATGGTGGAGATCGGGATGTTGTAGATGTCAATGTCCTGCTTGCGAATCAAATCCAACAGCAGGTCGAGAGGGCCGTCATATACCTGGCCGACGGTGACGGCGAAAGGGAACTCGCTGGTCTGGGTCTTAGCGGTCTGGGGGGACTCAGGCATCCAATCTTATTGTGGCACAGACGGGGATGTGGAAATCGCCGAAATCGCCGGAATCGCGCGGAATCGCCGGCATCGGGAGATTAGTGAATCGAGTGATCGGGTGATCCGGTGATCGGTGATCGAAAATCCCAAGCGCTGTCATCCTGAGCGAGTCCGAGCGACAAAGGAGTGAGGGCGCGTCGAAGGACCCCGGGATGTGTCTTTTGCCATGCGGATTCAGGGAGTTCTCACGAGAATCTCCTGTTCATTGCAGCGGGAGGTAGGCACCTTCGTAGTCCTCAATGGGAATGTGCTTGTCGGCGAGTTCAAGCAGCGTGCCTTTTGGGCTAGTCATCAAGCGAATCCTCACAACTGAGCCGTGTCGTTCGAACTGCTTCCAGGCCTCGCGAACGAATTTAGGCGGCAGAACATAGTCGTGGACTCGGTCGTCGCCGTCAACAGCCAACAAGACCAGCACCTGGATCGGGCGGTCTTCGAGCCTGAATTCCCAGGCGCCGTTGTTCTCCTTTGCCGCATGCACGCCAACCTTACTGCCTCTGCCATTGCGGCTGATGAAAATGCCGGGCCTATCAGGCTTCAGAGTAGCGTTGACTCTCTTCGCCCACGTAGTGCTTATGATTTGCTGCCATTCCTGGTCGTTTGCTGCCTGTTTTGCAGACTCTGGCATGCGCAACGCTCCGGTAGGTTCTACCTTGAGCGCCGAATCCTTCACTCCATTAATTCGCAACAGCCCCACCGCTTCACGTGCAGAGCGCATTGTCTCTTCCGCTGCTCGGGACGCCTTGGCCGCGCCCTGTTGGATGATCTCGCGCAGGCGCTCCGGGTGCTGGACCAGGTTGCGGCGGCGCTGGCGAATGGGTTCAAGATGTGCATTCACGCTTTGTATGGCCAGCGCTTTGCACTCCACGCAGGTGATGGTTGCGTTGGTGCAGCCGCGCGTGATGTATTCCAGACGCTCGCGATCGCTGAAGATTTGGTGCAGGTTGCCCACGGGACAACGGTCCGGACTGCCTTTGTCCGTGAGCTTGGGACGGTCGGTCACACTGTTCTTGATCTTCTCCTCGACCGTCGCCGCATCGTCGCTCAGCAAGATCGTGTTCCCGTAGGACTTTGACATCTTGCGTTTGTCCGTGCCGAGAAGCTTGGGGGAAGGTGTAAGCAGCGCTTCCGGCTCCGGGAAGACCGGTTTCCCGGCCAGCTTGTAAAACTGGTTGAAGCGGCGTGCCACTTCGCGGGTCAGCTCCACGTGCGCCACCTGGTCTTCACCCACAGGGACGAACGACGGACGATAGATGAGAATGTCCGCGGCTTGGAGCAGCGGATATCCCAAAAAGCCGTACATGTGCAGATCTTTGTTGGGCATCTGCTGCTGCTGCTCCTTGTAGCTGGGAACTCGCTCCAGCCAGCCCAAGGGCGTAATCATGGAAAAAAGCACATGCAACTCGGCGTGTTCGAGGACGTGCGACTGGACAAAAATCGTACACTTCTCTGGGTCGAGCCCAGCAGCAAGATAATCGAGCACGACATCGACTGTGTTACCGGCTAGACGCGAAGTGTCATCGTAGTCGGTGGTGAGCGCGTGCCAGTCGGCGACGAAGAAGAAACATTCGTGCGTCTCCTGCAGCTTCACCCAGTTCTGCAGCGCGCCAACGTAGTTTCCCAGATGCAGCTTGCCGGTGGGACGCATGCCGCTCAGCACGCGCGGGCGAGGTTTGGTTTTTTCTGTCATGGGCACTTGGCTTTTTTCTGAAATCCCGACCCGGATCCCGCAACGTGGGAGAAGGGGGAGGGATCCATATCATCTTCAAGGACGCCAGGGCAAGCCGTTCCCAAAAGAGACATTTCTGATTATATGGATCCCTCGCGTTCGCTCGGGATTTTAGAGAAAAGCCAACTGCTAATGGCCAAATGCTAACTGCGAATTGCCAATTGCTGATCCTATCACGCGCCGTGCTTGTCACCCGCAGGCTGCGGCTGCGGAGCAATTGATTTCACCTTCACGGGTTTGGCAGGGATGCCCACGGAGATGGTGTACGGAGGAATGTCCTTGGTGGCCACGCCCAGGGATCCCAGCAGCCCGTGTTCGTGCACGCGCACGCCGCTCATGACGGTGGCGTGATAGGTGATGCGCGCCCGCGGGCCGATCTCTGTCTTGGTATTGGTCACGATCATGCCGTCATTGAGGTCGTGCTCGTGCGAATAAACGTTGGCGTAGTCGGAAACCGAGCAGCCCTCATGAATCACGATCTCGCCGCGGTCATCCAGCAGCGTGTATTTGTGGAGCACGCAATTGTCTTCGACCGACAGGTTGTAACCAAAAGAAAATTCCACGCCATGAAAGATTTTTACGTTCTTGCCCACGAACTTGAAGATGTGTCTGGCAAGCATGTAGCGAACGCGGTAGCCCAGCCAGTGGTTCAGCCCGGCAGGCGAACGGTCAAACATCATCCAGAACCAGATCAACGGCTTGCGCTCGGCGTATTTCTGGGCGTCCACGTCGCCGTAGTATTCGGGCTCCAGTGTGGCATTGCGCGGATCGAAGGAAGCGACCAGGGCATGGACAGCCGGCGGCGCGTCGGGCGCAGGATCGGCGTACGGATGTCCCAGGTACAGTTCGTGGAGAGTGTTGCGCACCACGATCGAGCGATGGTCAACATCACGATTGGCGAATTGCTCGTCGAGCTTCTGGATCCAGTCCAGAAATTTTTTCTCTGCTTGCGGCTGCAGGTTGCGATATTCAAAACGCGGCATAGGAAGCCTCGACTTTCAAATTATTGCGGAAAACAACCATCATATAACGCACGGTCCGGCCGCGTGGGATGCGGGATCGTTTGTCCTTTTGGATTCTCTGAAATAGCCACCGGAAGCAATTTTTATGGGTGTGCCGGCAGATCTGGATCGAAAGAAAACCGGCAGGACCCTAGAGGGCCCGCCGGTCGAAGTAATGAGGAGTTCAGAAGGTCTTGTTGTGCTGGGCGTTTCCGCCCCACTCGTACCAGCCGTCAGCGTCTTTGCTGGCCGTTTTCAGACAGATCAGCGTGCCCTGCGCGGTCCCAACATAAACGTTCCCGTTGACCAGCGCCGGCTGGAAAATCATGGGCTGCTTGAGTGAATACATGAACCCGGGGGCGCCGTCTTTCTGGCGGACCGACACCAAGTGGCCTGAGGTCCCGCTCAGATACATATATTCCCGCCCCAGCGCCGGAGGCGAGAACACTTGACGATCATTGCCGGCACCGGCCCCCACGACTTCGGCTTGCCAGGCCATCTTTCCGTCGGCGGCGGCAACCGAGTTCAGATACTTCCCCTGGGCGTTGAGCAATTGTCCCTTGCTGACCGCAGCACGCGAACCTTGATACGCCCATCCGCCGACCACGTTGCTGACACCGACATTCTGCGAAGCTTTGCCAAGTTGCGCGCTCTGGGGCGCATTGCTGAACCCCACGGACGAATCCAGCTGGGATGCTTGTGCCGAAGTCAGCCCAACACCGCCGTTTTTCCCAGGCTCGAGGTATTCGGCTTCCTTTCTGGTCAACAGCTCTTTATCTTGCTGGGTTCCCTGGCGCGCATCGCCGCGTACCAGGCCTTCAAAAGACTTGTCGCCGACTTTCATCTTCTGGCTCACCACGAACTGGCCGTTGGCGATGACCGGAGCGCTGGTGCCCGCGTTTTCCTTCTTCCAGATCAGCTTGCCATCGGCAAAGTCGAAGGCGTAAGAAGTGCCGTCAAAGCAAGTGACGTAAACGCGATCGCCGTCGATAATCGGGGCAGAGATCACGTCGCCGCTGATGGCGGCTTCCCAGATGTGCTTGCCGGTCACGAGGTCCACGCTCAGCAGGCGATGACTTCCCGGCACGTTTGATTTGGGGCTGCGCGGGCCCGCCGGATACGCGATGAAGAGCCGTCCTTTGTAAATAGCCGGCTGGCTCATCAGAGGATCGCCTAGCCATTCCTGCCAGACGGTCTTGCCGGTCTTTTCATCCACCACGATGATGGTGCAGCTCTCGGTGTTGAACGCCACGTAGCCGCCCTCCACCACGGCGGCGGTGGGGCCGTCATCCGATGTGTTGACCTTCCAGCGCAGGGCGCCGGTTTCAGCGTCAAAGGCGTAGAACTCGTGCGAACCATAACCTCCGCCCACGAACAGCATGCCGTCGGCATAAGCGGGTGTGGCAATCGGCCGCCCGCCGGGGATCTGCACCACCCAGCCGGATTTGCCGTCAGAAGTCTTGAACGCCGCCGGCTGCAAGCCGGCATTCGGTTGCGGCAGCGGAACCTCGATGGCTTTGCTGAGATCAATCTTCAAATTCTGCGGCGCCGGCTTTTCCGGCCCCCCCGCCACCGCCTGATTTACAGGACTGCTCATGATCAGAATGCCAGCGGCCATCGTCACCAATAGAAAAGAGCACATGACCCTACCCGTCATACTCTGCACCTCACCTCAATGGACAGCGAAACTGCTTGCAGGTAGAACGGCGGGCGCGCCGGAACTTGCAGCGGAAAAACCGGAACTTGCAGCGAAAAGCCGATGATGTTGGCGAACCTTCGCTAATTGGCCTTTGAACGTTAGAGGACGAAGTGTTTGTGCGCGCGCAACCTTAAGAATTACTCAGGATGGCCTTCTTCGCTAACCCGGGTTGCGCACCCTCGTCTAACAACATGATCGTGGAGTTTCTGAAACTTTCCCCGCAGCACGGGCGTATTGCTTGTGCAGGAAGCCAGAGGTGCTTCCGCGATCGAAAGGAATGAGAAACGGGACCCCGGGACTACGCGCGCCCACGGTTTGGCGGCCCAGGCGTGCGTTGTCCCGCAAGAGGAAAGTTGTGCGCGGCTAGCGCATTGCTTTACTTGGGTCCCAGGGCATTGTAAGCCTGCCAGCAGAAAAAGCAAGGCCGTGCGACAGCGCCGGGCCGCCTCTAGCCCGTCCCGATCATTTCGGGAAGCAACGAGAAGGAGTGTTGTCCATGAAGTCCTCGCTTTTGCCGAAATTGATAACTCTTGCTTTGAGCGCGCTTCTGGCTGGAAGTGCATTTGCCGGAACGACCCACAAAGGCAACCTGCAATTGTTAGACCCAGTGCAAGTCAACGGAAAGCAGCTCCCGGCAGGGGACTACACGGTGAGCTGGAACGAGGAAGGCCCCAACGTAAACCTCAACTTCACCCGCTACGGCAAGGTGATGGCAACCGTCGCCGCCAAAATCGTGCCGCTCGAGCGGAAGGCTGAGGAGGATGCGGCCGAATTGAAAACCGGTTCT
>DATFXI010000079.1:0-8727 GCA_035316085.1 Candidatus Angelobacter sp.
GTGTCACCGTAGTGTCGTCATTGTTGCGCCGGCGGTCGTAAAAGACCAGGTTCACTGCACCGCTTTCCGGATCAACCGTCATCCATTGGAAAAACTGATCGTTGCCGTTGTGGATGGGATCGTTGTTGGCGCGCACCGGAGCGCTCCAGTTGCGGCCGTGGTCGGTGGACGACGCGACAAAAACGTCCACGTCGCCGTTCACGTAGTCGCTCCACGACACATAGAGCTTGCCGCCCTTCTTGTCGCCGCGCGGATCCATGCCGATCTGTGGAAAGCCGTTGCTGCGGGAGACTCCGGTAATTCCGAAATAAAGAGGACCCGTTGCCAGGATGCGGCGGTCGTGGCTGAAAGTCTTGCCGCCGTCGTGGGAGATGGCCATCATGATGCCGTCGCCGCTGTCCCAAACCGTGTAGAGCGTTCCATCGGGCCCAGCGATAGCATGAAAGCCTTCGAGGGCGCCATTATCGTCACGCGGGAGGCCGGGCGTACTGTTGAGCTTGATGGGCGCCGACCATGTGGCGCCGCCGTCGGTGGAGCGCGAAAATAGCAGGTCGCTCGCGGTCAGCATGAATTGCGTCCAGCCTATATAAAGGTTGCCGGCGTAGGGGCCTGCAGTGTCGGCAACGATGTAAGGCTTGTCCTCGAAGGGAATTCCCGGCGTGGAATTGTGCGCGATCACGGGAAACGCGTCCGCCTCCCAAGTCTTGCCGCCGTCAGGCGAGCGGCGCACGAAAATGCCGTTGCGCGTGGCCCCGTGCGCCCAGTATTGGCTCGTGCCCAGCTTGTCGAAAGCAATGTAGCAGAGCAGGGCGCGGCCGGCGGCATCGAAGGCGACGGACACGTCGCCCGAGACGCGATACTCCTTGGGTGCGGTGCCCTCGGCGATGGTCCAAGTAAGGCCGCCGTCAGCCGAATACGCCGCGCTGGCGTTGATCTGCCACGCTACCACCAGCTGCTGCGGGTTCTTCGGGTTCACCGCGATGGAAGGTTCATTGAAGTAGCCAGGCTTGGGATTGATGTCACTAATGTGGGCGTTCGGCGCGGGAGGTAGAGTCTGCGCCAGCACGCTGCTTGCGAAGAGGGCGAAGCACAACAGCGCCGGGGTTCTCATGACGGAACGCAATTCTACCCGAAAGCCGGGAAGGAGGTTTGGCGCTGAGGTCACAGATTTTTCTTCCAGTCGACCTCGTGTGCGAACTGCGCCAGCAGCGACTGGGGATCAGCGCCTTGCCGGCGGAGCGTTTGCAAGCTGAGCGAGTCATGCCGCTTGGCTAGGCGAATGTTTTTGTCGTCGCGCAGCAGCGGACAATGGAAATATTTCGGCGGCGTTACCCCTAGGGCGCGGAACAACAGAAGCTGGCGCGCTGTGCTCTTCACCAGGTCGGCGCCACGGACCACCTCACTGATCTGCATAGCGTCATCATCAGCCACCACCGCGAGCTGGTAGGCGGGGATGTCATCACGCCGCCAGATGAGGAAATCAGAGAAGTCTTTGCCGCCAACATAATGCTGCGGTCCACCGTAGAGATCTTCAAAGGAGATGGTCTCGCCGTCTGGAACTCTGAACCGCCAGCTTACGCCGGCGGGTGACTGCCAATCTTTGGCGGTGCCCAACTTTTGCCGGCAGGTTCCGGGATACGGAATCTCGTCGTTCTCGTAGTCCTCGTGTGGAGCTTGGAGCGCGCGTTCCAGGTCTTTGCGCGAGCACGAGCAAGGATAGATGAAACCGCGGTCGCGCAGAGTTTGCCACGCGCGCAAGTAGAAAGCCCGGCGCTGGCTCTGTATATAAGGACCGAAGTCGCCTGGAACACGGGGGCCCCCGGGCTGGCCGGTTTTGCCAGACTGGGGTGGGACGTCAGGACCTTCGTCCCAGTCGAGGCCGAGCCAACGCAGATCTTCGAACATGGCATGCGCGAATTCCGGCCTCGCGCGCTGAAAATCCAGGTCCTCGTTGCGGAAAATGAGCTTGCCGCCGGCGCCGCGGGCCCGCTGATGCGCGACCCAGAATGTTCGCGCGTGGCCGAGATGAAGGTATCCGGTCGGCGAAGGAGCAAGGCGGCCGCGGTATGCCGTGGTGGAGAGCACGGCAGCAATTAAACAGTTACGAGCCTACACATGGCAACGAGCAGTAATCAAGCAGTCAGCAAAAGCAGTCAGCATTCAGTCCGCGCGCATTTCTTCTAGCCATAACGGCTTTCTGGGTGTGGAAACGGTTCGGGGGCTGAATGCTGAGTGCTGACTGCTATCTTCTATTTCGGCTTCACGGTCACGATGTTGGGCGGAGCCGCAGTCGAATCCTGCTTCTTGAACGACGTAGCTACTTGAGCGACGTCGGCGGCGCCGACCAAATCAATCTTGTCCACGGTATTCTTCCCGCCTACCCCGACCCAGGCCGTGTTGCCGTCGAGAGTCAGGCTGCCGCTCAGGGCTTCAGTAGCTCCAGCAGGCAGCGTGATGTTTGTTGGCCCGGCGCCCTGGATCGCGGTCAGCACTTTGTTGATTCCCACGGGTAGGACCACGATATGCGTACCATTGTTGGGATCGCCGTTGTTACCGACGCCATCAGTGGGTACCAGAAGTTGCCGCGCGGTGAACGCGCCGATACCAAAATCGATGAACTGAGGACTGCTGTAAGAAACGTTCGGCGTGCAGTTGGCGGGGGTAATCACCACCGGGGCTCCCAGGGCAGTTACTGTGGCGGTGGTGATATCAAGTCCGGTGTCATTCACAGCCACAATCGTGTTGGCGTTGCCAAAGCTCCCCACCAAGTGCGGCGTGCTGGTGGCGCCGGGAGTGGTGCCCTGCAATACGTTGTTGCATGTACCCAGCACTTGCAAATTCGCGCCGTTGACCAGATAGGCAAATGGCCCGGAGGCCAGTGTGGTCACATCGTTATTTGCTCCACCGAGCGAAAGCGTCTGCAGGCTCAGGACCGGAGAGTACACGTAAACGTTGCCGTTGCTGGCGGCGATGTAGGCTTTGAAACTGTTGCCGGTGAACGCCGCGGCTACCGCTCCGGGAAGGACAAAGCTCTGGATCGTGTTGTTGTTCGCCGTAAAGACCACCAGGCGCTGGTTGCCAACTACTGGATCAATCGGGCCGACCACACCTGTAACGGGGTCGGGGGCGCTTGCCGCGTTGGAAAAGATCACGGTATTGCCGTCAGGAGAAACCGCCAGCACTTTCCCCTTGTTCCCGGACACCAGAGTGGCCGTATTGCTTCCGGTGTCGAGCGAAACCAGCCCAGCGTTGGTTCCCAAGTATCCTTTAATTCCGTTGGTAGTGAAGACCAGCGAATTAGGAACGCCCGGCAGGTTGATGGCAGTACCTGCTGTGTTGTTCGAGGTATCGATGGGCACCAGGGTAGGACTCACTCCGCTGGGAGGCGCCCACGTGCTGCTGGCGTACACCGTGGTGTTGGGGCTGGTGCCGTTCACCGTGACCTGGAACAGATTGCTGTAGATGGGAAGATTCACGCCAGTGCCGCACACGGGAGGTATGCATGCCGCCAAAATCCCGGCGCCCCCGGGCGTCGCTCCTGTCAGGGTCAAGGAGGAAACAGTACCGATTTGGTTGTCGTTGCTTACGACCGCGACCGGAACGCTGTTTGTCGTGACGTTGGCCTCGTCGGTCATGTCGGCTTGCAAGGTACGGGTTTGCGTGACGTTCAGCGACGCCGATGTCGTAGGCGAACCCGCGGGGTCGCCGTTAAGATGCAGCGTGATCTGCACCGGCATGCAGCTGCGGAAGTTGGCCGCCGGAGAACTCACGTTGCCCAGCCTGGCGATGACTCCCATCAGCCCTGGTGCGCTGGCCGTAACCAGGCCGTTAGCATCCACCGTGCCCACCGTGCCGTTACTTGACGTCCACGTGAAGGTGCCGACCTGGCTGGTGATGTCCTTGGCATTGGGTGCGCACGGCCCGGAAGAATCGTGCGGCGTGGCGAGCGAGGAACAAGCGGTCGCCTTGTATTGCTGGGTTTGCTTAATGGACGTACAGGCGCTCGTCGGCGAAGCCTGCTCCGCCACGATAGAGGAGACCTGCAGATGCACAGAGACGGTAATCGGCGTGCTGTTGACGCCATTCGCCGTCGCGGTAATGGTGGCGCTTCCCGTCAGCGGATTGCCGCCGGAGTCTGTTCCCTTGCAGACCACAAACGACGCGTCCCAAACCCCGGCGCAGACCAGGCCGCTGGTTGAGACCGTGACCAGGTTAGGGTTCGATGAAGTGAAGGTAACGGTGGCAATTACCGAGCTGTTGGCCGAATTCAGCGCTGCGGCGCTGAGCTGGCCGGTCTCGCCCGAGACTAGCGAAAGGGAAGCGGGATTAAGCGTGACCTGGGTGACGGTGTTGTTGGCTTTGGAGCCGCCGCCGCAACCCGCCAGAGAAGCTGCACAGATACAAATGATTGCTACTTTGCCGACCCAGGACCGCATGCCACCTCCCCGCCCGGCCGTCCCGAGGCGGAATGTAAGAAATTAAGTTCTAGAGTTAGTTAAAGATGAGAGTCCAGTGTAGCTGCTGAATGGATTCTCTTCAAGGCGTCCACTGGTGTCGCATCCCATTGTTTTGATTGCTGATAACCGAAAGTTTGCAATCTAAGACAATCGCTGTACGGCGCCGCCTTCTCATTTCCTTCGCCCGTAAAAACTCAAGTTGCATAAGCACCCGCAGCAACCGTCCAAGGCCAGAACGCAGCAGCTTTCAATTTCTTGCAGACCGGGCCCGGGGGAATTGACCGATCAGGTACGGAACCGGAAAAACCTGGTTTTGCGGCGCGTGCGTATTGACGCCGCCCCGCCGCCATTGCTATAGTCAATAGGTTCTGCGAGTTCAAGTTAGCTTGCTGTAGTCGTGAGCTGTACGGAAGTTTTGCCCGAGGAGTCCATCCGCTAGCAGGGCATGCCTCGCTGAAATGGTTCGCGCTGCCTTCCTCCGTGGAAGGGTATGCGGACCAGGGACGAGCGAAACGGAGCGCCCCCGACAAGGCTCGGTGCCACCGTCGTCGCCCACCACTTATAGGAACTTAACCATCTTTCCGCGTTTGTGCGGAATCATGGTCCCGGATTGCCGGGACCAGCCCCGTTTCGCCGGGTTTGAAGTGCAGGCGCAGCGCGCGTGTGCGCATCTGTGGTTTGTTTTGCGCGCAAAAGGACTTTCGATCGAAGGAACAAGGAACGAAGGAACAAGGAAACTGAATGCCGACATTTAATCAGTTGGTCCGCAAAGGCAGAACGGCGCCGAAGTACAAGACTGCCAGTCCGGCGCTGCAAGCGTCACCGCAGCGGCGCGGAGTTTGCACCCGCGTGTATACGCAAACGCCCAAGAAGCCGAACTCGGCGCTGCGCAAAGTGGCCCGCGTGCGCCTTACCAACGGCATTGAAGTCACGACTTACATTCCCGGCGTGGGACACAACTTGCAAGAGCACTCGATCGTGCTGATCCGCGGAGGCCGCGTGAAAGACCTCCCCGGAGTCCGCTATCACGTAGTGCGCGGCACGCTCGACGCCACCGGCGTTGCCAACCGCAAGCAGGGAAGATCGAAGTACGGAGCGAAGAGGCCGAAATAGTGTTGTCGATTGCCAGAATTGACAATTGCCAAAGATTGCCAAAATTGAAAGGCGAGAGACAAATCCCGGCGATTTTGGCAGCTGTGAGTTGGTAAGGATTTGAGCAACAAAAGAGATTTGAAGGACTAGAGAAGCTATGCCCAGAAAAGGACATGTTCCCAGGCGGGAAACGCTGGCCGACCCCATCTATAACTCTGAGTTGGTGACCAAGTTCATCAACACCATGATGTGGGGTGGAAAGAAATCTACGGCGCAGGGGATTTTTTATAAGTCCATGCAGAACCTGCAAGCCAAGGGCGGGGATGAAGCCCTGAAGCTTTTCAAGAAGGCCGTGGAGAATGCCAAGCCGCTGCTCGAAGTGAAAACGCGGCGCGTCGGCGGCGCCAACTATCAGGTGCCGGTGGAAGTGAATCCCGACCGGCGCACCTCGCTGGCGATCCGCTGGATCGTGGGATATGCCCGCGAGCGCGGCGAGAAAGGCATGATCGATAAGTTGACCAATGAGCTGCTGGACGCGGCCAACAATCGCGGCGCAGCCATCAAGAAGAAAGAAGACGTTCATAGAATGGCAGAGGCAAATAAGGCCTTTGCGCACTATCGCTGGTAAGAGTTTTGGGAACCGCGGTAATTGCCAAAAGTGGCAATTCCAAAGAATCCAAATTGAAGACCTGTTGTGCCAGGCAGTTTGGGTTGAACAAATCAATTTCGGCGATGTTTGGCAGTTTTGGCATTTTTGGCAATCAAGAAAGAATTTGAGGAATAGGAAATAACGTGCCCCGTCAGGTCCCATTAGAGCGTTGTAGAAACATCGGCATCATGGCCCACATCGATGCCGGCAAGACCACTACGACTGAACGCATCCTCTATTACACCGGCATTACGCACCGGCTGGGTGAGGTGCACGAAGGCACTGCCACCATGGACTGGATGGAGCAGGAGCAGGAGCGCGGCATCACCATTACGTCCGCCGCCACCACCTGTTTCTGGCGCGATATCCGCATCAACATCATTGATACTCCTGGGCACGTGGACTTTACCGCCGAAGTCGAGCGCTCGCTGCGGGTTCTCGACGGCGCTTGCGCGGTGTTTGACGCTGTGCACGGCGTGGAACCGCAGTCGGAAACCGTATGGCGCCAGGCCGATAAGTACGGCGTCCCTCGAATTTGCTTCATTAATAAGATGGATAAGATGGGTGCCGACTTTGAGCACGCCGTTGACACCATCCGCAAACGCCTCAATGCACGTCCGGTAGCGATTCAAATTCCCATCGGACAAGAAGCTGCTTTCAAGGGTGTAGTAGATCTGGTTGGCATGAAGGCGATCTATTGGCGCGACGACACGATGGGCGCCAAGTACGAAGTCGAAGAAATTCCTGCCGATCTCAAGAAGAAAGCTGAAGCTTTCCATGCTCAGCTGGTCGAATCCGTCGCCGAGCATGATGATGATCTGCTGCACAAGTTTCTGGAAGGCGAGACCATCTCCGCCGATGAACTGCGCAAGTCCTTACGCAAGAGCGTGATCAGCCTGAAGCTGTTCCCGGTGCTGTGCGGCACGGCGTTCAAGAATAAAGGTGTCCAGACGCTGTTGGATGCGGTGGTGGACTACCTGCCGTCGCCCGTCGACATTCCGCCGACCCAGGGCCACGATCCCGACCATCCGGAAAAAATCATTGAGCGCAAGCCCGCTGACAACGAACCCTTTGCCGGACTTGCTTTCAAGATCATGGCTGACCCCTTTGTCGGACAGCTGACGTTCATCCGCGTGTACTCCGGACATCTCAAGACAGGCGACAGCGTGCTGAATACCACGCGCGGCAAGAGCGAACGCATCGGCCGCCTGCTGAAGATGCATGCCAACAAGCGCGAAGAGATCAGCGAGATTTTTGCCGGCGATATTTGCGCCTGTGTGGGCCTCAAGAACGTTACCACCGGTGATACCATCTGCTCGGAAAAAGCCCCCATCCTGCTCGAATCCATCGAATTTGCTCAACCCGTGATTTCCGTGGCCGTGGAGCCCAAGACCAAGGGTGACCAGGAAAAAATGGGCATGGCGCTCGGCCGCCTGGCGCAGGAAGACCCCACGTTCAAGGTGATGACCGATCCTGACTCTGGTCAGACCATCATCAGTGGCATGGGTGAATTGCACTTGGAAATTATCGTCGACCGCATGATGCGCGAGTACAAGGTGGAGGCCAACGTCGGCAAGCCGCAGGTCGCGTATCGCGAGACCATCCGCAAGCACGCCGAAGCGGAAGGCAAATACATCCGCCAGACCGGCGGCCGCGGACAGTACGGCCACGTCAAGCTGCGTGTCGATCCCAACGAAAAAGGCAAAGGCTTCGAGTTCGTCAACGAGATCGTCGGCGGATCGGTGCCCAAGGAATACATCAGGCCGATCGAACATGGAATTAAGGAAGCTCTCGAAGGCGGCGTGCTCGCCGGTTATCCGATGGTGGATATCAAGGTCGAGCTCTACGACGGCAGCTATCACGAAGTGGACTCCGACGAAATGGCGTTCAAGATCGCAGCCTCGATGGGCTTCAAGGAAGCCGCGCGCCGGGCGTCGCCAGTGCTGCTGGAGCCGATCATGTCGGTGGAAGTCGTGGTGCCGGAGGAATTTATGGGCACCATCATCGGCGATTTGAATTCGCGCCGCGGGCGCATTGAAGGCGTGGAACACCGCGCCGGCTCGCAGGTTATCAAGTCGCTGGTGCCGCTGGCCGAGATGTTCGGCTACGCCACGCAGATGCGCTCCAATACGCAAGGGCGCGCCACGTTCTCCATGCACTTTGCCCACTATGACGAAGCTCCGCGCGCCGTCACCGAAGAAATTGTGGCCAAGGTGCAGGGCAAAACCGCGGCAAGGTGACCGTGGCCGGGTTCACGGTTCGTGATCGTGCGTGAATTCTGGGTTCGGGAAGGCTGTGGGGAAGATTTTGAGCTGGTGTTCGGGCCGGATGGTATATGGCCTGAACTGTTGCAACCGCGTTCGGATGGTTTTCTAGGCACGTTGTTGCACGGGTCGCCAGGAAACCGGTATCAGGTCCGCGATTGTTGGAAGTCGCACATGGATTTCGAAGATTTTCGTGAGCGACATCAGTACGACGTTGAACAGTTCCAGAAATGGTTGGCGAGCAAGGAACTGGTAGACCAAGAAA
>DATFXI010000080.1:0-26365 GCA_035316085.1 Candidatus Angelobacter sp.
AAGCATCAGTCCGAAGGAAGCTAGTTGGGCTTTTAGATAGCCGCCGAATCCGATGGCAACAGCGATGTTGCTTACCGCGTATTCCAAGATGAGATCCCAGCCGATAATCCACGCAAACAGCTCACCCAGGGTCGCGTAGCTATAGGTGTAGGCGCTGCCGGCAATGGGAATCATCGATGCCAGCTCGGCATAACAGAGTCCCGCGAAAGCACATGCTACAGCCACCAGCAAGAAGGAGATCGCGATCGCAGGCCCAGCCGGCGGACGGCCGTGCATCAACACGCCGGAGAGATTTCCGTGCGCAAACAGATTCTGGAAAACGTCCAGCACCTGCGCGTGCAGCAGAGACGGCGTGGAAAATTCTCCAGCCGCAGCAGTGCCCGTCAGCACGAAGATTCCCGATCCGATAATGGCGCCGATCCCCAGCGCGGTGAGCGACCAAGGCCCCAGCGTCTTCTTGAGCCGGTGTTCCGGCTCCTCCGATTCTGCGATGAGCTTGTCGATGGACTTCTTGGCGAAAAGTTGGCTGGCCAGAAAGGCCTCCTTAGTGAAAGACAGCCCTTGGCTCTTAGCCATGAGCTCTTAGCTCGTACGCGAAGGGCCGATATTTCTGTTTTGTTGTAGATCCTTTCTTCCGGTAAACAAGGGCCTGACCCGTTCTAGCAGGACCGGCCCCTTACGTTACCGTTTGGCCTGGCCGCGTGCCATCTTCTTGACTTTGGGCTTCTTCGATCCGCGAGCGTATTCGCGGGGTTTCCTGGGCGCTTGTTTCTTGCGCGCCGCGCGCTTGGCTTTCTTCCGCTCTTCTCTGCTGAGTGCCTTGGTATTCGCCATTTACCTATCCTGAAAGAAATAAATTTGGGCTGTTGTCTTGATCCGTGCCGAATCCCCGTTCATCTGCGGTATGGTTTTTCTTATGCTCTCTCCAACTGGGCGTACTTCTCCACCAGTTTTTTCAATCCGAATCTTGGGAATTGTACCGTAATCTTGGCGCTTTCTCCTTCGCCTTCCCGGCGATACACCACGCCTTCGCCATATTTGGGATGGCGCACGCGCTGGCCGGGACGAAGTGCAGGCCGGCTAGCCTTAGCTTCCGGCGTCTCGGCGGAACTCTTGGTCAGTGAGAATTTCTTGCCACGCGAGGCGAAGAACTCCGCGATGTTGTCGATCGAATTGTATTTGGGGCCTGAGTATCCACCACGGCGAATGTTGCTCCGCGCCCGAATGGCCTGGCGGCCGGCGCGTTCTGTGTCCGCGCTCTGGTCTTCGTCTTCGTAGTTGTAGTGCGCAGAGGCGGCAACCGTTTCGCTCCGCGAACCAGTGCGGTGGGTGCGCGGGGATCCCAAATCATCGAGCAAAGTCGGCGGGACTTCTTCGAGAAAGCGCGACGGCACGCTGGCATCGGGCAGATCAGTGCCATAGCGGCGCCGGAAACGCGCCTGGCTCAGGACCAGCTGGTCCATGGCTCGGGTCATGCCCACGTAACAAAGGCGCCGCTCTTCTTCCATCTGATCGGGATCATTGAACGCGCGTGAGTGCGGGAACAGGCCTTCCTCCATGCCAATCAGGAACACCAAATTGAACTCCAGGCCCTTGGCGGAATGCAGCGTCATCAACGTGATTTGCCCGCGAGGATCGTAGGTGTCAACGTCGCTGACCAGCGCGGCGTGATCGAGAAACTCAACGAGCGTTTCGCCGCGGTCTCGCGAATCCATGCCGGCGTTGACGAGTTCGCGCAGGTTCTCAATGCGGGCGAAGGCATCCGGCGTGGCTTCCTCTTCGAGCTCCTTGATGTAGCCCGTGCGGTCGATCAGGAACTTGAGAATCTCCGGAACGGTAGCGGCGCCGCCAGGCGAGCGGAAGCCTTCGATGGGCTGCTCTTCCGTCTCTTGTGACTCGCCGGTATTAGCACCGAAATCGAAGGAGACATTACCCTCGGGCACAGCTTGTTCTTCTGATTCTCTCTGTGTCTCTGTGCCTTCGTAGTGAGCGTCCGTTTCTGAGGTTTCGCTTACCCGCTCCACGAACGTTCCCGCCAGCATGGCGCGAGCATCGTCGATGATCCCGCGAAATCCTTTCAACGCCGCCAAAGCTCGCGGGGGAAGCAATTTTCTTTCAATCGCCTCGCCCAGCGCTGACCACAACGACACGCCGGTCTCCAGCGCTAGTCGTTCCAATGTCTCGACAGTGTTCTTGCCGATGCCGCGCGCCGGTGTGTTGATCACCCTCAGTAGCGCCACCGAATCCTGGGGATTATTGATCAGCTTCAAGTAGCTGATCATGTCCTTGATCTCAGCCCGCTCGTAAAAAGAAAAGCCGCCGACTACCTGATATTTGAGCTGGTAGCGGCGCATCGCTTCTTCCATCAGACGCGACTGCGAGTTCAAGCGGTAGAGCACGGCCACGCGAACGTTGTCCGCGCCCTCTCCAGCCGCCTTGGTCATGTAGCGCGAAACGTAGTCGGCGGCAAACAGCGCTTCGTTCTCGCCGTCAGGAGCGTCGTAATAGCCAATGCCAGCGCCGCCCTCGCGCGCCGTCCACAGCGTTTTGCCTTTGCGCTTGACGTTGTTGGCCACCACGGCCGACGCAGCCTCGAGAATGGATTGTGTCGAGCGGTAGTTCTGCTCCAGGCGGATCACACGGGCTTCCGGGAAGTCCTGTTCAAACTCCAGGATGTTGCGGATATCGGCCCCGCGCCAGGAGTAGATGGACTGGTCTTCGTCGCCGACCACGCACACGTTGTGGCGCGGTCCGGCCAGGAGTTTGATCAGCTCGTATTGCGGACGATTGGTGTCCTGGTACTCATCAATCAGCAGATACTCAAAGCGCCGCTGGTAACGTTCTCGGACTTCTGCCGACGATTTGAGCAACCGCACCGTCTCCAGCAAGAGATCGTCGAAGTCGAGGGCGTTGGCTTTGCGCAGCTCTTTGCGGTAAGCCTCAAAAATGTGCGCTACTTTTTCGGTGATTGGATCAGCCGATTGCAAGTACATCTCCTGGGGATCGAGCATGTGGTTCTTGGCCCAGGAGATCCGCGCCAGCGCCGCCGAGGGTTTGAACTGTTTGTCATCCATGCCGAGGCGGCGCATCACGCCTCTGACCACCGACTGCTGGTCGGCTTCGTCATAAATGGCGAAGTCTTTCTTGTAACCGGTGTCGCCGATGCGCAAATGGTCAATATCGCGGCGCAGCACGCGCACGCAGAAAGAATGGAACGTGGAAATAAGCGGTTTGCGCAACGAACGGCCACCCAGCAAGTGGTCTACACGCTCCGCCATCTCGGCTGCGGCTTTGTTGGTGAACGTGACGGCCAGGATCGAATCCGGCTCGACTCCCTTGTTCTCAATCAAGTGGACGATGCGGTAGGTAATGACGCGTGTCTTGCCGCTGCCCGCGCCGGCAAGAATCAACACCGGGCCGTCAACGGCTTCCACCGCTTCCCGCTGCCGGGGATTGAGGTTGCTAAGAAGACTCATAGGCATCGGCAGACATTTTGGTCGAGTGATCCGGTAGTTGAGTGATCTTTTTGGCAATTGCCAGAATTGACAACTGCCAAAAAATCCAAATTGAAGTGCCCCAGCACAAGCAGTTCGGGTTCATTGGTGATTTCGGCGATGTTTGGCAATTTTGGCATTTCTGGCAATTGACAAAATCATCCGATCACCCGATCCGCCGATTTTTTGCATTCTTCACACTGGCACATTTCCCTCAAATAATCCCAGGAGTAAATGCCGCTGGAGTGACCGTCATTCCAACTGATGTTCAGCGCGTACCGGCCCACCGGCTTGACCTCTTTCGGCTTAGCCGGCTCCTTGTACATGGGCAGCACTGCCGCGGCAGCTTTCGCCGGCTCGCCCGGTTTGCGGTTGTGGCTGTTGCGCTCGTCCGTACAGGTGGCGCACGGGCAGGCATCGCGCAACCACTGGAAGTTGTAATGTGTGCGATGGCCGTCATCCCATTCGATGTCCACACCGGCGCCCGTGGAAATGTTGACTTTGACGGATTTTGGGTTGGCGATGGCCATATCATCCAGTATAAAGCCCGTCACTTGACTTGATCTGCGCCATCCGCGCAAATCCGCGGTAAGGTTTTCACGTCCCCAACTGAGACGCCAGGTCTTCAAAATCTTTGGCGACGAATTCCCAGTCCGACTCAGCTTTGAAGTCACGCGACTGGCGCGGGCCATATTCGCCGGCGCGGGCCACGAAAGCAGTCTTGTAGCCGTGCCCGCGCGCGGCCGCCAGATCGTAGTTGTGGGCAGCCACCAGCATAACGTTCTGGGGAGCCGTGTCCAGAAGCTGGGCCGCACCCAGATAGACTTCGGCGGCAGGCTTGTAGCAGCGGAAATTGTCCGAAGAAAAGATGACGTCCCAAGGCAATCCGGCGAACTTGGCCATATCCGTCAGCAAGCGCACGCCGCCGTTGGAGAGCGTGCCGATGATGTATTTTTTCTTGAGCCGATTGAGCCCGGCGACCGTGTCCGGCCAGGCATCGAGAAAATGCCAGCCAAGAACGAATTCCTGGCGCTGCGCTTCACTGAGCCCATTCAAGCTGTGGCGCGGCAGTAGCTTATCGAGCGATTCACGATGCAAATGCTCCAGGCTGGTCCAAGGTCGTTGGCCGTCACGCACGGCCTTCATCGCGGGATCGTACTCACCGCGCCAATCGTCGGCGAGGGCCGCCCAGTCAGCCGGGACGCCATTTTCGCGACCGAAGCGTTCGAATCGCCGGATGAGACTGGTTCGCCAATCCACTACGGTGCCGAAAACGTCAAATAAGAGTGCCTCAATCATGAAGATCAGCCGTCGGCTATCAGTTCTCAGCCTTGAGCTCACATGTCGAGATTGAAAATCTGCTTTCGATCATAGCAGCAAGACTGTTACACTCTTCCGGTGACTCGAAGATTGCTCGCGATCGTCCTGCTGATAGGGGGCGCCGTCTTCACAGGTGCGCAAGGCGCTTCAGGTTCCGATGTGCCGGAGAAGATCAAGGCTCCGGCCGGCGAAGAGATTGTTTTGAAGGCACACGCCTCCGGCTCGCAGATTTACGTTTGCCAGGCGGGAGCCGACGGAAAACTCAGTTGGACACTGAAGGCGCCGGAAGCCGAGCTTCGCGATGAGAAGGGCGCGGTCTTCGGCCGCCACTTCGCCGGGCCTACCTGGAAACACAACGACGGCAGCGAGATCAAAGGCAAAGCCGTAGCCCGCGCCGATGCGCCTGATGCTGATTCAATCCCCTGGCTGCTTTTGACGGTCACCGACCGCTCTGGCAACGGCGCGCTCAGCCGCGTGACGAGCATTCAGCGCGTTCACACCAAGGGTGGACAACCACCACCAGCCGGCGACTGCACCGTGCAAAAGCAAAACGCTGAAGTCAAGAGCAGCTACGAGGCCGATTACTACTTTTACGCGCCAGCAAAATAGACTCGGGTCGCAAGGTTGCTAAGTGGCTCTAACTTCCTGTAAAATCAAGCTTTAAATCACACGCTCTGAAAGCTCTCAAGCCCTTCCGAGTCGAAATCAGGAGTCAGGCCACATGGCAAAAGTCTGCGAGATCTGCGGCAAAGGGCCGCGCTTTGGAAACAAGATCAGCCACGCC
Organism: Candidatus Angelobacter sp.; assembly: GCA_035316085.1. GTDB lineage: Bacteria > Acidobacteriota > Terriglobia > Terriglobales > Acidobacteriaceae > Angelobacter. The sequence goes on from DATFXI010000080.1 coordinate 5,599, forward strand.
CACAACGTGAGCAAGCGGCGTTGGGATGTGAACCTGCGTCCGGTACACGCCATCGTCAAGGGCACGCGCAAGCACTTGCGCGTCTGCGCCAATTGTCTGAAGTCGGGCAAGGTGCAGAAAGCTTCCTAAAGGCACCTCACTACGCTCTAAAGGCCTCCCGTTGGGGAGGCCTTTGTTATTCCATCCATCGTTTTCGTAGACCGCCCCATGCCAGGCGTTGCATGAGCACCGGCAGGGGAAACAGCCGGCCACCTCAGGCCAGCGCGATGACGTCGATCTCTACCGAGACGTCCTTCGGCAGGCGAGCTACTTCTACCGTAGAACGCGCCGGCGGCGCGCCTTTGCAGAATTTTGCATACACTTCATTCATTTGTGCGAACTCGGTCATGTTCTTTAAGAAAACGGTTGTTTTCACCACTTTCTCCCAACTGCTGCCGGCCGCCTGGAGAATGGCCGTCAGATTGTTCAGCACGCGTTCGGTCTGCTCAGCGATGCCGCCGGAGATCAGGTTTCCCGTAGCGGGATCGAAAGCGACTTGTCCGGAGATGAAGACAAATCCGTTCGCCTTGATGGCCTGCGAATACGGCCCGATGGCCTTGGGAGCGTTGGGGGTGGAAACTGCTTCACGATTGCTCATGAGTCCTCCAGGGTCGAGTAAGCAAGGTTTCGCAAGCGAGAAGCATAGCAGAGGTCCTCAGTGCCTAAGCAGTCAGCAATCAGCATTCAGCCCCAAAGCCCTGTTCCCGGCCGAAGATGCTTTTGGGGGGCAAACGAGAGGGCAAACCAGGCGAAAGGCGTAAGTCAATATCGCAAGATTCTGGTTACGATAGGGATCCCTCGCTCCGCTCGGGATTTCAGAAAATAGCTGATGGCTGACCGCTAGACTTTATTCAGCCGTTGCACATCGTGGATCCCAGGAATCTTGCGCAATCCGGTCATGACACGGTCCAGATGTTTCACATCTTCAATGTCAATCACAATGTCAATCGTTGCCTGGCTATCGGCGGTGCGGGCTTCAATATTGCGGATGTTGGTATTGCCGTCGCTGATCACAGCGGTCAACTGCTTGAGCATAGCCGGCCGGTCGTCACAAAAAACGGTAAGCTTCACCGGGTAGGTAGCTTTGCCAGTGGGCGTGGCCGCCTTGCCCGGCTTGGCCCATTCCACCGCAATACGGCGGTCGGCTTCATACATCAGGTTGTTAACGTTGGGGCAGCTCACCGCGTGCACGGCCACGCCTTTGCCCCGGGTCACGTAGCCCACGATGGCTTCTCCGCGGATAGGATTGCAACATCGCGCGCGGTACACCATCAGGTCGTTGTACCCTTTCACTTTGATCGCGCCGGCATCCGCGCTTTGCCCGAACACGCGCCGGATGACCGTGCCCAACGTGCGAGTTTCCTTCGGCGTCTCCTCGGCTGCAGGCTCGTCAGTGAGTCCAGGAGAAAGCTTGGCCAGCACTTGCCGCGCAGAGTACTTGCCGTAACCGATGCCGGCGATCAGGTCCTGCCCCGTGCCCAGGCCGTATTCTTTGGCGATACGGTCGAACTCCTTGTCGTCAAAATCCTTCATCGCCAGCCGGTACTTGCGCGCCTGCTTCTCCATGAGCTTTTTGCCGATCTCCATGGCGCGTTCCCGCTGATGAATGTTGAGCCAGTGGCGGATTTTGTTGCGAGCGCGTGAAGACTTGGCAAAGCCGAGCCAGTCGCGCGAGGGATTATGGCCCGGCTGGGTCATGATCTCGACCACGTCACCGTTGTGCAGCTTGTAGCGCAATGGAACAATGCGTCCGTTAACGCGGCTGCCCACGCAAGTGTGTCCCACTTCAGTGTGAATAGCGTAGGCGAAGTCCACCGAGGTGGCATCGCGCGGCAGAATGACGACCTTCCCTTTCGGCGTAAACGTGTAGACCTCTTCCGGGTACAGATCGACTTTGAGTGTGGAAAGAAACTCGCTTGGGTCCTGCACGTCCTGCTGCCACTCAACCACCTGGCGAAGCCAGGAGAGACGCTTTTCGTCCTTCGCGTTGACCGGGCTGCCGTCTTTATATTTCCAGTGCGCGGCAATACCTTCTTCCGCCATCTTGTGCATTTCTTCGGTGCGAATCTGCACTTCAAACTGGTGCGCGTCGTCGGTAATGACAGTAGTGTGCAACGACTGGTAGAGGTTCGGCCGAGGCATGGCAATGAAATCCTTGATGCGCCCCGGCACCGGCCGCCACATCTGGTGGATGGCGCCCAGGACGGTGTAGCAATCCTTTACCGACTTGGTGATGATGCGCACCGCCAGCAGGTCGTAGACCTGGTCCACATTCACGCGCTGGCGCAGCAACTTTTGGTGAATGCTGTACAGCCGCTTGATACGGCTTTCCACGCGCGCTTCCACGCCGTTTTCCTTCAACTTCTGCTGCAGGACTTTCACCATGCGGGCCAGGAATGCTTCACCGGCCTTGCGGCGCGCCTCCACAGCTTTATGCACCTGCTCGTACCCGATAGGATCAACGTAGCGGAAGGAAAGGTCTTCCAATTCGCCACGCACCTTGCCCATTCCCAGGCGGTGGGCAAGCGGGGCGTAGATCTCCAGAGTCTCGCGGGCGATGTTCTGTTGCCGGTCTTCAGGCAGATGCTTCAGCGTGCGCATGTTGTGCAAACGGTCCGCGAGCTTGATCAGCACTACGCGGATGTCATCCACCATGGCCAACACCATCTTGCGGACGTTTTCAGCCTGGCGTTCTTCGCGGCTGGCAAGATCAATCTTGCCGATCTTGGTCACACCTTCCACGATGTGCGCCACTTGGTCGCCAAACTCGCGACGGATGTCGTCGTGTGTTACCGGAGTGTCTTCAATGGCATCGTGCAGCAGCCCGGCGGCAATGGCGGTGGAGTCGAGCTTCATGTCCGCCAGCACCATGGCGACTTCCAAAGGATGGACTAAGAATGGTTCGCCGGAGGCACGGGTTTGGCCGGCGTGATGCAGCAGGGAAAACTCAAATGCCTTGCGGATGACTTCGGGATCGTCTTGCGGGCGGTTTTCGGCGACCTTCTCCAGCAGCTGCCGGAATTTGGCATTCAGAAGCTTGGGAGCGACCGGCTGCAGGTTCGTCGCCATGTCCGATTATAGCGTGAACATGCACTGTTTCCCTGGGTCAGCATTCGGGAACAGGTGGCTTAAGTGCAGGGCGTTCCAGGAGTTGCAGACTTTCACTGGACGAGTGCTTAGGGCGAAGTCAACATGGCCCCTCCTCTCTGTTGGTCGCACGGACCGCCGAAAACGACAAAGCTGCCGTTGATGGTCTTTTCCGTGTTGTCGGTAAACCTGCCACTAAAGTTAATGTTGGTGGCCCCGGCGTTGGGGTGCATTTGTGTCGAAAGAGAAAGCCCGCTCATGCTTCCTCCCTCGGATCCCGCCGAGGTAAATCCGCCGCAAGCAGCGGCATTCGAAAACGTGGCGCTTACATTGATCGGGATAGATCCATCCGACAGAGGAGGCCCTTGCTGCTTAATGGTCAAGGAAGTGTTAATCGTGCTCCCGTTCATGGAGAAGGTACCGCTGAAGGTACCGATCGTCTGTGATGGTAGTGGCGGTTGAACGATGGGCATACCGCCGCCGCATCCCATGAACGAAAGACAGAACAGCAACACTAAAGATAATCCGGCTTGTTTCATGCTAACCCCCCAGGCCAGATCCGTCTCGTCGACGAGTATAGGCTTTGAAGTAGCGCCCAAGGAAACAGGCGGGCTTTCTAATTGTTGGCTGAAATGCTTATGTGGCGATGGTTTTGTCTGGCCTTCCACCAGTAGACCCTCTAGCAGTCAGCTCAAAATCGCCGAAGATTAACAATCCAAGGAAACAACAAAGAATATGGCGTGGCAGCTCGGCGATCACGGATGTTCAGAGGTCCTACTTGGTTTCCGCAACCTGGCCCGGCCGCGCGCCCCCCGAATGTTTACCAGTTTGCAAATCCACTTCAAATGGCACGTCCTTGTCCACTAGCGCGTCCCAGCCCACCCCTCTCAGCGCGTGGCCGCTGATGGCGGTGATGGAAATGCCTTCCCAGGAGAGCCGCCCGGTGGTCCAGGCAACGCCGGCGCGACCCACTGCGGTCATGGAGGTAAAGCCGGTGAACAGAAGAATGTCTTGCGCCGGCAGTGCACGCAAATCGACAACCGGACGCTGCTCCACGCGAAACCACTGCTCCGGGTCATTGGCTTTGACTACGTAGGCGTATCCGCCGATCACGACGCAGAACCAATCAGGATCAGGACATGAAGCCAGCGCACTGACCACCTGATCGGATTCAAACCCCAGCGCAAAGAACCCGCTCCACCCCGGGCCTTCCTGGGGCGTGACGCGAACATACGCGCCGCTGCGGTCGCCCTCTTCCAGTTCGACCGGGTAGTGATGCAGTCTTTCCAGAGGATGAATGGGCGGAGCGGCTTCCAGTATTTTGATCTGGTAATTGCGTGGGAACGTGAAATCGAGCCAAAAATGCGATTTCATGGCTTTGGCTGGAAAGCTGCCGCAAACTCCTGTGCCCGTTCGCGCACGCTCTTGACATGCACCGGAAGCGTCAAGCGGCTGCCTTCTTCGATGAGAGGAATCAGTTTGTCGAAGTCAGGCCCGGAAGCCGCTCCGATCAGCATGATCCGCACGGGATGAAAGAGTTCTTTACCCTTGGCGCCGGTCTTAGTCTTGATCTCGTTCATGATGGCCTTGAAGTGTTCCGCAGTCGGCCGGTAGTCGTCAGCGGCCACGCGCGCCTGAAACGCCGACAGCACGTCGCCCGCTTTACCGTCAGCCAAGGCCAACTGATTGGCCGGGTCGGCGACTGCGTCCGCTGCCTTGTAGCGGAAGATGATGCCGGCGCGCGCGGGCAGTTCGTCGAACTTGTTGACATAAGGCGCCAGCAGATCCACTAAACGGCCGGCCCAGGCGCTGGCCTTCGCGTCCAAGGCATTCGGCAGCAAACCCGCGCGAACCAGAAAGCTCTCAGCCAGTTGATGAGTTTTCTCCGGCGGGCCTTGCTTGATGTAGTGGCGGTTGAGCCAGTAGAGCTTTTCCGTATCGAAGACCGCGGGCGAGGGCGTGACCCGCTCCAGAGAGAATTCCTTGATCAGTTCCTGCTTGGGGAAAATCTCGCGGTCTCCGCCGCTCGGCGCCCAACCGAGCAGTGCTAGATAGTTCATCAGGGCTTCCGGCAGAATTCCCATCTCGCGGAAGTTCGCCACTGAGGTGGCCCCGTGGCGTTTCGACAGCCGCTCGCGGTCCGGGCCCAGGATGGTCGAGAGATGCGCGAACTGGGGCACTGGGAGTCCCAGCGCCTCGTACACCGCCACCTGTTTGGGAGTATTGGAGATGTGATCGTCGCCGCGAATCACGTGCGTGATCTTCATATCGGCGTCGTCAATCACCACCACGTAGTTGTACACGGGCAGGCCGCTGGAGCGGACGATGATCGGGTCGCTCACCACTTCGTTTGAAAACTCCACGTCACCGCGCACGATGTCATGAAAGCGGATGGGATGCTCCGGGATTTTCAGGCGTATGGCTCCGGCTTCACCGGCAGCATGGCGGCGGGCGGCTTCCACGGGATCGAGCCTGCGGCATTTTCCGGAGTACACGGGCTGGCGTCCTTCCTTGAGCGCTTGTTCGCGCTCGCGCTCCAGTTCTTCCGCCGAGCAGAAACAGTAGTACGCTTTTTGCTCCTGGATGAGCCGCTCGGCATAGGCGCGGTAGGTTCCCATCTTGTCGGACTGGCGGTAAGGCGGGAAAGGACCGCCCACGTCGGGGCCTTCGTCCCAATCCAGGCCCAGCCATTTCAAGTCTTCAAGGAGCTGCGTCTCGTAGCGGGCTTCGCTGCGCTCAACGTCGGTGTCTTCGATCCTGAGAATGAAAGTGCCGCCCTTTTGCCGCGCGAACAGCCAATTGAACAGCGCCGTGCGCACGTTGCCGATGTGCAGCTGGCCCGTGGGCGACGGAGCAAAGCGTACGCGGACTTTTTCCGGCATCGTTTCTGATAGTAACAAAAGCTCGAGCTTGCGTTACCCTCGACGCAACGTTGATGTCAGCTGCGGCAACACCGCGCCAGCAACTCTCATCTGATTCGCTGTCACCATGCCGGCGAGCGCCATCGGACCACTCATTCTCTTCCTTGCCATCCTGCTGACCTTGGCCCATTTGCTCGGGCATCTTTTCGTCCGCTTGCGTCAGCCGCGGGTCATCGGCGAAATCCTCGCAGGAATTCTTTTGGGTCCGTTCGTCCTGGGCAAGCTTCCGGCCTACACTCGTCTGCTGCAGCTCGATGCCGATGCCGCATCGAAGAAGGCCGCGCTGGATCTGCTCGCCTGGTTGGGCCTGCTGTTGCTCATGTTTCTCTCCGGCGCGGAGGTCAAAGCCCTGTTCCAGAGACATGAACGCAAACAGATTGCCTGGCTCGCAACCTTGGGCACAGGGTTGCCGTTCCTGGCCATGGTCGTGGGCGCTTCCGCTCTGCCGCTGGGGTGGTTTATGGGCGCGAAGGCCAGCCGCATTTCGCTGATTCTGGTGATGAGCATCGCGGTTGCCGTCACTTCCATACCCGTAATCTCCCGGATCTTCTTCGACCTCAAGGTCCTGCACACACGCTTTGCCCGGCTGGTCCTGGGCGTGGCGGTGCTCGAGGACATTGTCTTGTGGGCGGTGCTGGCAATTGCCACCGCCATAACGGCCTCCAGCGGGCTGCCTCAGACAAGAATCGCATTGCACATTGCCGCGACGCTCCTTTACTTCCTGTTTGCGCTCTCGGCCGCGCCGCGCTTCATGAAGCGCCTGGCGAAGTCGCGTTTCAATCTGCTCGCGCAAAGTTCGCCAGTATCCTTTACCTTGCTGATTGCATTTGTTTATGTGGCGGCAGCAGGTCTGCTGGATGTGAACCTTGTCTTCGCCGCGTTTCTTGCCGGCTTTGCCGTGTCGCGTAAACGGATGGGGCAGGCGTTGGAAACGATCTCACACTTTTCGTTTGCCCTCTTTATCCCAGTGTATTTCGGTCTGGTGGGTTACAGCCTGGCCTTCGGGAAAGACTTCTCACCAGTCATGTTGCTGGGTTTCCTTGCCGGCGCCTGCACCGTGAAGCTTCTTTCCGTCGCGCTGGGCGCGCGCTTGGCCGGGTTTCGCGGACTGGACGTCGTCAACCTGGCGGTGGCCACCAACGCACGTGGCGGGCCGGGAATCGTGCTGGCCAGTGTAGCGTTCGAGGCCGGAATCATCAGTCCTGCTTTCTACACCACGCTGGTGCTGGTGGCCGTGCTCACCTCGCAGGCCGCCGGCACCTGGCTGGAGTTCGTGCTGCGCCAAGGTTGGCCGCTGCTTCATGGAGACAAGTCCGTCGAGATCTTCCCAACGAGCGAAAAGGCCCCGGAAGAGCTGGTGGCTTGAGAACAGTTTCACTCCAGCCTCGGCCCGATCGTCCGCAGATACGTCCCGCTGATGCGGTCGTGCCATCCCAGAGTATCTTCGTCCACGAAGCTCCAGGCATAGCCTAAGCAGAGCGAGAGTCCAGAGAGCGCTGTGGCCAGTGCCCGGCAACTGCGCCTCAATCGCGAGGCGTGGCGTCCGGCGAAATTGCACAGCTCCAGGTTGGTGGCACGCATTCCAGGCGTTCCCCGGCCATAGACCAGAAACATGTACTGAAACATGAGCCAGATCGTCACGGTTACGGCGAGCGCGCACAGGCCAGCCAGGCGCGACGCCGGTACGACGGCGGCCAGCTTTACGAAGGTCGCGGCAAACATGATGGCGGCAGCCAGCACGATGCCGGCGTCCATCAGTCCGGAGAGCAAGCGCTGCCAGAGCGGAGCGGCTTGTGGTGGCAGAGGTTCGGCGTCTTCGTTGGGCTGCGGCGGCTCCAGATAAATGTCCGCGAAGCTTTCGAGCAATTCCATTTGTTCCGCTACGGGTTCGCTTGCGTTTTCGGATGCATCCAGTATGCGCGGCGTCTCCAGCACAGGATCAGCGAGCTCCACGTCCGGCAACGACTGCCGGGGAAAGCAGATGATCTTCGGCGGGCGTAGGCGCGCCGATGATCGTCCCATTTCGTCCAGCAGCGCCGCATCTCCACCATCATCGGGCAGGGGCAAGACCGGTGCTTGCTCCGGCGTGCCGGCGGCATCGAGAGCGGTTTCTTCTTCGGCAGGGAATTCGAGATCAAGTGACGCGTTGGGATCGAAGCGGCGCCGGCGCGCGCGATGCTCCTGCACGCGGGAGATCACTTCCCTCCGCCAGCGTTCGCGCTCCACGCGGTCGAGCACTTCGGTCGGCGAAAGCGTGCGTGACGCGTTGCTTCGGGCAACCGCATCGCCGGCGCTTCGAGGGTCCGGCTCCAACAATGCCGACGTATTCCTCCGGCTGTGCGCGCAAGGGTAGGGCTTACCGCAGACGGTGCAGGTCATGAACGGATTGTGAGTTCGCCAGAGAACGGGAAGCAGTCGCGGGGAGACGGCCAGGCTTTGCTTTTCGAAAACATGCCATGTTACCTTGCCATGGCAAATCTTCTACGACATGCGTTCCCAACTTCAGTTTGTTATCACAGCGGGGGTGGTTTGTCATCTGTTTCTGGGTGCAACCCCAGTGACAAGCCAGGCGCTGCCTGCTCCGGCTGATTCCGCGCAAACTGCTTCAACACAGACCGGCTGTCATTTGGTGCTCACTTCGCCGCCGACGGTGGGTGCGGCGGGAGGCCCGCGCAAAGGCCAGAAGCCGGCGGGGGCGAAGCCGAGGACCGTCATCAGCGAGGAGCAGCCGGTTGAAATCACGGCGCGCGAGTGCGAGAAAGCGGGCGACGTTTATACGCTGCGCGGCGCGGTGGAAGTCAAGTTCGAAACTTATATCTTTCACGGTGAAACGGTGACCTACGATGCTACGTCGGGTGAAGCCGCGGCCACGGGGGGAGCCCGGCTTGACGGCGGTCCGCGCGACATGCACATCGCCGCTAGCCACGCCAATTACAACATTCGCAGCCAGACGGGAAAGTTTTACGACGTGACCGGCACCACGGGCGCGCGCTTTCGTGGTCTGAACGTCACCTTGACTTCGTCGAGCCCGATAGCTTTCACCGCCCGGATGCTGGAGCAAACCGGCCCGCAGGAATACGTGTTGCACGGCGGCTCGGCTACTTCTTGCGAGCTGCCTCATCCCAAGTGGAAAGTTCACGCCGCCAAGATCATCCTGCGCGTGGGAGATTCGGCCAAAGTGTATAACGGCACTTTCCGAATCAAAGGCGTGCCTGTCGTTTACTTGCCATACGCATCGCCGCCGGTGGAACGTCTGGGACGGCAAAGCGGCTTTCTGATTCCCGTCATCGGCTCTTCCACCGCCAAAGGCACTATCGTGGGCGACTCTTTCTACTGGGCCATCAACCGCAGCATGGACGCCACTCTGGGCGGAGAGTATCTTTCCCGCCGTGGTTGGGCGCTCACGGAAAGTTTTCGGGCCACACCCAGTCAGTCCTCGTTTATCAACTTTAGCTACTTTCAGGTTTTCGACCGCGGCACTACCCAGACCACAGTTAGCCCCAGCGGGGTGAAGACAACCAGCAAAGTCAACCAGGGTGGCGAGGACATTAAGCTCAACGGCGTCGCTATGTTCCCGCACAATATCCGCGGCGTGGCATCGCTCGAGTACTTGAGTTCCTTCGCATTCCGCCAGGCTTTTGCCGAAACGTTTTCCCAAGCCGTGAACTCGGAAGTGCGGTCTACCGCGTTTCTCTCCAAGAGCGTGAACGGGTTTTTCTTCAACGGCTACGCTGCGCGCTACCAGAACTTCCAAAGCACCACGCCCGGTGACGTGATCACCATCTTGCACGTTCCCGGGCTGGATCTTTCCAGCGTGGACCACAGAATTTTTAGGTCGCCGTTGTACTGGTCGTATGATCTCGCTGCCGAAGGCTTGCGGCGCAGCGAGCCGGGTTTCGTCACGCCCGGGCTAGTCGGCCGTTTCGACATTAGTCCTACGATTTCGCTGCCGCTCCTGTTCCACGGCTGGACCATTCTCCCCGCGGTTAGCCTGCGCAACACCGTGTACACCGAACAAGACGTTCCCAGCCTCACTGGCCCGGTGCCCATCAACGACATCATCAACCGTCGCGTCCTTGACAGCAGCCTGGAGCTGCGGCCACCCGTGCTGGCCAAGGTCTTCGACTTCACTGTGGCTGGAAGAAGGATCAAACACACTGTTGAACCCAGTGTGACTTACCGGTATACCAACGGCGTGGAGAATTTCTTTTCCATCATCCGCTTCGACTACCGCGATATTCTCAGCAACACCAACGAAGTTGAGTATGGTTTGACCCAACGCCTGTTCTTGAAGCGGGCCAAGACTGACTGCGACGAGCAGAAGGTGACCACCTGCGTTCCCGCCGGGGCCAACGAGTTCATCACCTGGGAAGTCAAGCAAAAGTATTTCATCGACCCCGACTTCGGCGGCGCCGTACTGCCGGGCACCCGCAACGTGCTCACCACCACCGTTGATTTCACTGGCATCGCTTTCCTCACGGAGCCCCGACGGTTTGCTCCTATCGTTTCCCGGCTGCGTTACCGCACGAATGGCGGCGACCCTAATTGGGACCTGGATACGGGATGGGAGCTGGATTACGACACCAAGAAAGGCCGCATCAATTCCAGCACGCTTTACACCACCTACCACTGGCGCAATTACTTTCTGGGCGCCAGCCAAGCCTTCTTCGAGAACCTGGGCGAAGTCGTGTTTGCGCCGGGCACGCGCACGCCGCTGCCTCCTTGTTTTCCCGGCCATCTGACTGTCCCCTGTCTGCCCCAGGACTTCAACCAGGCACGCGGCCTGCTGGGCTACGGCAGTCCTACCAAGCGCGGCCTGAGCCTGGCCGGCAGCCTGGGCTATGACTTCTTTTTCAACCTGCGCCAGTTCGCCGCAGCCCAGGCGGCATACAACTGGGATTGCTGCGGCCTTGCCTTCGAATACCGCCGCTTCTTCCTGCCCTCCGTCGGCCGCGACGAAAACCAGTACCGTTTCGCCTTCACCCTGGCCAACATAGCTACATTCGGCAATATGAAGCGGCAAGAACGCTTGTTCTGATCTTCTCCTCCCGCGCTCCGCTCCACACCGCTGATCTAACGCGCTAAAATCAACTGCATGCCTCTAGCAGCCAAGCAGGAACGGCTCCAGGAAATCCTCTCTTCGCTGGGACGGACTGTGGTCGCCTACTCAGGCGGCGTGGACTCCGCTTACCTTGCCTGGGCGGCACACCAGGCGTTGAAGTCAGACATGTTGGCGGTGATCGCCGATTCGCCCAGCCTGGCCCGCACGCAGCTCCAGGACGCCGTGGCCTTCGCGCAGGAGCAGGGCATACCGCTCGAGGTGATCCCCACCGCCGAGATGCAGCGTCCGGAGTATGTCCGCAACGATCGCGCACGCTGCTTTCACTGCAAAGACGAGCTGTTTCATGTGATGGAATCTTTCGCGTTGGCGCGCGGGTTCCGCAGTATTGCTTACGGCGTCAACCTTGACGACCAAGGCGACTTTCGGCCGGGACAAGACGCGGCGCGTATTCACCGCGTAGCTGCGCCGTTGCTCGACGCCGGGCTGACTAAGGCTGATATCCGCGAACTGGCCTGCCAGGCCGGCCTGCGGGTTTGGGACAAGCCGGCTTCGGCGTGCCTTTCCTCGCGGATCGAGTACGGGCGGCCGGTGACGCGCGAAGCTCTCTCCGCTGTCGAACAGGGTGAAGATGCACTTCGCGCTTTGGGGTTCCGCCAGGTTCGGGTCCGTCATCATGGTGATATCGTCAGGATTGAAATCGCTAAAGAAGAGCTGGAGCGGGCCCTGACACTAGAGATGTTTGCTGAGTTCACCCGCATCTTCAAGGCGCTGGGCTTCACCTTCGTCGCGATCGATACCGAGGGCTTTCGCTCCGGGTCCATGAATGCGGCCTCAGCGGCAAGATCATTGGTCAAACTCTCGTCTTAACTCCTTCGGATAGCCTTTCGCGCCAGCCCTCATGAGATAATCTCAGGGACAGTTTTTTGCATAAAGGCGGTCCCATTGGCAAGAAATAACGGCATTTTTCTAGGCACGATCCTTTTTTTGGCTTTACTTGGTCCAGGCTGCAAAGCCCAGAGCCCCAGCGCTTTAGCTCCGGACACCTTGCGCCGGGTGCAACTTGAGATTCGGTCGCGATTCAACGTTCATCCCAGCATTGAAATTGCCGTGGCCGACCCCAAGCCGAGCGATGTCCGCGGCTATGACCAGATTGTGGTCACATTCAAAGGCGGCGGTCACACCAGCACCCACGATTTTCTGATTTCCAAGGACCGCAAGAGCCTTGCCTATCTGGAGAAATTCGATATCTCCCAGGACGTGATGGCCAAAATTGACGTGCAGGGCCGCCCGGTTCGGGGCAATGCAAACGCCAAGGTCACCATCATCAATTACGACGATTTTCAGTGTCCCTTCTGTTCGCGCATGCACGCCTCCCTGTTTCCCGGTGTGCTACAAGCCTACGGCGACAAGATCAAGATCGTTTACAAGGATTACCCGCTGTTGGAGATCCATCCCTGGGCCATGCACGCCGCCATCAACGCCAACTGTCTGGCGGAGCAGAGCGGCGCGGCCTATTGGGACTTTGCAGACTACGTTCACGCCAATCAGAAGATGATCAGCGGGCGCAATCGCGACGAAGCCGCAGCCAACCTGGACAAAGCTGCCTCCGAGCAGGCTGAGAAGCATCATTTGGATGTGGCCAGAGCCCAGGCATGCTTCAAGAAACAGGATGAATCCGCGGTGCGGGCCTCGATGGCCGAAGGCGACAAACTGGGTGTGGACTCCACGCCGACACTGTTCATCAACGGCGAGAGAGTCACTGGAGCCGTCCCGGAAGGCGAGTTGCGCGCTATCCTGGACCGCGCGCTGGGAGAAGGCGGGAGTGCAGCGGCCGCTGCGTCTCCATCCGCGGGGGCAAAAAAGTAGCAGCTCGGGCCTGAAGTCGGGTATCGTACCTCATTTAAGACTCTGAGGAGAAAAATCGTTTGATTCAAACGCGTAATAGCCTGCGCAGCAAGCTGTTGCTGGGAACTGCCTTGGCGCTGAGCCTCACCGGCTGCCCCAGATCTCCCGGCAGCGACGTTATGGCCAAGGTCAACGGCTACAAAGTCATGCGTTCGGAATTGGACAAGAGCGTTAAGAAGCAGATTGCTGGCGCATCGCAGAAACTCACCGCGGAGCAGGACCAGGCGCTGCGACTGCAGCTTTTGCAGCAGATCATCAGCTTGCAACTCTATTTGCAGAAGGCTGAAAAGTTAGGAATCGTGGCCACGGACGAGGAAGTTGAAAATCGGGTCAACCAGGCGAAAGCGCCTTATACGAAGGAAGAATTCACAAAAAAATTGCAAGAGATGGGGATGACGGAGGACGACTACAAGTTGGAAGTCCGCCGAAACTTAACCATCGACAAACTCTTGAACAAGGAGATTGCTTCCAAAGTCACGATTTCCGACGCTGATATTCAAAATTATTACAACGAGCACAAGGTCCAGTTCAACGTAGTGGAGCCACAGTATTACCTGGCTCACATTTTTGTCAGCGCGCAAGCGAACGTGCCTTCAGGACCGATCCCCAACAAAGCGCAAAACGAAGCCCAGGCCAAGGAAAAGATCCGCATGATCTATAACCGCCTGGAGAGCGGCGAAGATTTTGCTTCGCTGGCGGCCAAATATTCCGAAGACCCGGATACAGCGCGCTCCGGCGGCGAGCTGGGGGCTATCCCCGAATCTCAGGTCAAAGGCCCGAACACCGATCCCACTACGCGCGATGCCGTGGCCAAACTGAAGGCCGGCCAGTTCACTGACGTGATCCCGATCGTGAACCCGGCGACGCAAAAGGTTTTGGGCTACCGCGTCGTGAAGCTGCTGGGTAAGGAAGCTGCCGGCCAGCGCGATCTCAGCGATCCCGGCGTGCAGCAGTTGATCCGCAACCAGCTGCGCAACCAGAGGGAGCAGTTCCTGCGCGCGGCCTATGACGAGAATCTGCGCAACAGCGCCGAAATCCACAATTACTTCGTGGAGCAGATCCTGAAGGACGCCGGTCAAAAGTAGGTTTCTGCACAGGGCAAGCCGAGCATTCCTGACAAGTGCCAGCTAAATTTCCTTCGCAGCCATTCCTCTTGACACAGAGTTCATATTTCTGCAAATATGGAAATATGAGTCGCTCTTGTCAGGTTTCGACAGAACATATAGCCAGGTACGCCGACATGTTCTCCGCTATGGGCACCGAGCCCAGGTTAAGGATTATGCAGTTGCTGCTTACGGCCCATCCCGAGGGCCTGGTGGTCGGGGATATTCAGGACGAGCTGGACATTCCCAACTCAACACTTTCGCACCATCTGGACAAACTCAAGAGCGAGGACCTGGTGCGGGTCCGGCGGGAAAGCACTTTCTTGCGCTACACCGCCAACACCCAAGCTTTGCAGGAGCTGCTGCAGTTCCTTTACGCCGAGTGCTGCACGCGGAACAAAGCGCTGAAGCCGCGGGACATCGTCACCCTTTGCCGTTAGGAGGAGCCATGGCCGGGGAAGACATCAAAGAAATCGTCAAAGAGAAATACGGGCAAGCCGCCTTGCGCGTGACCAGCGGCGGCAGCAGCTGTTGCGGGGCCGCGTCCGCCACTGGACCGTCCTGCGATCCCATCACGTCCAACCTTTACGACGCAGCGCAAGCCGGCGAGATTCCGGCCGAAGCCCTTCTGGCCTCGCTCGGCTGCGGCAACCCAACTGCGCTCGCGCGATTGAATCCCGGAGAAACGGTCCTGGACCTAGGCTCCGGCGGCGGCATCGACGTGCTGCTATCCGCGCGGCGCGTGGGTCCGACCGGCAAAGCTTACGGTTTGGACATGACCGACGAAATGCTGGCCTTGGCCAACGAAAACAAGCGCAAGGCCCAAGCCGAGAACGTGGAATTTCTGAAAGGCGAGATGGAGAGCATTCCTCTTAAGGATTGTTCTGTTGACGTAGTCATCTCCAATTGCGTCATCAATCTGTCCGTCGACAAAGACCGTGTCCTGCGCGAGGCGTACCGCGTGCTGCGCCCTGGCGGGCGTTTTGCCGTCTCTGATGTAGTAACCCGGGGCCAAATCACGCCCATGATCCGCAAGAGCGTTTTGTTGTGGGTGGGTTGTGTGGCCGGAGCGCTCGATGAGAGCGAATACCGGCAAAAGCTTGCCGATGCCGGCTTTGAGCAGATCGAAATCGAGCCCACGCGGGTTTACCGGGCCGAAGACGCCCGCGAATTTCTGCTGGCGCAAGGCCTGGATGACGACACCGACACCATCGCCTCCGAGGTGGACGGCAAGTTCATGAGCGCGTTCGTTCGCGCCCGCAAGCCGTCTGTGTGCTGTGGGCCAGAATGCTGCAATTGACGAATTTTGGTAAGAGGAAAAGTAAGATGCGCAGCCGCTATAACGTCCTGTTCCTGTGCACGGGAAACTCAGCGCGCTCGATCATGGCCGAGGCCATCCTGAACCACAAAGGCCGGCCAACTTTCCGGGCTTACAGCGCCGGGAGCCATCCTTCCGGGACGGTCCGGCCGGAGGCGTTGCGCCAGTTGGCAGTCGCGCATGTGCCGGTTGACGCGTTGCGCAGCAAGTTATGGGAGGAGTTTTCGCAGCCACACGCGCCGAAGATGGAGTTCGTGTTCACGGTTTGCGACAATGCGGCCAGGGAAGTCTGCCCTGTCTGGCCCGGGCATCCTCTCACGGCTCACTGGGGCGTGCCCGATCCGGCAGCCGTTCAGGGCACGAAGGAACAGATCGAGAGCGCGTTTCGTGACGCTTTTTTCCTGCTCGACCGCCGCATCAGCTTGTTTCTTTCCCTGCCTTTTGCCAGTCTCGACCGGTTAGCCTTGCAGAGTGAAATCGAAAGAATCGGCGGCCAATGAAATTCAACCTCGGCGCTCAGGTTGTGGCTGAGTTTTTGGGCACCGCTTTGCTGGTGGCAGCGGTGGTCGGTTCCGGGATTATGGGAGAGCGGCTCGCTGGCGGCAATGTGGCTGTGGCCCTGCTGGCGAACACGCTGGCGACTGGCGCTGCCCTGGTAGCTTTAATAGTTGCCTTTTCTCCGATTTCCGGAGCACACCTCAACCCCGCCGTGACGCTAGCCTTGGCTTGCACCGGCGACTTTCCGTGGCGTCGCGTCTTCCCCTATCTGGTCGCACAGTTCGCCGGAGCGTTCGCCGGGACAGCCATGGCCCACTTGATGTTCGGATTGCCGGTGTTCTCCACTTCTTGGCACGCTCGCCACGGTGCTGCCCAGGCAGGAAGTGAATTCGTGGCGACCTTCGGGCTGCTGTGCGTAATTTTGAGTTGTGCTCGATTTCGTCCTTCGGCAACCGCTTATGCGGTTGGCGCATATATCACCGCCGCTTACTGGTTTACCGCTTCGACTTCTTTTGCAAACCCAGCAGTCACATTGGCTCGCACCGCTAGCAACACCTTTACCGGAATCAGGCTCACTGATGCGCCGGCGTTTCTGCTCGCACAATTCTTGGGTACGCTGGTAGCCACGGCTCTTTTTCGTTGGCTGATAACACAATCAGTTGTGGATCAGAGAAGAAAAGAAAGTCGAGGCGCGTAGGTCACTCGACTTCCGCCAGCGACTGGCCGGCTTCCACGGCCGCGCCCTCGCTAACGTTGAGCTTCTTCACCCTACCTTTCTTGGGAGACTTCAGCTCGTTCTGCATCTTCATGGCTTCGATCACCAGCACTGCCTGGCCTGACTCCACAGCGGTCCCGGCTGGTGCCAGAATGCGGACAACCTTCCCCGGCATGGGCGCGGTGATTTTTTTGACGCCCTGTTCGTCGTAGCCGGCGCGGCGGCGTGATGCCAGGGACCGCGGGTCGCGGACCGCCACGCTGAAGCGTTCCTGCCCGATGACGATGCTGTTTTCGCCAGCAACTGCCTGCTGCTTGACTTCATACGACTTGCCGTCGACCAGGATCGATAACAGGCCGGGACGAGGAAAAGCCACGTCCGCCAAAAAATCCTTTCCGTCGAGCTTGCACTGCCAGCCGGAGCCGGTGCGGAGAAGCTCGACGCGGCGTGTTTTTCCCTGGATGATGACCTCGTAGATCACAGGCGCTCGATTCCTTCGTCGCGCGCGGCACGTTTCCAGGCTGAAGTCACGGATCGCTGTGGATCGTCGCTGCGCCGGCCATTGCCGGCCGGAGGCGCGGTCGCAGCTGTAAAGAGCGCGGCGGAAACGGCAGCTATGTCGTCCAGTTTGCTCGAGGATGCCTTGGCCGAAGCCGGCGACGCCAGCAGGCGATCAAGAAAGCCGGTGTCAATACGGGCCGCGACAAAATCAGGATGCTCGAGAATACGCTGGAACAGCGGCAGGTTGGTCTTAATGCCGCCCACGAAATATTCGCTGATGGCGCGCCGCATGCGCGCCAGCGCCGAGGCGCGGTCTGGAGCATGCACAATCAGTTTGGAGAGCATGGGATCGTAGTCCAGCGGCACTGTCCAGCCCTCGTAAACGCCGCTGTCGTCGCGCACGCCCGGGCCGGAAGGTCGCAACAAGCGGGTAATGGTTCCCGGCGAGGGAAAGAAGTTGTTCTCCGGATCCTCGGCGTAGATGCGGCACTCGATGGCGTGGCCGCGCAGAGCAACGTCTTCCTGCCTGAAGGGAAGTTTCTCTCCCGCAGCAATACGTAATTGCAGATGCACCAGGTCCAGCCCGGTCACCAACTCGGTGACAGGATGTTCAACCTGCAAGCGCGTGTTCATTTCGAGGAAGAAGAAGTTCCTCGCGCCATCCACCAGGAATTCCACGGTCCCTGCGCTCGTGTATCCAGCCGACCGGGCGGCCTGTACGGCGACCGTACCCATGCGCCGGCGCAGATCTTCATCCACCACCGCCGACGGCGCTTCCTCCACCACTTTCTGATGGCGGCGCTGCAGCGAGCATTCGCGCTCGCCCAGATGGACGATGTTGCCGTGCTCATCGGCGATAACCTGAATTTCGATGTGCCGCGGATTCTCGATGAGCTTCTCAAGATAAACTTCGCCGTCGTTGAAAGCGCGCAGGGCTTCGCTCTGCGCCGTGGCAAACGCAGATTCGAGTTCACCGGGCGCGCGCACCAGGCGCATGCCTTTGCCGCCGCCCCCGGCAGCAGCCTTGATCATCACTGGGAAACCGATACGCGCGGCCAAGTCGGCGGCTTCCTGGGCTGATAAGCCTCGCGCTGATCCAGGCACCATGGGCACGTTCGCAGCTTGCATGGCCTGGCGGGCGCGGGTCTTGGAACCCATCAGCTCCATGGCTGCGGCCGGAGGCCCGATGAATTTCACTCCGGCTTCAGCGCAGGCGCGCGCGAAGCGTGAATTCTCTGAGAGGAACCCGTAGCCGGGATGGATCGCTTGCGCTCCGCTGTGCCGGGCCACTTCGAGCACTTTGGCGATATTGAGGTATGACTCGGTGGCCGCGGCATGGCCGAGAAGATAGGCCTCATCGGCGTGGCTCACATGCAGAGCCGCGCGATCCGCGTCAGAAAACACGGCCACCGTGGCCATGCCCATTTCCCGGCACGCCCGGATGATCCGCACGGCGATTTCGCCGCGGTTCGCGATAAGGACCTTCTTGAACATGAGAGGAGTGATTGTACTCGATCAGCGGACGGCCCTGAGTGAGCGGGCCGTCACAAGCATAAAAGTAAGGCCCCTCTCGCAAGAGGGGCCAGGAAAGCGCAGAAAAGATTTAGCGCTGCGGCGTGGGGCTGGGCGATGCCTCCAGAATGATGCCGCCCACGTTTTTCTTAGCCGCTTCTTCTGCTTTCTTCTTGCGGGCAGCCATGGCTTTGTCACTCCACTCGTTGGCAATTTTCACGTAATTAGCAACTGCCGCCGGATCATCGCAGCTAATGTCGTTCGCCTTGCGCCGGTAAAGCAAGTTGAGGTAAGCCATGGCGTCGTCATAATCCTTACGCTTATCAATCGCCGTCTCCAAATACTTCATACCTTCGTCGATGACCGCGCCATCCTTAGCGCGCAGCTGATCGCAAAGTTTCTGGTCTGGCTTACTCTTGAGCACGTCATCCACCTTCAACCCCGCGGCGGCTTTGGCTTCGGCCGCGTCTCGGTACGCCTGGGTCCAGGCAATCACGCCCAGCGAGTAATAAAGTTCCGGATCGTTAGGATCCACGTCGGACGCTTTGCGATAGTACTCGCGTGCCTTATCGAAATCCTTCATGTTCATATACAGGTAGGCGATGCCTTTTAGACTGTTGACGCTTTTGGGATCCTTCTCCAGCACTCTCTGATACTCGTCAATCGCCAACTGAGCGTTGCGAAGGTTGCCGGGAGAGCCCTCACCCGGTACATATTGCTGGGCATAAGCCGTGGCCAGGTAGAGCTTGGCCACTTGAAGATCATCGTCATAGTCCACGGCGTTCTTGAAGTGCTCGATCGCGCCCTCATAGTTGGCATTTCGGTACGCTTGGACGCCCTTATTGAGCTGGTCGCGCGCCTGCAGCTTCTTGCACCCCGCTGCGCTCAACAGCGCGGCTGCGACGGCGAGTCCCGCCGCGAGTCGTGTGCCTCTGTTCATCTTTTTCTGGCTCCTTGCCGGAGTTAGGAATTTTTTGTCCTGGAGCAGGACGCCACGGGACCCGGCTCTTGAAGAGACGGGTCCCGTGCTGAGGAGTCAAACAATCACTGGCCAGCCTCAATCTTCGCCGTTATCAAACCGACACGGTCGATGACGTTCGTGCCTTTCGCCATGTCGATGACTCTGGCGACGTACTGGAACTCGACATCGTCGTCGCCTTTCACGAACATCACGCGCTCGGCCCGGGTTTTGAAGATGTCGGTCAACCGGGAAGAAAGATTGCCCCAAGTCACGTCATCCTGGTTGATCTTCAACTTAAGCTCGCCGCCACTGGAGGGTTGCAGAACTTGCACCACCACGGTGCGGTCGGTCGGACTGGGCGGCGTGTTGGGCGGCGGCGGCTGGGGAACCAGCGCCTCCAGCCCATGCGGCGTCAGCGGAGTGATCACCATGAAGATGATCAGCAGCACTAACAGCACGTCGATCATGGGCGTGACGTTAATGTCACAAGTTGGCCCCCCACCGGGACCTCCCACTGCCATTGCCATAAGGGTTACCTCGTTTTCAAAATCGTTCCGGTTAGGGGCTATTGCCGTTTCTGTTCGGTCAGCAAGGCCAGCTCGCTCACGCCGGCCGAGCGGACATTGTCCACGACTTCCACCACGGATTTGTAGTGGGAACGGGCGTCAGCTTTCACGAACACCCGCTTGTCCGCGCGGTTGAGGAGACGGTCCCTGACTTTCTGCGTCAAGTCCGCCGGGTTGATCTGGTCATTGCCAAGAAAAACCTTGCCTTCGCGATTCACAGCCACCAAGATCGCGTCTTCTTTATCCGCGTCCTGCATTTGAATCGGATTGTTTGCCTTAGCCAATTCCACCGGCGGGCCGTGCTGCAGCATCGGCGTGATCACCATGAAGATGATCAACAGCACCAGCATCACGTCCACCATCGGAGTGACGTTGATGTTGGAATTGACCTTGGCGCCTTCGTTGCGAACTGCGATTGCCATTGAGTGCGCTCCTTGGACTTACCGCCGCGCGCCTGACCGCTTCAGGAAGTAGTCCACCAGCTCGCTGGAGGAGTTGTCCATCTCCACATCGAATGCTTCCACCTTGCCGGTGAAATAGTTGAACATCATCACGGCCGGGATGGCAACGAACAATCCC
>DATFXI010000081.1:0-12509 GCA_035316085.1 Candidatus Angelobacter sp.
TTGTTCCCGCACCGAGGACTTGCGCACTTTGTCCAGCGCCGAAGCCAGGCGTTCGGCGGAGATCGGCTTGACGAGGTAGTCCAGCGCGCTGACCTCAAAAGCGCGCACCGCGTAGTCCTGGTAAGCTGTGGTAAAAATCACGTTCGGCAGCTCGTCGAGCTCATCCAGCAGTTGCAGGCCGCTCTTCCCCGGCATCTCAACGTCAAGAAAAACAATGTCGGGCTGAAGCCGGCGCACTTGCGCTGCGGCTTCGCCGGCATTCGCAGCTTCACCCACCACCACCACGTCGTCATGAGCTCTTAGCATGCGGCGCAGTCCAGCCCGCGCCAGGCGTTCATCGTCCACCAGCAGGGCCTTCATGTGACGACCTCCGCTTGAACCACTGGCACCCTCACGAGCGCCTGTACCCGGCCGTCGGCTGCATTCCTCAGAACCAGGCTGGCACGTTCTCCGTACAACAGCTTGATCATCTCCTGGGCGTTCTTCAATCCCACCGCCTCGGGGGATGAGTGACCGTGACCGTCAAGTTCGCCGCTGTTGATCACTTCCAACTCAAGGTCGGAGCCCGCAAGGCGGGCATGGATGGCGACTTCGCCTCCTTGTGGCCGTTGCGCGATGCCGTGCTTCAGCGCGTTCTCCACCAGGGTCTGGAGAAGCATGGGCGGCACGCCTGCGCCACAAGCTTCGTCGGCCACGAACCAACGGACGCGCAGCCGCTCTTCAAAACGTATTTCTTCGAGGGAGAGGTAATCTTTTACTGCGCGGATTTCATCAGCCAGAGGTACGGTCTTGGACTGATTGGATTGAAGAGAATAGCGCAACAGTGCGGAGAGCTGTGTAACCATCAGTTGCGCGCGCTCAGGGTCTTCAGCAATCACTTCCCGCAAGCCGTTGAGGCAGTTGAACAGAAAATGCGGATTGAGCTGCGCCTGTAGCCCGCGCAATTGCGCGTCTTGGACCATCATTTCCAGACGCAAGGAACGCACCTCCCGCGCGCGGCGGCTGCGAAACTCATGGATCGTCACATAGAGCGTGGCCCACAACGACAAGACGATCATCCAGGAAATCCAACCCAGAAAGATCCTGCGGGGATCCGTCGGGTGGTACATGGGATCGTGCGGCAGCCGCGCATTGACGAGCGCCTCGATTCCCGCCAGGATTGCCGCTAACAGAGCAATCGCGCTCAACAGTCGCAGCGTCAGATGGCCGCCTGTCATCTGAAGCCATTGCTGCCGCCGAATGCCAAGGTGCAACAAGTGCGTGCCGGCCAGTCCGAGCGCTAACTTCAGGATCGCTGGATACAGAAGCTGTAAAATCCGGGTTCTGCTGTTGTTGTACAACAAAATCGGGGACAACTGGACTAGGCCGAAGGCCAGCCAGCCGCCAAACTGGCACTGCCAGTAAAGCTTGGTGCGCGCGACCTGTTGTTCGTTGACGCTCATTTGTCTTATCAGTCAGTCGCTGACCGGACTATTATCCTAACCCTTGCGGCAAATCGCGGTAAGGGCACGATCGACTCTTGCCGCCAGAAAACAGACAGGACGGGAGCCTGAGGGGTTGGCGATACCGCGGTTACGCCCGGGTTTGTGCGCCGGATAAGATGCCAAGATGGTGGTAGATCAGGCAGGTTGCGCCTGTATCGCCGGTCGAGCTTACCGCTGATCCATCGCCACGTAGTGGTTCGGATACTTCGGCCCCACGTACTCGGCCCGGGGCCGGATGAGCCGGTTGTCGTCGAGCTGCTCGATCACGTGCGCGGTCCAGCCGCTGATGCGTGATACGGCGAAGACCGGTGTGAACAGGTCCACATCGAGGCCCAGCGTCGTATAGGTCGATGCGGAATAAAAATCCACGTTGGCGTTGAGGCGTTTTTCTGTCTTGATGTACTGCTCGATCTTTTCGGACATTGCGTACCACTTAGGATTGGCGGAGCGGCCCAGGTCGCGCGACATCTGGCGCAGGTGCGTCGCCCGCGGGTCTTCGGTGTGATATACCCGGTGGCCAAAGCCGGAGACTTTCTTGTGCGCGGCCAGCATGGCTTTCACGTGCTCTACCGGGTCTTCGCCTTTTTTATCGATCTCAAACAGCATGCGCATCACAGCTTCGTTGGCGCCGCCGTGCAGCGGGCCCTTCAGCGCGCCGATAGCACTCACGATGGCGGAGTGCATATCGGAAAGCGTGGCCGCGGTCACGCGCGCCGCGAACGTGGAAGCGTTGAACTCATGGTCGGCATGCAGGATCAGGGCAACGTCGAGGGCCTTCTCCGCCGTGGGCGTTGGCTTTTCGCCGTTGAGCATCAACAGGAAGTTGGCAGCGTGAGAAAGCGACGGATCGGGCGGCGTCACGCTCTTGCCCTTGCGGATGCGGTCGTAACCGGCCACGATCATGGCAATCTGCGACGTCAGGCGGATGGACTTGCGCACGTTGGCGTCGTGATCCATGGCCTCTGCATCCTTGTCATAAAAGGAAAGCGCGGAGACGGCGGTGCGCAGGACTTCCATCGGCGTAGCCGTTTTGGGAATCTGCTGCATCATTCCGTAGATGGCAGGATCTATCTTGCGTTCGGCAGCCAGTTTCTTCTTCAGGTCATCGAGTTCGGCGCGCTGCGGCAGCCGCCCGAACCACAGCAGGTAGCAGACTTCCTCAAAACTGGAATTGTCCGCTAGTTCGTGGATGTCGATGCCGCGGTACGCAAGCACCCCGGCATCGCCGTCGATGTAGCAAATCGACGAGTTCGCGGCGACAACGCCCTCAAGGCCTTTGGTGGGCATGGCGGTAGTAGTTGACATAATTATGCTTTGCCTTGCGTGATTTCCGCCACAGCCGGGGCTTGCTGTTAGCGCAGTTCTTATTTTATACCCCAATCTCCGCTGACTTTCCAAGGCCACCGCGGCACGGATCAAGGCCCTTCGTCAGAAAAAATTAAGATAGCCTTCGCGAAGGTAAGTTTTTTGCCGTATTTGCGTCTGTGAGCTCCATCACTCGGCCTCCAGCACCTCCCCGTGTCACGGCGATGTCGCTCCCGCAGCCGGTGCCGGTCGGCTCGCCCGCGGCCCGAAATAGCGATAGTGCCCGATGACCTTCCAGTCGAACAACACGTCCTCCATCTTCGGGCCGGCGCCGATGTTATGCACGATCATATAGCGGCGGGTTGCCAGCGCTTTCTGGTCCACGACTATGCCAATGTGCACCGCGCCATTGCCCAGGTCCCATGCCACCAGATCGCCGGGTGCATAATCCTTGGCCCGCGAGCTCGGCGCCAGCTCCTCGCCGTGGCGGCTGAAAAAAACCATCAGGTTGGGCACGCGCCGATGATCAATGTTGCGGTCCGGACGCTTCTGCTTCCAGCGTGACAGCGGGTACAGAGAAGGATCGCGCACAATGTCTTCATGGACTTCTTTCTGCAAGTCCACGCCCACGGCTCGATAGATTCGGACAATCTCGTCGCTGCACACGCCCGCGTTGGCAGGAACGTCGCCACCGGGATACTCAATCCCCACGTAGCCTGGATCGTAGGTGACCTCATGCTTGGGGCGCTCCAGGGCTGCGGCCACCAGCGAACGGGTGAAAGCTTCTCGGGTCAGGGGGATGGCGGTTTGGGTCTGGGCCCACAAGCAAACCGCGATCAACAGGTTCGTGACAATCAGTAGCGCTTGGCGCACGGCTTTTCTTTCACCCCCAACGCTTGGCAAAACTCTCTTGCAACCAACCCCATAGTCCCTCAAAGTTCCATTTTATGGTACTTATGTTCCAATACCCAAAGCCACAACTTCCTTAGACACCGTCTCGCTCTCTTTGGGCCTTTCCGGGATGACTGATTCCCAAAAACGGAATTTTCTGTTCTTCACGCTGTGCGATCTTTTCCTCGTTTACCATGTAACGCCGGAACCCGCCGGCTCACTTAATCCCAAGGTCAACTTTAATTTCTTTTCGCCTGGAGGCGAATATGGCGTTTGATGCGATTGTCATCGGGACCGGTTTTGGCGGCACGATCGCCGCGGTGCAATTGGTAGCCCAGGGCAAGAAAGTGCTGTTGCTGGAACGCGGGACGTTTTGGCGCTCCTCGTATCCGATTGGCTTGAACGTTGGCGACCCGTTTGGCGACTGGGCAGCACAAAACAATATGCCCGTGCAATACTGGCCGCGACCTGA
This sequence comes from Candidatus Angelobacter sp., assembly GCA_035316085.1. GTDB lineage: Bacteria > Acidobacteriota > Terriglobia > Terriglobales > Acidobacteriaceae > Angelobacter. Next base: position 4,153 of record DATFXI010000081.1, read on the forward strand.
CCATCGCAAGGGACTGACCGACTTCGTGGCGGCGCTACGCAGCTCGGCTAACCCCAAAGGTCTCTATCAGTACTCCTTGTTTCACCAGGCGGACGTGCTGACTGCCAACGGTGTTGGTGGTGGATCGCTGATCTATTCCAACGTGACCATCCGTCCCAAGCCAGAGGCGCTGGCACGCATTGGCTTGAACCTGGGCGACGCTGAGTTCGCCGCCGCACGCGCTTGGATGGAAGGCGCTCCCAACAACCGTAAGGGCGCAAACCGCGGTTGGCTGAATTACGTCGTCACCAAGATGCCGATGGGCAAAGATATGACCGCCGCCGATTTTGCCGCGCTCGGCGTGGATCCCGCCAATCCGCAGCAAGACAAAGACGAAGCTTATGTGCTTCTGGACCGCAGCCGCGTGTTGCGGACCGCGGCCCGGCAGGTTTCGAAAAAACTGAACGTGCCCATGAGCTGGGAGCCGCTGGAGTTGGCTATATTCGAATACGACGCGTATCGCGGCGCCGCCAGCGATTCTGTCCCGGCCCACACCAACTGCGAACGCCAAGGCCGCTGCATGTTGGGCTGCCTGCCGCAGGCGCGCCACACCCTCAACAAAACTTTGTTCAAGAAAGTCCTGAAGAGTCCTGGAGTCGAGCTTCGGCCGAAGTCGAAAGTCCTGCACATTGCCCAGAAGCCCGGCGGCTACGAGGTGACTTACGAAGACCACTTCACCTCCGATGGCAAGCCCAAGAAGGAATTTGCTCCCAAGGTCTTTCTGGCCGGAGGCGTGCTCGGTTCCACTGAAATCCTTCTGCGCTCGGCGAAGAAGAAGACCCTCCCCCTGAGCCAGATGCTGGGTTTCAAGTTTTCCAGCAACGGCGACTTCGGCGCCTTCGCCTACAAGACCAAAGGGCCGGACGGCAGACCTCTTCCGGTGTACACCACGCGCGGGCCCATCAACACCGCGCACGTCACCATGAACTTCAACGGGCGCTTCATCAAGATTGAAGACTGCGCCGTGCCTTCGATATTTGCGGAATTTGTCAGCAAAGGTCTGGAACTGCTGGATAACGCCGGGGCCAGCCCAAACTTTTTCCAGCTGATTAAAGCGGCGTGGGAGTCGAACCTGACAGAGCATCTGATCGAAGTGCCTGATACCTCCGACCCCAACAAGTTCCAGACGGAGGCGGAAATGCTCGCTGACACGTTTTTCTTCAACGTCATGAGCCAGGACGACGCCACCGGCAGGCTCAAGCTCGCGGGGATTGACGGTGACCAGATTGACCTTGGATGGGAACAGCCCATCGCCCAGCAAAAACTTTGGGCGGACATTGAAGGCTTGTTGCGGGAATTTTCTTCCGCAATGGGCGGCAAGTATCTGGCGCTTCCGGCATGGCAGGGACTGCTCGGAGACAAGAAGCTGACCATCACCCACCCGCTGGGCGGATGCCCGATCGGCGTCACCCACGAGGACGGCGTGGTAGACGAGTTTGGCCAGGTGTTTGACGCCAGCCAGCCGGCTGCCAGCAAGACCGTGCTCCCAGGTCTCTATGTTGTGGATGGCGCGGCCATACCGGGAGCGCTGGCCGCCAATCCTACCTGGACGATCTCGGCCCAGGCGCTGAAGTCGGTGACTCACGCGCTGGCCCAGGCCGGTGCTGCGGGATCGCCGGGTCACTAAAGCGTGGTTTACACACATTGCGGCACGGTTTGGGCGGTGCCGCAGGCCCCGAAGCTTGCCGTGCTCGGCAAAGGAGGATGACATGGCTACCACCGTTAAGTTGAAATTTGTGGACGTGCTCGGCACCGCGCTGGACGACCGCAGTGTCGTAGTGGACATTTTCAGTCTCAATAACACGCTGCACTTCCAGGCGGTAGTGCCGCTGAAGGGGCAGACCGACGTGGCCATCAAGGTTGAGGATTGCCCCGGCGGCGTCTATCGTTTCGAGTTGTCATGCGCCAACTATCAAGTCATGCAGTTCTTTCTCCAGGTGGTACCGGGCGGCACTACGGTACGCGACAGGCCGGTAATCTTTCCCGTGGACCCTGAGCGTGTGGTGGACATTGTGGCCCCCGATTTTTCTGCGCTCGATCCGCGTCTGCAGAAACTGCTCAGCCAGGCCAAGGTCCAATTGAACGGCAAAGATGCTCCGGACGGCGCCGGTTTGTACGGAGCCTTGCCTCCCAAACTGAAAGCCGCGCTGCTGAACCTCTTTACCAAGTCGTCCAACACTGCCCTGGGCGACGGCAGTTCGTGCTTTGACCATCTCCAGACCCTGCACGAGATCGATCAGGACCGCATGTTCGCCAAGGCGGACGCGGCTCTGGTCGAAGAGTCGTCTGCGTCAGAGCTGTTCCATTCGGTGGATTTCTCCCTGCATAAGGAAGTTCCTCCTTTCCAGCTTTTTGCCAGTTTCAAAACCCTCGACAGCCGAGGCAACCTGCAGTTGACGTTCTCGCGCAACGGCCAGGTGGGAAATGACTACCTGGTGGACATGGACATTGACGAAGCCCAGGGGATTGGACATGTGTTTGAGGTGGCACACAATTTTCTGAACCAATCTCTCACCAGCCCTTACAACGTACGGGAAATCCTGGCTGTGGCCCAGAATCTAAAGCCGCTCTACACTTTCAAATTCGCCAGCAAGGGCAAGGCCAAGGCAGTCAGCGCGGCCTGAGAGCAATCGGCAAGCTTTGCATTGTCCGCCGCGGGGAGTTAACCTTTTGCGCGCAGTCTCCAACTTGGAACCGAAAGGCGTCCGGACATGCTTAAGCCTCCCGCGGCCGGGCTCTTCGCGCTGCTGATTCTAGTTCCCGGCCGCGCACCAGCCCAGAACGCTGACCCGCAATTGTTGGCGGAGATCAATAAGATCAAAGCTATTGACAACCATTCTCACCCCCCGAAAGTGGTAGCGCCCGGCGAAAAGGACGACGACTTTGACGCTCTGCCTTGCGATCCCCTGGAGCCGAGCGACCCAACAACAATTTCGCGCCCGGAGAACCCGCAGTATCTCGCAGCCTGGAAGGCGCTCTACGGCTACCGCTACAACGATTCCAAGCCAGAGCACGTGAAGGAACTCCTGGAAACCAAGCAGCGCGTGATGAAAGAGCAAGGCGACAACTTTCCAAACTGGGTGCTCGACCAGCTGGGAATCGAGAGCGAGCTGGCCAACCGCGTGGCCTTAGGCCGCGGCCTGCAGCCGCCTAGGTTCCGCTGGGTGCCGTTCGACGATGCGCTGCTGCTGCCGCTGAACAACGCCAGCGTGGCCAACGAAACCCCAGACAGAAAATTCTTTTATTCGCGCGAAGAAATGCTCCTCAAGCGCTACATGAAAGTTCTGGGTGTGAGCGCGATGCCTGCGACGCTGGCAGAGTATGTGGGCAAGGTGGTCACCCCGACCATCGAATCCCAGAAAAAGAACGGCGCCGTGGCCATCAAGTTTGAAGCCGCCTATCTGCGTACGCTTGACTTCGGTCCGATTCCCCTCGACCCAGCCGCAGCCCAATCCGAAGCCGCGCAGATTTATGCGCGCTATGTCCGCGGCGGCGTTCCCGCGAAAGCGGACTACGTCAAGCTCCAGGACTATCTCATGCGCGTCATCGCGCGAGATGCCGGACGCCTGGGACTGCCTGTGCACTTCCATACCGGCGGCGGCTGCGGCAGCTACTTTATGCTCAATACCTCGAATCCGGCGCTGCTGGAGTCCCTTTTCAACGACGCATCCCTGCGCAAGACAAACTTTGTTCTGGTGCACGGCGGCGCCGGAGCTTACACCAAGTACACTTCCTACTTGCTGATGAAGCCTAACGTCTACGCCGACTTCTCCGAGCAAACCTGGCTGATCTCTACGCGCAAACTAAGCGAGGTCTTGCGCGACTGGCTGGAGTGGTATCCCGAGAAAGTTCTGTTTGGTACCGACCTCTATCCCAATACGCCTGAGATCAACTGGGAGGAGATTGGCTGGCAGACTACTCAGTCCGGCCGCGAAGCGCTTGCCATCGCACTGACCGGCATGATGCAGGATGGAGAGATCACTCGCGAGCGCGCACTTGAGCTGGCCCACATGGCCCTGCATGACAACGCCTCCAAACTCTATGGATGGAGTAAGTAGATGAAAACAATAAACTTACTATCGTTTTTCCGAGGGGCCGCAGAATCTTAACTGAGTTTTGTTCACTCACATTTATCCAACTTAGGTCTTGACTTGCTTTGCGGAGACTGCAAAACTCAAGGCTGTCCAACCGGGTGCGTTGGGAGGTGTAATTTACTTGGCCGAAGTAAGGTTACAAGAGGGCGAACCTCTTGAGAATGCCCTGCGCCGGTTCAAACGGAAAGTCCAGCAAGAAGACATCATTAAGGAAGTCAAACGGCATTCCTACTATTTGAAGCCCGGCGAAAAACGCCGGGTGAAAGAGGCCTTGGCGCGGAAGCGTAATCGCAAGAAAGCGCGTCGAGAGCAGGACTAGTTGGGACCGTCAATTTTCGTTCAGCTCCGGGCCGTTTGACCCACGGCCCGGACCAAAATCTTGTTGGCGAATCTGGAATTCATAAGGGCTGTTGCTGTTACGGAGTTTTAGCTGTAAGACACGGTCGTAATGACCGCGTGGGCCGAACCCGTGGTAGGTGTCACTCTGAGGGTCCAGGTTCGAGGTGTCTCCTCTTGGAATTCTTGGGGTGAAGCAGGAAAGGGGGCATCTCGCCAATGGAGTTCCAGGACAAGGTCCTCAAGTGTGTGGACTGCGGCGCCGACTTCGTATTTACCGCCGGAGAACAGTTATTCTTCCACGACAAACAGTTCAAGAACGAACCCAAACGCTGCAAGAGCTGTAAAAGCAAACGCTCCCAGTCGCTAGGTCTGCCGCAAGGCGGGGGCAATTACCAGCGCGTCGAAACTAAGGCCATTTGTTCCGGCTGCCAGCGTGAAACTACCGTCCCGTTCAAGCCCACGCAAGGCCGTCCGGTCTATTGCCGGGAGTGCTTCCAGCAGCGCAAGACTGCTGCTGCTTCTGCCTAGCTGACCCCATCTTCTCTCCTTGAAGTTTGGAGTTCTGCGCCGAGGGGAGCGTGTGTTTCGCCGCTGCGACGCGGCGCTCCGTTAACTGCCTCTCGAAGATTTGATTGAATGCTCGGCGACCCGCTGACTGCTGCTCACGCCGTTCTCTTCACAGCGTGTATCCTGTCCTCAGCGGATTGCGGTTCCTTGCGCCGCTTCTGGTCTTCATGCTGGATGAGCAACGCTTCGATCTGCCGCAGCAGATCGTCAGTGTTCATGGGCTTCACCAGCATGGATTGCGCGCCCTTTGCCTTCCACTCCGTGCCTAACAGCGGATAGGCAGTCAGGATCGCCACCGCAGGGTCGTAAGTTGCCTGGCGCGCGGCGCGAATCACATCGTATCCTGACTCTTCCTCCTCCATCTTCATGTCGGTGATCACCATGTGGTAGGAGCCTGACTGTAGCTTAGCCACAGCTTCCCGCGCGGAGGCCGCGGTATCAACCTCAAAACCGTTGATTTCCAGGACAGCTTTCAGAGTTAGCAAGATAGCCATTTCATCATCGACCAGAAGAATGCGGCGTGTCATGGAAGTGCTCCGAAATGAAACTCGAACCGAATAACTGGCGGCGCGTACTGAGATGCGAGTGGCAGCAGAACAGGTTGTGAGCTGCCGCAGGAACCAAGGATCTTCGTTAATTCAATATAATACTCCGGTAACGGAGAAAAATTGTTGCGCAGTTTCTTCCTTGAAAATTTTGGTTGCCGAGCCACACAAGCCGATGGCGCCGCCGTGGAACGCGATCTGGCGGCCCGCGGATTCCTGCGCGCATCATGCGCCGCTGAAGCCGATTTAGTAGTGTTCAACACCTGTACCGTGACCGCAGCTGCCGACCAGGATGCCCGCGCCGCGATCCGGCGGGCGCATCGCCGGAATCCCGGCGCCAGGATTTTGGTCACCGGCTGCTATGCTCAGCGCGCGCCGAAAGAAGTGGCTGCTCTTCCTGGCGTCACTTGGGTGGTTGGTAACTCGCACAAACATCAGGCCGCGGCGATTGCTGCTTCTCCTGTCGAGCAGAATTTTGTTCCCTTGGAAAGTGTTCATCTCTCCGCGCCCGCATTTACCTTAGTCGGCGACATTTTTGCCCACACCGAGCTGGTTGCCGCGCCGGTGTTCGCGTCCGACGAGGTGGGCGCCAAGACCCGTCCCAACCTCAAAGTCCAGGATGGCTGCGACAACCGCTGCTCCTTCTGCATCATTCCCAGCGTCCGCGGGCAAAGCCGCTCCATGCATCTGCCGCGTGTGATCGCGGAAGCCAGCGCATTGGTGTCCGCGGGCTATCGCGAGATTGTCTTAAGCGGAATTAATCTGGGCCGCTGGGGACGCGATCTCCAGCCGCAGCAACGCTTTGTCGAATTGCTGCGCGCGCTGCTGGAGCATACTGGCATCGAGAAGGTCCGCATCAGCTCGGTGGAACCCATGGATTGGACCGATGAGCTGATCGCGCTGGTGGCCGGCTCGCCGCGCATCGCCAAGCATGCCCACGTGCCGCTTCAGTCCGGTAGCGACCGCGTGCTGCGCGCCATGCACCGCAAGTACCGTCCCTGGCACTACGTGGAGAAGATCCGCAAGATTCGTGAAGCCATGCCTGACGCCGCCATCGGCGCCGACGCGATGACCGGCTTCCCTGGCGAAACTGAGGAGCTGTTCGAAGAAAGCCGTAGCTTTATTGAGCATCTGCCGTTCACTTATCTGCACGTGTTTACCTACTCGTCACGCCCGGGAACGGCGTCGGCAGCAATGCCGGATCAAGTCCCTGTGCACGTGGCCCGCGAGCGCAACCGCGTACTGCGCGATCTGGCCGCCAAAAAGAACCTGGAATTTCGCCGCAGCTTCGTCGGTCGGACTCTGGAAGTGATCACTCTGCAGCAAAGCGACGGGGAGTTCACTGAAGCGCTGAGCGATAATTACTTGAAGGTCCGCGTAGGTGGACGCCAGGACGCGAATCAGTTGATTACGGTGAACGTAACGGAGATTGGCGATGAAGATCTTGAGGGCGACGCGATCGTGAAGGGTTGAGTCCGTGAGAATCCCGTCAACCCGCCATGCTATAATTTTCCAGTCGTTGCCGCGTGTCGGCGCCCCGGCAATCCCACAAAAACAGTGATTGGTCGGGCCTATCAGGAGGGCTGAATCGACAAACGTTTTATCCGCATGAATGAACGCATCCGGGCGCGTGAGATCCGCGTGATTGATGCCGATGGCAACCAGTTGGGGATCATGGCCCCGTTCGAAGCCATCAAGAAAGCCCGCGAGCAGAACTTGGACCTGGTAGAGATCTCGCCCAACGCCGTGCCTCCAGTGTGCCGGATTATGGATTACGGCAAATTCCTGTATGAGCAGGAAAAAAAGGAGCGGGCGGCCAAGAAAAATCAGAAGCAGATCGTGCTCAAGGAAGTGAAGTTCTCGGTCAACGTAGACGAGCATGATTATGTGACCAAGCGGAATCACGTATTGCGGTTTTTGGCCGACGGCGACAAGGTGAAAGCCAGCCTGCGCTTCCGCGGACGCGAAATGGCCCACCAGAACCTGGGCCGCGACGTGCTGGACCGGCTGATTCGCGAAGTCGGAGAGAAAGGAATTGTGGAATTCCGGCCGCGCATGGAAGGCAATACCATGCACGCCATCCTGGCCCCGCCCAAGCAGGTCCCGGGCGGCAAAAAGGCGGAAGCAAGGCCCGCGCAGCAGCAATCGGCTGCGCCCGCCGGTGGCGCAAAGACAGGATCGTGAGACGGCAGTTAGCAATTAGCCATTAGCAGTTAGCTTTTGTTCAGGCAGAATCGGCGGCAACGTGATCCCCTGCCACGAAATCACAATCGCTGGTTTTGCTAATTACTAATTGCTAATTACTAATTGCAAATTTATGCCTAAACTGAAAACACACAAAGGCGCAGCCAAGCGGTTCAAGAAGACCGGGACCGGTAAGATCAAACGGGCCAAGGCTTTTAAGCGCCATATCCTTACCTCAAAGGACACCAAGCGGAAGAAGCAGCTCGGCCAGGGAACCCTGGTCAGCGATGCTGATCACGCCAAAGTCATGAGGATGATCCCGTACTAAGCAGTCAGCACTCAGCATTCAGCCCTGAAACAGCGTGAGCTAAAGGCAGAGAGCTTAAAGCTGTAAGCTAATGAGGGACAGAGTTCGGCCCGTCTGACTTCGGTCAGTGCTGAGGCGGAACCTGAAAAACAAGCGTGTGAAGAGGCTTTGAACTAAAACGCTCTGCCTCCAGCCGCATAACCGCCGGAAACCCGGCACAAAAAGGAGCAGGCCATGCCTCGCGTAAAACGTGGTACCAAACGCCGCCAGCGCCGCAAAAAG
>DATFXI010000082.1:0-4794 GCA_035316085.1 Candidatus Angelobacter sp.
AATATGTGCCGCGCGTGCCCGGCTACATCGTGGCGCTGGTGGTCGGCACGGCGCTGGTTGTGATCTTGCGGCTACCGGTAGCCACCATTGGGACGCATTTTGGCGGCATCCCTTCCGGGCTCCCACCACTACGCGCGCCACAGCTTCGCCTGGATCTGGTGCGACACATGATTTCTCCGGCGATCACGGTGGCCATTCTGGGAGCGATTGAGTCATTGATGTCCGCGGTGGTTGCCGACCGCCAATTCGGCGGCGGAGAAAAACACAATCCCAACGTGGAACTGATCGGGCAGGGCGTGGCCAACTTTTTCTCACCGCTGATGGGCGGCCTACCCGCCACCGGCGCCATTGCACGCACCGCCACCAACATCCGCTGCGGCGCCCAAACGCCGGTGGCCGGCATGATTCACGCCCTCACGCTGCTGGCGATCTTGCTGTTCGCGGCGCCGCTGGCAAAGTTCATCCCACTGGCGGTGCTTTCGGCGATTCTGTTGGTGGTGGCCTACAACATGGGCGAGTGGGGAGAAATTCCTGAGTTACTCAAACTTTCGCGTCTTGAAGCCGGGACCTGGCTTGCGACTTTCCTGCTGACGGTGTTTGCGGACCTCACCGTGGCCGTAGAAGCGGGCATGATCATGGCGGCGCTGGTGTTCATTCGCAAAGTGACGGCAACTACCACCATCAGCCAGGTGACGGACGAGTACGTGGAGAAAGGCCGGGTCCACACTTTACAGGACAAGGAAATCCCAGCGTACGTCACCATCTTCCGCATACACGGTCCGTTTTTATTCGGCGCCGCGGACAAGATCGAGGATCTGGTCAGCCGCATTCCCGAGCTTCCTCCGGTGATCATTCTGCGTCTCCGGAACATGACGGCGATTGACGCTACCGGCCTGCACGCCCTGGAGCATCTGGCGGACCGCGTCCACGCTTCCGGGCGTGGTCTGATTCTTTGCGGCGCTCCCGCCCAACCGGCGCGGCTCATGCGCCAGGCGGAATTCGAAGAACATGTGGGTCATGAAAACGTGTGCGCCAATGTGGCAGAAGCTCTGGCCCGGGCCGGAGTGCTCTACGCTGAGATGAGCAAAGCCAATCTTGCTACGGCGCCCGCCCTGGGAAGCCTGCCGGCTGAGCCCAAGGAAACTGCCAAGCCCAGTCCCCTATAATGGATAAATACTCTCCTTCGGCGAGAGCATGCAAAGAGCAAGACTACATGTCTGCACAGATCATTGCCGTAGCCATGTCGGGCGGTGTCGATTCTTCGACCGTCGCGGCCATGCTGCGTGCCGAGGGCCACACAGTGGTGGGCCTGACAATGCAGCTCTGGAACCAGCGCCGACTGGCGGGGCGCGAGGGCATGCCCGAGCAGGTGCAGGGCCGGTGTTGTTCCATCGACGATGTTTACGATGCCCGCCGCGTAGCCGAAGACCTGGGCATTCCGTATTACGTGGTGAATCACGAAGAGCGGTTCGAGCGCGACGTGATTCGGCCGTTCGTCGAGGAGTATCTCTCCGGACGCACCCCCATTCCTTGCAGCCTATGCAACAACCATCTCAAGTTTGATCAGTTGCTGGTGACCGCGCGGCAGATCGGCGCCGACCTTCTGGCCACCGGTCACTACGCCCGTTGCGAGTTTTCTCCAGAGCGCAACCGCTGGTTGCTGCGACGGGCTTCCGACAGCGCGAAGGATCAGACGTACTTCCTCTTTGGGCTTACCCAGGAGCAGCTCAGCCGTACGCGCTTTCCCCTGGGCGAGATGTCGAAGCCGCAGGTGCGCGAGCTGGCCCGCCAGCACGGGCTGGCGCTGGCCGAGAAGCCGGATTCGCAGGAGATTTGCTTCGTTCCCGGCGGCGACTACAAGAGATTTATTGACGCCTATCTGGAAGAGCAGGGTGAGTCACTGCCCGACACTTCCGGCGAAATGGTCACGACCGACGGCAAGGTCGTGGGCCGTCACGAAGGCATCCACAATTACACCGTGGGCCAGCGCAAGGGCCTGGGTGTGGCTACCGGCTCTCCGCTTTATGTGATCAACATCAACGGCGCGGAGGGCAAGGTGACCGTAGGCAGCAACGATGATCTGCTGCGCACCAAGCTTCTTGCTCGCGACGTGAACTGGATTGCGATTGAATCGCTAACGCAGCCTCTGCGCGTTACCGCGAAGATTCGCCACCGCCATGAGCCGGCGCCGGCGATCCTCGAGAACGCGGCCAACGGCGAAGTGCAAGTGACGTTCGACGAGCCGCAGCGCGCGATCACGCCGGGCCAGGCTGTGGTGTTCTACGATGGCGACTTGGTTGTGGGTGGGGGATGGATTGCAGGGGTACCGCGGTAGATTTGCTCCCTACGCTGTTTCGGTCCGAAACGCCGGCATCGGTTGCTCCGGCAAATGAGTAGCCCCCTTCCGCGGGTGCAGGAAGTTCTCACGCTCTTCTTCGAAGCCTTCGAGTTCCTGAGCAATGCGCGCCCGATCCCAACCCAGCGTGACGCCGATCTTGTTTGCAGCTTCGCGGCTGCACGCGTCTGACCAGCAAGCGCCGAGCGCCACAGGAACCCGACGCAAGAGAATGTCGCCCAGAGTGATGGCGCATTCGTGGGCCACAGCTTCCACCGCTTCCGCCACCAGATGGCAGCTATGGCTGCAGATGGGTTCACGGAGTTTTTCGTCGTGCGAGGCAGCGTGGGCTATGGCCAGAGCATGGCGCCCGTGCCATTCCGCCACAACCTGCGCGCAGGGTTCACGAATGCCGGCTTTCGCGGCCACCAGGTGTGCCCATTGGCGCATGGTGGATTCCAGCCCGGCGTCAAGCGCGGGCGGTGCGAACACGTTGAGCGGCTCAGCAATGTTTGCGCCCAGCATGCGCGCGACATCGCGGCCCACGCTGGCGCCCGTGGTCAACTTGCCACCGATCATTGAAATCAATCCCGCGGCGCCGTCGCAGCGATGATCGTAGAGAATGTGTTTGCGGGAAATGGCGCCGTAGCTTTTGCCCGGAGCGTACGGCAGAGGCCGTACGCCGGCCATGGTGGCACGGATGTCCGACTTGGTGATCTGCGACTGCGGGAACAGGCGCAGGAAGCTGGCCAGTAGATAATCAATCTCATCGGGCGTGATCTGAGGATTGTCGGGCCGGGCCTCGTCGGCGACCTCGGTGGTGCCGACCAGAGTCTGCCCGTTCCAGGGAAGGACGAAGACCTGCCTTCCGTCCGCGGCCTCGAGATAAACCGGCTGCTGAGGAGCGCCGGAAAACCTGGGCAGCACGAGATGCGAACCACGGACGCCACCCACCATGCGCGGGGCTTTGATGCCGGAGTCGCCGAGAACAAAATCCGCCCAAGGGCCGGTAGCGTTCACAACCCAGCGCGCAGAAACGCAGTATTCTTGCCGGGAAATTTCATCGCGCAGCCGGGCGCCTGTCACGCGGCGGTTACTGCGAGTGATTTCCAAAACGCGGGTGTGATTGCGCGCCAGCGCGCCGGCGGCTGCAGCTTCCGCCAGCCACTCCGCCACCAGGCGCTCGGGGAACTCGCATTGCGCGTCCTGGTAGCTGTAAACCGCCCAGCGCTCGCCGGAGTCCAGCCGGCGTTCAAACTCTTTCGCAGCGCCGTGGCTAGGACGCTCGCCACCTGCCCAACGGTGGTAGAGCCACAGACCGGTGCGGATTGCCAGCGAGCTACGTAGTAGGGAACTCGGCTCCTTCGGCACCACCAAAAGGAATTCCAGGGGCCGCACAAGATGCGGCGACTCTTCCAGCAAACGCTCACGTTCGCGCAGCGATTCGCGCACCAAGGAGATCTCAAAGTGCTCGAGATAGCGCAACCCGCCGTGAATGATGCGGGTGGAACGGCTGGTGGTGCCGGAGGCGAAGTCGTTCTGCTCAGCCAGCAAACAGCGCAGGCCGTGCTGGGCGCACTCTCGCGCGATGGCCACGCCATTGATGCCGCCGCCGACGATCAACGCGTCGAATGCGGGCAGGGAAGCCGTGTTCCGGAATGGAAATGGGCTACTCACTTTCACCCTTAATTAGATGCCTTTTTGTGCCGCGCGCATAGTTACTTCAGAACATTCTGTGGAAAGGCCTAAGACCGGCGGGTAGTGGTGCAGTTTGCGGGCAAAAATTCATCGCTGCGCGATGAACGTCTACTATTCGCTCCGCTCACCCACCCAAGCCTAAAGGCCTGGGCTAGTCCTGGGCTTGGGGCCCGCCCGCCGCGGCGGGCACGCGAATCGCTAGACGCTGATACTGCTAGCGGGTCAGTTTTTCAAACTGACCCGTCTGCCTAAAGGCCCGCGATCCCGGCTCGCCGGAATCGCTAGACGCTGATACTGCTAGTGGGTCAGTTTTTCAAACTGACCCGTCTGCCCGGCCCGTTGGAAGCGGCCAAGGCCAGACCTTTGCCTGGTGATACATTAGAATGCGATTACTTAATTCGCCTTAATTCTGTGTCCACCGGTGAAAAATTCGAAAAGGCGGTTTCCATCATGGCCCAGTTGCGAGCGCCTGGCGGGTGTCCCTGGGACCGCGAGCAGACTTTTGACACCATCAAAAAGTACACGCTCGAAGAGACCTATGAGGTCCTGGAGGCCATCGATAATCGTGACTGGCCGGAGCTAACTGAAGAACTGGGTGACCTGCTGCTGCAAGTGCTGTTCTATGCGGAGATGGCGCAAGAGGAAAAGCGTTTTTCGATTGACGATGTGCTGGACGCACTCAGCAACAAGCTGATCGCGCGTCATCCTCATGTTTTCGGCGATGTGAAAGCTGAAGACGCTCATACCGTCCTCAAAAACTG
>DATFXI010000083.1:0-7879 GCA_035316085.1 Candidatus Angelobacter sp.
CGCGCGGCCAGCGGCATGCTGTGGGGGCACGCATATCTTCCTTATGCGCTCCGCAAAGGGCGATTTGATTTGTTGCATTCTCCTTCTTTTGTCGTGCCGTTCGCGTGTCCCTGTCCGAGCGTGGTCACGATCTACGATCTCAGTTTTCTGAAGTTTCCCCACCATTTCGAGCATCGCTGGCGGACATACGTCAACGCGGTGATGCCCTCCGTGCTGCGTAGAGTTTCTGCCGTGATTTGCATTTCCGAACATACGCGGCAGGATTTGCTTGCGTCGTACGAAGTGGCTGACCAGAAGGTGCACGTTGTTTACTGCGGTATTGATCACGAACGGTTCCATCCCGGTGCCACGATGGACCGAAGTTGGAGCGAGAGCGTGGGAATCCATAAAGACTACGTCCTTCACGTGGGCACGCTTTCAGAACGCAAGAACATTCCTATGCTGCTCCGCGCCGTGGCGCTGTTGCAGTCGCGAGGGAAGTTTGCGGACTATCAGTTGGTGCTCGCCGGACCGGAAGTCTCTGTGCTCTCCGGGGCCTCGGAAATCCACAAGACCATCTGGTATCTCGGGCTCAAGGATGTCGTGGCGCTGACGGGCCACGTTCCGGAAGCCCAGTTGCCTGGTCTTTATGCCCAGGCAAAAGTTCTGGCCATGCCCTCCCTCTACGAAGGATTCGGGTTGCCGGTGCTGGAGAGTATGGCCGTAGGCACGCCGGTGGTAGCCAGCAACACGTCGAGCCTGCCGGAGATCGTTAAAGACGCAGGCCTGATGGTACCGGCGCATGACATAGCTGGCTGGGCCGAGGCCATCGGGGATCTGCTCAAGAGCCCTGCACACGCTGAAGAGATTCGCCGCCGCGGCTTGGCGCGCGCCGCCGAGTTCAGCTGGCAACAGGCCGCAGCCCAGACTCTGGATGTGTACCGGTCAGTCATGGGCAGCGCATCCGTGCAGTAACCTGTCGAACAGAGCAAAGCCAGCTCGCAGGTTACCCAACACGGATACTGTTCCCTGGGTGCGTTGAATCTCAGTCCAGTTCTTTGAGCGTAGGCACGCGGTTGCCTTCGTAGGTTTCTCTTGCGTGCATGAGCTTGCGCACGTTTTCGTCGGAGAGGGGCCGGGTGGGGCCGAGCTGGCGGGCCACGGCAACGATCTTGGCGTAGTGTTCCACTTTTTCCATCTTCATAAAAGCGTTCAGCAGGTCAGGGCCGCAGGTGACCACGCCGTGATTGGCCATCAAGATCGCGTCATGCGCGGGGATGAGCGGGCTGAGCGAGTCGGCCAGGTCCGAGGTGCCGGGCATACCGTAGAGGGCCAGGGGAATGCTGCCGAAGGTGACCACCACTTCCGCCACCAGGGGCTCGTCGAGCGCCAGTCCGGCTGCGGCAAACCCTGTGGCGGTGGGCGGATGTGCGTGCACCACGGCGCGAACGTCCGAACGCATACGGTAAAACAGCAAATGCATTCCCAACTCGCTCGAGGGACGGCGGTGTCCACCCGTCTGGCGGCCTTCCATATCCACCGTTACCAGGTCGCCCGGCTGCATCATGCCTTTGGAAATCGAGGTGGGCGTGGCCAGCACGGTATTCCTCGCCGTGCGGACGGAGATGTTGCCGTCGCAGCCGGCCACAAAACCGCACTGGTGCAGGATCTGCCCGATACGGCAGATTTCCTCGTGGATCCCGGATTCGCCGAGCCTTGCCATGTGCTCTGCCCCTGCCATGTACCTTCAATACGATGCACAATCTGCGGCTGAAATGCGCGCACCAATATAATCTAATCGGTGCGGGTTTCTGACTTCGATTTTCATCTTCCTGAGGAGCTGATCGCGCAGGAGCCGCTGGCAGACCGCAGCGCGTCCCGCCTTCTGCAGCTGCGCCGGGCGACAGGGGAATTCGAGGACCGCGTATTCCGCGACTTTCCCGGTTTGCTTCGGCCGGGCGATCTGCTGGTGGTCAACAACAGCCGTGTCTTTCCGGCGCGTCTTTTTGGCCGGCGGTCAGGGTTGCATGCTCAGCCGCTCAGCCCGAGAAACCCGGCCTCCAAGGATTTTCTGCAAGGCAAAGTAGAAGTATTGCTCACGCGGCAACTGGCGCCACTGGAGTGGCAGGCGCTGGTGCGTCCCGGCCGGAAGATCGACGTCGGCGAGAGGATTACGTTCGGCGAAAAAGGTGAACTTGGAGCGGAGATTGTCGCCCGAGGCGAATTTGGTGAGCGAACACTGCGTTTCCACCCCGTGTCCGATTTCTTTACCGTGGTCGAGAAACTGGGCCACGTGCCCTTGCCGCCGTACATTGCGCGCGAAGACCGCAAAGAGGACCGCGAGCGCTACCAGACAATCTATGCCCGGCCCGAAGCCCGAGGCAGCGTAGCCGCTCCCACGGCCGGCCTGCACTTTACGCCGGAGATCCTTGAGCAGATTCGCACACGCGGCAGCGAAACAGCCGAGATTACGCTGCATGTCGGCCTGGGGACGTTTCAGCCGGTGCACGTTGAGAAAGTGGAAGATCACAAAATGCACTGCGAGAGCTATTCCATTTCGGAAGATGCGGCGGCGAAAATCAACCGCGCTTTGGAACAAAAGCGCCGAGTTGTGGCGGTTGGGACTACGACGGTACGCACCCTGGAATTCGCCGCCCGCCAAAACACGCACGGCCGCGTGGCAGCGGGCTGCGGCGAAGCCGATATCTTTATTTATCCCGGTTTCCGGTTTCGCGTGGTCAGCGCGTTGCTCACCAATTTTCACCTGCCGCAATCCACGCTACTGATGCTGGTATCGGCCTTTGCCGGACGGGAGAACATTCTGCGCGCGTACCAGCATGCGGTGAACGAACGCTACAGGTTCTTCTCCTACGGCGACTGTATGTTCATGGAATGATGGGGTCAAGCAGGCTAGGGCTCGCGAGTTCTCCGTGAATCCGCTGTCCCGGAACGATCATCTCTTGTTTGGTATGCTCGGTCGTGTAAGAACCCGAAGTTAACATAAAGGACTCATCTTTTTGCGATTACGGCTCTTTGCATTTGTCAGTATTGTCCAGTCGATCCTCTTTCTAGGACATTGGTTGCTCTACGTGACGCTGGCCCATTTTTTCGGGCCGTGGTCCTCTTCTCTCGCGGTCAAAGTCACGCTGGCCCTTCTTTCGGTAAGTTTCGTCTCGGCTTCGTTGCGAGCCTGGTACTCGCCGCACGTTCTGGTCCGGGTCTGGTACACGCTTGCGGCGCTCTGGATGGGCTTGGCCAGCTATCTCATGTGGGCATCAGTGCTGTGTTGGATCCTTGCCGGTATTTCGGTGCTGTTCCGCTTGGGATGGGAGCCGCGCACGATCGCCGCAAGTTTGTTCAGCGCTGGAACCCTGGTTTCGTTATATGGCGTGATCAACGCAGCCCGGCTGCGCGTGACGCGGATTAACGTAGCCCTACCCAACCTGCCTGCGCAATGGCGCGGCCGTGTGGCGGCGCTGGTCAGCGACACCCATCTGGGTCACGTGAGAAACGGCCGCTTCATCCGCCGTGTGGTGAGAACGCTGGCGTCGCTGAAGCCCGACGTGGTCTTCCTGGCCGGGGATCTCTACGACGGCACCGCCGGCGACTTTGAAAGACTCGCTCAGCCGTGGACTGCGCTCACTACGCCCCATTCCCCGCCCGCGGTTCCTCACGGTGTCTACTACATCGCCGGCAACCATGAAGAGTTTTACGGCGAAGCCGAGTATCAGCAGCCGCTGGTAAAGGCCGGTGTGCGCGAGTTGAACAACCAGAAGGTTGAGATCGACGGCTTGCAGGTAATCGGCGTTCACTACCGCGATGCCTCACATCCTGAGCGCTATCGCCAGATCCTGCGCGCTGCGGCCCTCGACCGTAACCGCGCCAGCGTTCTTCTCCTGCATGCGCCGGTGCACCTGGACGTCGCCGAGGGCGAAGGCGTCTCTCTCCAGCTCTCAGGGCACACCCACGGCGGACAATTTTTCCCTTACACCTGGATTGCAGGCCGCGTCTGGGGAAAATTCATCCACGGTCTCGAAAGGCTTGGCAACTTGCTGGTCTACGTTTCGTTTGGCGCCGGCACCTGGGGACCACCGATGCGAGTGGGAACCTGGCCGGAGATTGTGTTGATAAGGTTCGAATAACTCCTTGCTGCGGATCAGCACAGATCGCCGCTGACATACTTGCAGCCAAGCGGAGCGGAATCGCGAGCCTTCTGTCCTGTAGAATTTTCCTGTTGCCTGACTCCTCCACAACCTCCGCAAAGGGCCGCGTTTTCCTGCTGGACACCATGTCCTTCATTTTCCGCGCCTATCACGCCATGGCGCGGCAGCGGCCCATGTCCACCAAGAGCGGCATTCCCACCGCCGCCACCTACGTCTTCGTCAACATGTTGCGCAAGCTGCGCGCCGACTTCAATCCCGAATACCTTGCCGCGGTTTTTGACGTTGCCGGCCCTACGTTCCGCGACGAGCAAGCCAAAGCCGTGACGTCAGTGCGCAAGTTCGACATCAAGACCCAGACATTCAAAGAAGTTGAGTATCAAGGCTACAAAGCGCAGCGCTCGGAGATGCCTCCGGACCTGGCGCAGCAGGTACCGTACATTCGCCGTGCGCTTGAGGCTTACCGGATTCCTATCCTCGAGCTTCATGGCTTTGAAGCCGACGACGTGATCGGCACTCTGGCCCGCAAAGCGGCCGCGCAGTCGCACCCGGTCTTTGTAGTTTCCAGCGACAAGGACATGCTGCAGCTGGTGAACGATAGAGTCCACGTGCTCAACCCACCGAAAGATAATTTGATCTTCGATGCCTCGAAAGTCGAAGAGATCTTGGGCGTACGGCCGGACCAGGTGATTGACGTGATGGCTCTGCGGGGCGATTCGGTGGACAACATCCCCGGCGCGCCCGGGATAGGCGACAAGGGTTCGGTCGAGATCATCAAGCGTTTCGGCACGCTTGAGAGCGCGCTGGACCGCGCGGCGGATGTAGAGCGCAAGACCTATCGCGAGTCCCTCCAAACCAACCGCGACATGATCCTGTGGAGCAAGGAGCTGGTCACCATCGATCAGAACGCCGACGTCGAGCTGGACCTCAAAAAAATGGTGGCAGGCGAGCCGGACGCAGAAACTCTGCGCAAACTGTTCAGCGAGCTCGAATTCACCACGTTCCTCAAAGAGCTGGCGCCACCGCTGGAAATAAGGGAGACGGACTATCGCGAGCTGAAGTCTCTGGAAGAGCTCAGGTCGCTGGAGAAATCGTGCACCAAAGCCAAAACCTCGCTGGCCGTGGCCTTTGCTTTTGCACCCGCCACCGGGGAGGAAGAACAGCCGGACGAGGAGGAAGCGACAAGTCCGGAGCCGGGCAGTTTGTTTCTGGCCACGACACCTCCAGCGCCCCTCCCAACTTCGAGTGGATCACTGCCGCTAGCCCTCTCCGGCGCGGCCGGCAAAGCCTTCGCGGCGGAAGTCGACGGCGGCGAAATCGCAGAGGAAATCAAGCGCCTGCTCGGCGACCCTCACATCCCCAAAACCATTCACAACTACAAATCCGCTTTGCGCGAGCTGAGAGCGCGCGGCCTCGAGCTGGCCGGGGTGCACGATGATCCCATGCTGTACTCCTACTTGATCAACCCAACCTACAGCAAACATTCGCTGACAGAGATTGCGGTCCGCAGCTTCAACCTGACTCTATCCGGCTCCGTGGCCGAAGCCGCCGATGTTACCGGGCGCGCGGCTGCGCAGCTCCGCAAAGAAGTGGAAGGAGACGGACTGCTGCCGGTCTACGAGAAGATTGACCTGCCGCTGTCGCCGGTGCTGGCGCGCATGGAAGACGCCGGCGTCAAGATTGACGTGGAGATGCTCGGCCAACTCTCGGTTGATTTGGAAAAGCAGTCCAGCGCCAAGGCGCGCGAGATTTACTCTGCTAGCGGCCAGGAATTCAACATCAACTCGCCCAGGCAGCTGGGTGACGTGCTGTTCAACAAGCTGAACCTGCCCAAGCCGGTGAAATACGGGAAAGGCCGGACCATTTCCACCGCGGTGGATGTGCTGGAATCGCTCTCGGAAGAACACGAGGTGCCGAAGCTGGTGCTGGAGTATCGCCAGCTTTCCAAACTAAAGAGCACATACGTCGACGCGTTGCCGGCATTGTTCGATCCCGTTACCCGGCGCGTGCATACGACCTTCAACCAAACCGGCACGGCCACGGGACGGCTTTCATCCACCAATCCCAACCTGCAGAACATTCCCATTCGGACTGAACTGGGCCGTGAGATTCGCGCGGCGTTCATTGCGGAACCTCAGCATGTCTTGCTTTCCGCCGATTACTCCCAGATTGAGCTGCGTCTTCTGGCACATTTCTCGGAAGACCCGCTCCTGGTAGAAGCGTTCCGGCGCGGCGAGGACATCCACACGCTCACCGCCGCCCAAGTGTTCGGCGTGCCACCGTTGATGATCAACGCCGAGCACCGCCGCCGCGCCAAGGCCGTGAACTTCGGGATCGTCTACGGGCTCTCGCCCTTCGGGCTGGCGCAGCAGATCGGCATCGAGCAGCGTGAAGCCAAGAAATTCATTGACGCTTACTTTGAAAAGTACCAGGGTGTGCGCGCTTTCATTGACCGCGTGCTTGCCGGAACGCGGCGCGAGCAGAGGGTCAAGACGCTGTTCGGGCGCGCTCGGCCCATTCCGGACATCAACAGCAAGAACGCCAACATGCGCGGCTTTGCCGAGCGCACCGCTGTGAACACGCCGCTGCAAGGCACGGCCGCCGACCTGATCAAGCTGGCCATGATCGAAATCGACCACGAGCTGCGTTCGCGCAAACTGAAGTCGCGCATGCTGCTGCAGGTCCACGACGAGTTGCTGTTTGAGGTCCCGCAAGACGAACTCGAAACCATGCGCGAGTTGGTGCGCGACGAAATGGAGAACGTCCACGCTCTGAAGGTGCCGCTGGTAGTGGAAATCGGCGTCGGGGAGAATTGGCGCGACGTGGAATAGAGAGCACTCAGCAATCAGCCGTCAGCATTCAGCCCCTGACCTGCCTCATGTCCACCATATTCTCGTCGACGATACCGTTTCATGGCTGAATGCTGAGTGCTGACTGCTAATTGCTTTGTTCCTTGCTCCGTTCCAAAGCTTCTCTCAGATAACGCGCATTGCGGATACGGTTGATGCGCCAGGCACGCACGTACGGCTTGAGAAAAACCTTGTAGCCGGCTTCACCCATGATCCAGGCAAAAAAAGGCATGCCGACCACGAAGACGAGATAGCCCAGAATGATGATCGCCACTAGGGAAAGCGACAGGCCAATACTCGCGAGCCCTGCCATCCTGGGAAGAAAGACTACAAGAAGGGCCAGGATCGCCAGCCAAACCCACACCCGCTTCCACCAATCTTTCGTTCCCGGACGCATGAACGAACTATGTCATAGGCAACCTGGGGGCTTCAACCTCGTCACCGGCGTAATTAGAGCGTTTTAGGCACTTCACAAGAAACGTTTTGCCGGTTTTTGACACTCTTACATGTAGACTCTGCGCTCGTGTTGTCGAGTCTCCCTGGTTCCAGCTCTAAAAGCGAGCCACCGAAAAAATCTGTTTCGCGGAGCGTCCTTATGCCACTCAAAGTCAATACTTTCGTCAGCGATGGTTCGGTTCTACTAGCCTTTGATATGCCTCAACCGGACGACACCTTTGCCGGGTTTTCAATTCAGTGCACCCCGAAAGGAAAGGAACCGTATTACCTGCTCAACCGCTTGAATTTCACGAGCGGCGTTTCCAAAGCGACGACCCCGGACAAGCGGGTTTGGACCACGTCAGACAAAGCGCCTTTTCAGAAGTATTACTGGATCCACTTTCCCCCCGAAGCCGGTACCGTCACGCAATTCGACTACAAGGTAACGGCGATGTA
>DATFXI010000084.1:0-25559 GCA_035316085.1 Candidatus Angelobacter sp.
CCGGCGCTTATATCTTTCGCAACCTTCCCGCCGGAACCTACACGCTTCTGCTGGAACGGGAAGGTAAGGAATTCACTCGCACCGTCACCCTGCCGCCCGGCCCCGCCAGCCTGCGGGAGATGGATCTGAACGCGGGAACGCGATAGTTTCAGATCTCTCAAGTTTCATGCGGCGCGTTCCGTGCCCGCGTTCCAGGAAGCCGTCTCATCCCGCCCCAGCAGACCAATGCGTTGCAACATCTCGCGATAGCGAGGATCGTGCCGAATGCAGTCGTAAATGGGGCCGACTGCGAGGTAGCAGACCAGGACCTCGCGGGCACGCGCAGCGCTATCCAACCACAGGAAGGCCGAGTCAACATCCTTCATTCCCAGGAAGACCATGGCTCGCGTGATGGCGGCAACGTACATCGAGCTTGACATCTGCTCGAGCTCATCCACTATCCGCCGCGCCTCGTTGAGTTCGCCGGAGCCGGCGAAGCAAGACGCCAGAGGTCCGAGAATCAGAGGATTGTTGCCGGAAAGAACACGCGCCTTCTCCAACTCCTGGATCGCCTCGCGAAACATTCCTTTTTGTTCGTAGTTCAGGCCGAGAACCACGTGAAGTTCTATGTCGTCCGGATCCAGCTCCAGGGTACGCCAGCACTGCTCCAGGGAACGGTCGTACTCGCGGCGGTAGTGAAACACGCCGGCGAGATAACTGTTGGCCCGGACGGAAAGCGGGTCTGACGCCAGTACCGTGCGGATCTGGTCTTCTGCCTCGCTGAAACGAAGAGTTTGTACTAGAAGCAGGTTGTACTGGATGTGAGCGTTGGGATGCCCGGGACTCAAGGCAATGGCTCTCAGAAACTCGCGTTCCGCAGCTTTCCATTCCCACTCATACCACATGCTGATGGTTCCCAGCGATGCCCATGCCTCGGCGAGGTCCGGATCCAATTCGAGCGCTCGCACCGCCGCTGCCTTGGCCTTGGGCCATGCCTCCGCTGGCCGTTCCAGACCCCAGGAGGCCACGGCGATGTGGTAATCAGCGATGCCCGAATATGCCGCCGCGTAGTCAGGATCATGCTGTAAGGCGGCTTCGAAGTAATGCAGCGCGGGCTGAAGGCCTTCGCCGCTACGCATATTCCACTGGTGCCGCCCTCGCAAGTACAACTCGTAGGCTTCCAAATTCGCTGTCTGCTGGCGGGCGGTGATAGTTGTGGTGTCATCGAAGCGGACTTTCAGCGCCTCAGCAATGCTCGCCGCGATCTCGTCCTGGACGGCGAAAATGTCATTGGCGCCGCAGTCAAACTTCTGCGACCACAGGCAATAGCCGTCTTCGGCATTCACCAGATGGGCCGTTACCCGGAGCTTGTCACCGGACCTGCGAACGGCGCCTTCGACGATCGTCCGCACCTTGAGCTGGTGTGCGATCGTGCTCACGTTTTGCGGCTTGCCTTTGAACTCGAATGCCGAAGTGCGCGCCACAACGCGGAGCCAGGGCAGCCGGGAGAGCGCGTCAATGATCTCTTCGGTCAGCCCGTCGCAGAAATAGTCGCTCTCAGCTGATCCGACATTGGCAAAGGGCAGAACAGCCACTGAGTCCAAGACGACGGGCTTGGGTTTCAGCAGCGGGCCCGATCGTTCACCGGAGGAGAGCCGCTGCAATTGATCGATCAATTCTTGCGCGGTCTGCTGGCGGCGGGCGGCGTCTTTCTCCAATGCCTGCAAGACCAATTCATCCAGCGCGCCGGGAATGGGTCGCAGGGAACTGGGAGGTGCCGGTTGCTTGTGCAGAATATCCTCTGCAATCGTGATGCTGGAGGGGCCTTCAAACGGCCGCTGCCCACACAGCATCTCGTAAAGCATGATTCCCCATGACCAAATGTCAGTCCTCGAATCCACTGTGTTGCCCCGGAGTTGTTCGGGGGACATATAGGCGACGGTCCCAAGAATTGCGCCCTCGCGAGTCAACGATGTTGTGTCCTGATCCGAGAGTCTGGCCAGACCGAAATCCACGATCTTGATGGCCCCGTCCTCGGCCACCATAATGTTGCTGGGCTTGATGTCGCGATGCACGATGCCGTTCTGATGCGCATGCTGCAACCCGACGGCGACCTTTTGGGCAACGTCAACCGCTTCGCGAATATTCAGCGGCTTTCTCTCGAGTCGCGTACGCAGGCTTTGGCCCCTGCAGTAGGCCATGACAATGAACAGCTGTCCCTCTTCGGTTTCGCTGATTTCATGAATCGTGCAGATGTCGGGGTGGTCAAGGATTGACGCAGCTTTGGCTTCTCTAACGAATCTTGCCTTTTGCTCCGCGTCACTGGCGATGGCCGGCGCCAGGAACTTGACGGCTACATCACGATCGAGCTTCAGATCGCGCGCCTTGTAAACGGTGCCAATCCCGCCCCTGCCTAATACGTCGAGCAATTCGTAGTGGCCAACCACGCGGCCGCTCATAAAACACCTGTTTACGCTGCAAACCCGTCAAGCATATAGGCTTCTTCGGCGACACGCGCCAATGCCCCAATCGTCTGGAAGGCGCTGATGCCAAGGAGCGAATGATGATAGTCGGTCAAGGGCAGGGAATTGAGTACGGCATCCAGGTCATCCCTGTGCCTGGGATCCAGCTTGGCGTGGCGAAAGATGTTGGTGGCCGCCGCCGTGGTGATGCCGGCACGACGAAGAACGCGGGCGAAGTAATCCGCGTCGGGTGGAGTTCCTTCCAGGACTGCGATGTAGCCCAGCAGCGCAACCGGGTGCACATGCAGGATCCAATAATATTGAGCGCCGACCAGGAGCGATGCGGAAACCGGCGGAATTCGCGCCAGAATCTCCGCTCGTGCAAAACCGAGCGCCTCAAGATCCTCCAGGATCCAATCATCGTGGTGCATTTCTTCCGGTATGTGTTGTTCGAGATAAGAAGCGAGGCCGGGTGTCAGCGGATCGGATGGAACCTGGCTCCGGCAGGCCTGAAGTGCGGTCCGCATAAGCGGCACGCTGGACCGCACCACCGCGTGGTTTCGGAACAGGAACTCGGGATAGAGCGTCTTCAGCTCCGGATGGCTCCATAGCGTTTCTGCCACGGAATCCAACGTCGATCTCGCGAGACGGATCTTGGAACGTAAGCGCGCGCTATTCGTCATGTCGACTGGGCTTTGAAAATGGGTTGCGTCGTCTTAAAAGACGATGGCAATTGACCGGGCTCGACCGCAGGCCTTCGGCCGAAGGAACCTGTTGCCGAGCTTGGCGCGAATGCTGATCAATGCCTTCACCTCATCCGGGGTCAAGCTGTTGATCCGCTCTATGTCACGTTCTGAGAAGGACCTTGGTTTGAGAATGATCCCCTTTTTCACGAGTCTATCGAACTTGCCTCTCCTCATTGGGGCAACCTCCTAAATCCTTCCTGGAGAAGAATATGCCAAACATCAGGGCCTATCAAGCTGAAACCAGACAAGATGACGCACGGAACGTGCGGGTTGCCACAGTGGATCGCCGAAATCGCCGACACCGCCCCGAACCGTCCTCATCCCACCCCAGTCCGCGCAAAAGCGGCGGCCCGGGCACCCCGTCATCGGAAGAACACGATCACGCGGCGGGTCTTGTCCACTCCCGTCGGCCCAATGTTTTCAGCATCCCTACTTAAGAATTCTTAAAGCAACAAACCTATCCTTTCAGCGTTCATCTTATTCAGAGTAGGAAATGTTGGCTTGATTGCCGTTTTTTGTCAGGAAATGGAGCCAATTTGGTGAAACGGATGAACCTTTTTGGC
The DNA here is from genome assembly GCA_035316085.1 of Candidatus Angelobacter sp. GTDB lineage: Bacteria > Acidobacteriota > Terriglobia > Terriglobales > Acidobacteriaceae > Angelobacter. The sequence goes on from DATFXI010000084.1 coordinate 3,751, forward strand.
CACTATGAGACTAAGAAGGTATCAGTCACAGGGTTGACGGGGTTGCTAAAGGACCGAAGGCGTGTGACTGATGGCACTACCACCAACGGGTATTTAGGAAATTCGCCGTTCATGGCAAGGATTTTGGAGGAGAAGGTGACATTTTTCGATGCATTGTTCGGATGCTGGCACAAGCGCATGAGCTTCCCCATCACCAGCAGACGGGGACAACGCAGGCCTGAAGCTGCGGCCGAGACCGGTACCTATGTCGTGTGTCTCGACTGCGGCAAGGAGTTTGCCTACGACTGGCAGACCATGCAGATGAAACATCCCAGAAAGCAAACCGCCTACGGTCGCGCGACCGTGGAAGCCAAGGCGAGCTGAGAGGGAGAGACGACCATGATGCAAAACGTTCAAACTCGCCTGACAGCTTCTTTGTGGGCCCTGTTCGGGTACCTGTTCTATAACCCGCTGATTCGTACCGCGCTGACCCGCGCGCTTTCCTAAACTCCGGCGGCCTTCACTGCGGCAGAGATGCCCGTTGTGAAGGCTGCTCGATCTCCAGCACCGCCACCCACTCCGCGTTGCCCCGCGCCAGGTAAACGATCTTTCCACTCAGTAGCTCGGCTGCCGCTTCCGGCGACATGTCCGTATGATCGTCAAAGAACCTGCGATTCAGCCGCTGCCAGAATTGAGGGCGGAACCACCAACCGGAGGGCGTCTTGGTGGAAAACATGTACACCACCTGATATTGACCGCGTCGCTGCTGTGCTTTAAGAATCTCTTCCACCGTAAAATTGCCGACCGTCGTTACCTGCAAAGGACGGGCAACGTAACCGAGATAGGACTTGGTCAACTCATCTTTTGCCGGCCACGCCGTGAGGATGACGGCGTCATGCTCATGCTGACTGAGGAAGCGGGCAGCCCCAGCATGCAGCTTGACGAACTCGCGGTACGTCAAATTATCCTCCGGTGCGAAGCGGTACGGCGGGTTGAAGAACAGCGCCAGCACAAAGCAGATGACGATTGCCGCTGCCGGCCACTCCCAACGGCCGATCCGCCGGCGCAGTGTGGACATGCCGATGATGATCACCAGCGGGTACACCGCGAGCAGATAGCGTGTGAGCAGCGCGCCTCCCACCAGCGAAAACGTAATCAAGCTCACCAGCATGATGGTGGCAAACTGCAGCTGGGTGGGAATCGCGATCCGCGGCCGCTCGCCTGCTTCGTCCACTACCGGCGCAAAACTCATGGCCACCAGGGCTGAGGCGGTCAGCGCCATCATGTTCATGGTCCCGAAAAGGTGCCACAACCGCAGGCTGAAGGCAGCGAGAAAGCGCAGCGGGTTCAGTGCCTGCGTCACGTTGTACTGGTAGAACTCGGCGCCGCCGAATACGCGTCCCGTGAGGTGATAGTGGTAGATGAGCCACCCGGCCAGCGGCAAGAGCGGCGTAAACCAGATCGCGGTGCGCGCTAACCGGTCACGAGCGGGTTCACCGCGCGACGCCACAACTTCCCACAAAACCAGCGCGAAAGGAATGATGATGGCGGTCTCTTTTGACAGCACGGCCAGGCAGAACGCGAGCTGGCTGGCCCACAGGCGGCGCTCCACCGCCAGGCGAATCCCCCACAGCGAAAACGCCGCGGCCGGCAGATCGGCGTGGACCAGCGTGCTTTGCACGAAAAAAATTGGATACACCGCTGTTGCGATGGTGGAGGCCAAGGCGACCCCCGGGCCCGCGATGCGCCGCGCCAGCAGAAAGACGTTGGTCAAGGCAAACGCCGCCAGCAGCAGCATGGCAACTCGCGCCACTGCCGGCTTCCATCCGCTAAGGGAGAACCAGAGCGCCAAGTACGCCGCCGGCAGCGGCGGATGCGCCGTATCCAGCGTTGTGTGCGGCACCAGCGTGTGATCGTGCGCCAGATCGTAAGCGGCGGGAACGTAGTAGCCGGCTTCGTCCCAGAAGAAGGGAAGACGCAGCAAAGGCGCGTGCAGCAAAAAGATGGCGACAAAGATAATGGAGTAAATTTGCAGCGCAGCAAGCGGTCGTGGGGGTTGGGAAGGCTGTTTCATGCGTGAGTTTGCGCCGCTGTCGCCGCGAATCAGTGAATCTGTCCTGGCGCTTTCGACATCGCGGGATCCAGCTTGATCTCGCCGAAGGTCTTCTCGTACTGGGCAACGTTTTGTTCCAGGATGGTCAGCAGAGCCTTGGCTTGCTGGGGGCTTAAATATAGACCTTGAAAGTTCTGCACTTCCACCTCGTTGGTGGCCTGCGGCTGCACCCGGCCGAAGATCAGCAGGAAGTCCCAAACGCTCACGCGCACCTGCACAGAGTTGGCGTAACCTTCGCGATAATCGGGCGTGTTGACCAGGCGAATATTCGGCTGCGGAGGAATCGACATGGGCTTGTTCTCCAAGCCATCACCATAACAGAAAGATGGGCCGTTGTGGCACCGGCACTCCTGCCGGTGCGTGCTCCCTTCAGAAAGGATCCTTCGGCACAGGCAAGAGTGCCTGTGCCACACATGCGTCATTTATAATTTTTTGTTTTCGAGGACTGCATGAACACCAGCATTGTTGATGTGCACGCGCGTCAAATTCTCGACTCCCGCGGCAACCCCACGGTGGAAGCGGAGGTCTCGCTCGGCGACGGCTCGGTGGGGCGTGCCGCCGTGCCCAGCGGGGCGTCTACCGGTGAACACGAAGCCGTGGAGCTGCGTGACGGTGACCAGACGCGTTATCTGGGTAAAGGCGTCCTTCGTGCCGTGGAGAACGTCAACTTGGCCATTGCTGACGCGCTTCAAGGCGCGGATGCCACACGCCAGCATGAGATTGATCAAGTCATGTTGGAGCTTGACGGCACGTCCAACAAAGGTAAGCTCGGCGCGAACGCTATTCTGGCCGTGTCCATGGCCTGCGCGCGAGCCGGCGCTGCGTCATTGAAAGCGCCGCTCTACCGCTATTTGGGCGGCGCCAGCGCCAGCGTGCTGCCGGTTCCCATGATGAACATCCTCAACGGCGGCGCGCATGCCGATAGCAACGTTGACTTCCAGGAATTCATGGCTATGCCGGTCGGCGCGGAAACTTTTTCTGAAGCGCTGCGCTGGGGCGCGGAGATTTTCCATACGCTCAAATCGGTGCTGAAGAAGCGAGGCTACAACACGGCCGTAGGCGACGAAGGCGGTTTCGCGCCGTCACTCAAGGCGAATGTTGAGGCAATCGAGCTGATTCTCGAAGCCGTGCAACAGGCCGGCTTCCGTGCCGGGGATGATGTAGCGATCGCACTCGATCCAGCCGCCAGCGAGTTCTTCGACAAAGAAAAGGGCAAGTACGTCTTCAAGAAGTCTGATAAATCCGTCAAGTCGTCGCAAGACATGATCCGTTTCTGGAGCGACTGGGTTCGGCAGTACCCGATCGTTTCCATCGAGGACGGCCTGGCCGAAGACGACTGGGACGGCTGGCGCGCGCTCACCGAGGAGTTAGGCGACAAGATCCAGCTGGTGGGCGATGACCTGTTTGTGACCAACACCGCGCGCCTCAGCCGCGGCATCGAACAGGGCGTAGCCAACTCGATTCTCATCAAGGTCAACCAGATTGGCACGGTAAGTGAAACCCTGGAGGCGATTGATCTGGCGCGCCGCAACGGCTACACCGCCGTTATCTCGCACCGCTCCGGCGAGACGGAAGACACGTTCATCGCTGACCTGGCGGTGGCCACCGGAGTCGGCCAGATCAAGACCGGCTCGGCCTCGCGGACTGACCGCGTGGCCAAATACAACCAGCTGCTGCGGATCGAAGAAGAACTGGGCGACTCTGCCAGGTTCCTGGGACTGAATGCTCTCAGTGCCGGCGGAGATTAGGTGGAAGAGCGGCCCTTCAGGGGCCTTTCAATTCTGCAGAGTTGTAGCCCTGCGCGGGGTGGAGCAGGCCTTCAGGCCTGCGGTAAAGGTGGTAAAGAAATCGGGCTTCAGCCCCCGTGGGTATCAGGGCACGAATTTATTCGTGCCGTTCAAGCGCGACAAGCATCGGCTTCAGCCGCTGCGGTTCTCGCCCGGCAGCGCGCCAGGGCCTAAAGGCCAATTCATGATTGAAACTTTTCGGCACGCCTGAAGGCGTGCCCTGATACCTGCAGCGGCTAAAGCCGGAAGATCAAGACAACTTTACGAAGGCCTGAAGGCCTGCTCCACTCCGTAACCTACAATGTGTCAAGCCGGAAAGACATGGAGCCTGATGAATCAGGGCACGACTGAGTCGCGCCCTGATACGAACCTGCCCATCAGGACATGCTCTGCTATACCGCGCCGCTGTTCCTTACGGCTGCTCCTCAGGATCGTCATCCTGGTCGCCGCCGGAACTGGCTCCCGCGCTCGTCGTTCCCGACTTGATCTGCACCGGATCGCCGGCAAACAGCGTGCTCGAGCCATGTTCTGCCGCTTTTTTGTTGAACGCGGCCACTTCTGTGTTCAGGAACGAGTTGAACTGTTGCAGAGTTGTCTCCAATTCCTTGCGGGCTTCCGCGGCAGCTTCGATCTGGATATCCTTCGGAGCTTCGCCGAATCCGCCCATCACGCTTCGCATCAAGCCTTGCAACTTGTCATGGAAGCGTTGCAGGTAATGGATGTCGTCCTGCCCGCCCGGCTGCGATTCATTGTTGTACAGCGGCGTTTGCATCGCCTGGAGTTTCTTATCCAGGGCGCGAGCCTCCTCGAGGACCGGCCGGTAAGAGACGTTGACCGCGCCTTCGCTGCTCTCGTCGCCACCGCCCAGCATTTCCTGCAGGCTGGCGATCTGCTTGTGCAGGTTGCTAAGACGGTTGAGCGCCTCATTCAGCGCCGATACCTCGTCGCGCAGCTCCATGGCCAGCTTGAACTGAGCCTGTAAAGCGGCAGGATCGAGTTTGAAGCGCGGATCGGTCTTCACTTCCACCGTCTGGGTTTCAGTCTTGCCGTTTGCCGTGACGGCGATTTTGTAAGTTCCGGGCAACGCCGTAGGTCCGCTGTTGGGATCGAAGAAGAAGTCCGATTCTTCATCGCGTTCCTGCGGCTGCAGGAAGGTCAGCCGCTTGGGGCCGTCATACCGAAGGTTCCAGGCGACGCGGTTCACTCCGTACTTGCCCGGGCCGTTCATGTTGCGGATCACCTGTCCCGATGAATCCGAAATGGTGATCTTCACGCCCGATTGCTGCCTGCCGCGACCAGGGCCACCACCTTGCCGTTCGGCGCCAGCGGCGCCTCCGCCGCGCTCAGGATTGGGCTTGATCTCTGCGGGCAGACTATAAGTAATGACCGCGCCGGTGAGCGGGTTCGGAGTGACGAAACCGCTTTGCGTGAAACCGCTGCGGCGGTTCCAGAAGTGCCAGTTCACGGCCGGCTGCACCGGGTAGACACGGAACTCGCTTTTGGCCAGCTCAACGCCGGTTTCTTCGAGCGGGGTAATGTCGTCCATCACGAACAAGCCGCGTCCGTGCGTGGCCACCACCAGGTCGTGGGTCTTCTTGATGAATTTGAGGTCGTAGACCGGAGCGGTGGGGAAGTTGCTCTTGAGGGGCGTCCAGTGGGCGCCGTCGTCGTTCGAATGGAACAAGCTGGTGTCTGTGCCCAGGACCAGGAAGCCCTTGTGGTTCGGGCTCTCGCGCACCACGCGCGCCGGATCGTCACCGGGCAGGCCTTGCGCGATTGAAGTCCAGGTCTTGCCGCCGTCGTGAGTTTTGAAGACGTAGGGTTTGTTGTTGTCGACTTCGTGGAAGTCCACGGCAACATAGGCGCTATCGGCGTCGGAGGGCGAGGCTTCAATCTGCTGGATGCGTCCCCACTGCGGCAGGCCGGTCATGGCCGCGGTCACGTTCGTCCAGTTCTTGCCGCCGTCGCGCGTCACTTGCACCACGCCATCGTCAGTGCCCACCCAGATGGTCTTGGAGTCCACCGGCGACAGCGACATGGAGAGGATTGCGCCGACGGTTTCCGCGCCGCTCAGGTCCAGCCAGATCGGACCGCCACTCGAGAGCTGCTTGGTCTTGTCGTTGCGGGTAAGGTCGGGGCTGATGGGCGTGAAGTGCGCGCCGCCGTCGGTGGAATGGAACACCACGTTGCCGCCGAGGTAAACGTCGTTAGGATCGTTAGCAGAGACCGCAATGGGTGATGTCCAGTTGAAGCGGTACTTGAGATCAGCCGGCTTCATCGACTGCACGCCATACAAGTAGGGGCGCAGGGAACTCGACATGCCGTTCTCGATGTTGACCCTCTGGATAGATCCGTTCTGCGAATCCACATAGACCACGTGGCTGCCGTGTCCGGCCGGGACAGCGTATTCGCCGTCACCGCCGGTCACAGTGAACCAGTCAGCGCCGGAGATACCGCCACGGCTCAGCGTGCTGGAAGGACCGCACCAGCCGTTGTTGTCCTGCAAGCCGCCGCAGAGCAGGTAAGGAGTTTCGTCATCGGCCGCCACAGAGTAAAACTGTTCGATGGGCAGGTTATCGAGATAGCGCCAGGTGCGGCCGGCATCGGCGCTGATATAGGCGCCGCCGTCGTTACCGTTAATGATGCGGTTGGGGTCCATGGGATCGATCCACATGGCGTGATGGTCCACGTGCACCCGCTGCGACGTCGCCCGCGCCGTCTTCCCGCCGTCTTCTGACAGCATGATGTTGTACGAAAGGAAATAAATCTTGTTTTCGTCCTTGGGCGAGACCAGCAGTTCGCTGAAATAGAAGCCGCGCGCCGCCAATTGGTGGCTGTTGCTCACCATCCGCCAGTGGTCGCCGAGGTCGGTGGAGTCATAGAGCACGCCTTTTTTGTTTTCCACCAGAGCATAGATATGGCGCGGATTGCTGGGCGCGGCGCCCAGGCCGATGCGGCCGGTAGCGGCATCCGGCAGGCCTTCCGTCAGCTTGGTCCAGGTGGAACCGCCGTCCACAGAGCGAAAAATACCGCCGCTGGTGCCGCCGCTGTCGAGCATCCACGGATAACGGCGCATGCGCCACATGCCGGCGAAAAGCACCATCGGATTGCCGGGATCCATCACCAGCGAGCTGGCGCCGGTTTCGTCGTCAACAAAAAGAACTTTCTGCCAGTTCTTGCCACCGTCGGTGGTACGGAAGACACCGCGGTCCACGTTCGGTCCCCAAACATGACCGAGCACCGCGACAAAAACGATGTTGGGATCGCGCGGGTCAATTTCGATATTGGAAATCTGCCCGGCGTCGCGCAGCCCCATGAATTTCCAGGTGGCGCCGGCGTCGGGCGAAAAGAAAACGCCCTTGCCGGTTACCACGTCATTACGCGGGTTCTTTTCGCCGGTCCCCACCCAGACGAGGTTGGGGTTGGAAGGCGCCAGCGCGATGGCGCCGATGGACGCCGTGGACTCCTTCTCGAAAATCGGCTTCCAGGAAAGTCCGCCGTCTTGCGTAGCGAACACGCCGCCGGCGGCCGCCCCCACGTAATAAACATTAGGTTTGCCCGGGATGCTGGCCACAGCCGTCACGCGCCCTCCGCCCACCGCGGGTCCCAGGTTGCGGAAGCGCAAGTTCTCCAGCGGATCTTTCGGTCTATCGGATTTCTCAGCGGGTTTTTCCGCTGCTTTCTCCGGCTTGCTGTCGTCAGCCTTTGCGGCTGACTTGTCGCTCGCGGCGCTTGCCGACTTCTTCTGCGCCAGCAGGGAACTGCCGGAAATGGCTAGAGTCAAAACGAGGATCGACGCCAACTTTACAAATGTTTTCATAGGCTTGCCTCACAGGAATTAAGGAAGGCGAAGGCGAATCATACCGCAAATGAGCCTAGGTTGCACTAGCCTGTCGGTGGTTTTCTTGGCTCGCTTAGTACTAGAAAACTATTGCACTCTTCCGGCTATCTCGTGTAAACCCGTAATATCGTTTCTTCAGCTCTGGATCGTCGAAACGGTTGCAGATCATCGACCGCGAAGGGGGAGTGTTATGAAAAAAATTGTTGTTTTCGTCGCTGTGGCAGCGCTGCTGTCAATCTGTTCACAAGCGCAGGAAAAGGAGCAGAAGCGGCTGAAACATTCCGGCGAAGTCTTGATGGAAATTCTGAATATCCCGGACAATTTGCCCAAGCCGGTCCTGGATCGGTCCGAGTGCGTCATCGTACTGCCCTCAGTCAAGAAGGGCGCTCTCGGAGTGGGCGGGAGCATCGGCCGCGGAGCCATGTCGTGCCGCACCGGCCCGAATTTCACCGGACCCTGGGGACCTCCTGTCATGTATGCCCTGGAGGGAGTCAGTTTTGGCTTCCAGCTGGGCGGGCAGGCGACGGATTTTGTGCTGCTGGTTACCAATCCCAAGGGTGTGCAGCATCTCCTGGGAAGCAAAGTGAAGCTGGGCGGAGACGCCTCGGCTGCGGCTGGTCCTAAGGGCCGCGACGCGGAAGCGGCAACGGACATCAGCATGCACGCTGAAATCCTGACGTACTCGCGGGCCCGCGGCTTGTTTGCCGGTGTCTCGCTGGAAGGCTCAACGTTGCGTCCCGATGGCAGCGCCAACAATCATCTCTATGGCCGCGATATCACTGCCAAGGAGATTGTGCTTCAACACAAGGTAAGCACGCCGGCGTCCGGCCAGTTGCTGGTGTCTGCGTTGCAGAAGGCGTCTCCTCGGAACATGTCGGACGCCAAGTCGCTGCAGGAGACCTCGAAGTAGTGGGTCAGTTTGAAAAACTGACCCACTAGCAGATCAGCGTCTAGCGATTCGCTTGCGAATCGCGGGCCTTTAGGCAGACGGTCAGTTTGAAAAACTGACGCACTAGCAGTGTCAGCGTCTAGCGATTCGCTTGCCCGCCGCGGCGGGCGGGCCCCAAGCCCAGGACTTCAGTCCTGGGTGAGCGGAGCGAATAGCAGACGTTCATCGCGCAGCGATGAACCTTGCAAGCAAACTGTACCACTTACGGAACGTAACCTCTGTGCCTTCGCGAAGGGGGCCTTTGCTAAACTCTTTAGTATGGCCCCTATCGCATACCTGGAATGTTCCAAGTGCGGCGAGCGCTTGAGCGGAGCGCAACCGCATACCCTCTGCCCCAAAGACGGCGGCTCGCTCTACGTACGCTATGATCTTGCGCCGCTGAAAGGCAAGTTCACGCCCGACTCTCTTCGCGGACGACCCGCCACCATGTGGCGGTACCGTGAAGTCCTGCCTGGCGACACGCCGGTCACGCTCGGTGAAGGCTTCACGCCCTTGCTGTCCAGCCGCGAGAATCCCAACATCTATATTAAGGATGAAGGCCTGAATCCCACGGGATCGTTCAAAGCGCGCGGTCTCTGCGCCGCTGTGACCATGGCCAGGCAATACGGGCTGAAAAAACTGGCAGTGCCGTCTGCCGGCAATGCTGCCAGCGCACTCGCTGCCTACTGCGCTGCTGCGGGGATCGAAGCTCACATCTTCATGCCTCAGGACGTGCCCCTCTCCAACCTGGTTGAGTGCAAGGTCTACGGCGCGCACGTCACGCTGGTGGACGGTCTTATCTCCGACTGCGCCAGGATCGTGAACGAACGCAAGCAGTCCGAGGGCTGGTTCGAAATTTCCACGCTGAAGGAACCGTTTCGCGTCGAAGGCAAGAAAACCATGGGCTATGAAGTGGCTGAACAGCTCAACTGGGAATTGCCGGATGCAATCTTTTATCCCACCGGCGGCGGCGTGGGACTGATCGGCATGTGGAAGGCTTTCGACGAGATGCAGCAATTGGGCTGGATTGGGAAAAAACGTCCCAAGATGATCTCCGTGCAGGCCGCCGGCTGCGCGCCGGTGGTGAAAGCTTGGAATGAGCACAAGAACGTGGCTGAAGTGTGGCCGGACGCGCAAACGCTTGCCGCCGGACTGCGCGTGCCCAAGCCTTACGCCGATTACATTATCCTCGACATTCTTAAGCAGAGCGGGGGCACCGCGGTTGCCGTTTCCGATGAAGAGATCTTTGTCGCTGTTGCCGAATGGGCCAGCAAGGAAGGAGTGTTCGCCGCGCCCGAAGGCGCTGCCTCGCTGGCGGCTTACAAAATCCTGCTCAAGCAGGGGTTCCTGAAATCCACCGACAGAGTCGTGCTCTTCAACACGGGATCAGGACTGAAGTATCTGGAAGCAGTGGCCGAAGCGTTGAAGATCAGCGCGCCGCAGCCGACGCACGCTGCCGCTCCGGCGACGAGGAATGTCGGGGGGATCATTCAACCGGTTTGAGCAAATAGCAATTGGCAGCTAGCAATTGGCTCACCTAAAGGTGGCACCAAAATGAATGGGTTGGCTTGACAGCTTCCATCTGGCTTTTGCTGGCTAGTTGCTAATTGCTAAGTGCTGACTGCTTGTTCTCATGACCCAACGTCTCTACTACCACGACTCCTTCCTCTGCGACTTCGACGCTCGCGCAATCGAGTCGCTGGAACGCGAGGGCAAGCATGCCGTGGTGCTCGACCGGACGGCGTTCTATCCCACCAGCGGCGGTCAGGTGCACGATACGGGAAAACTTCTTCTACAGGACAACAGGGAAGTGGCCGTTGTGGAAGTTGCAGACGAAGAAGATGGCCGCATCTTCCATTTCACCGCGCAACCGATTGCCGCGGGAACAACGGTTCACGGCAGCGTGGACGCGGCCCGGCGTCGCGACCACATGCAGCAACATTCCGGACAGCATGTGCTCTCGGCTGCGTTTATACGCTTGTTCAACATGCCCACCGTCAGCTTTCACATGGGGGCGGAGAGCTGCACCATTGATCTTGAGACTGCTGCGCTCACTCCCGCGCAGGTGCAGCAGGCCGAGCGTCTGGCCAATGAAGTCGTTCTCGAAGACCGCCCGGTGACTGTGCGTTTCGTCGCTCTTGAAGAAGCCCGGCAACTGGGCTTGCGCAAACTGCCTCCGAAGCAGGCAGGCGACCTGCGTCTGATTGATATCCGCGAGTTCGACCTGACCGCCTGCGGCGGCACCCACGTCCGCTCCACCGGGCAGATCGGCGCCATCCTGCTGCGGAAGACGGAAAAAGTTAAGCAGGGTGTGCGGGTGGAATTTGTCTGCGGGCTGCGCGCCGTGGGAGTGGCGCGGAAGGATTATGGAACACTGACCGAAGCCGCGGCGATCTACTCAGCGCACATCCATGATTTACCCCAACAAGTGCGCAAGTCCCAGGAAGAGGTTCGCAGCGTAGCCAAGACGCAACACAGGCTGCTGGAAGAACTCGCTGAGCTTACGGCGGAGCTTCTTCGCGCCACGGCCACGGGATCACCGCGCGTAGTGGTTCATTGCTTTCCTGAGCGCGACGCTGTTTTTATTAAACTGCTGGCGCAGAAACTGACCGCCCGCGCCGGCGACGTCGTTGCGCTTCTGGCTTCTGGAGCCGGCCAGCCCACGCTGGTATTTGCGCAAAGTCCTGGTCAGAACTTCAATATGGGACAACTGATGAAGGACGCCATGGCGAAACTCGGTGGCCGCGGTGGCGGCACGTCCGATATGGCGCAAGGGGGCCTTTCCGCAGGCGACGCCGGCTTGGAAGAAGTAGGGAACGTCCTGCATCACTATGCAGGCAAGCTCAGGCCCGGCTAACGGCCGCGCTCCTCGCGGGAACCATCGCCCAGCGGCGCGCCAGAACAACAGACACCAGCAGGACGAAGGTAATAATGATGATGGCAGTGCTGGCCAGTGCGGAAATGTTGATCGCATTGGTCAGGTCCGGCGCGTCGTTTGTGCGCATGTAAGTCACTGCAATCATCGCCGTGTAGTGCATTGCGGGAATCGCAAGGCCCATCATGACTGCGCAAACGATTTTCCAGGTTACCGAGGGCTTGTCCTCACGAAATAAGAAGGTCACGATAAGAGCTACTGCAGAAACGACAACCGCAATTGCAACCGACGCGGTCACAAATACGCCGTCCCATTGATGCATGGCAGGCAAACGCATGGCCGCCATTCCCGTGTAGTGCATGGCGCAAATACCCGAGCCCATGAGCAGACTTCCAAACACCAAATGGAGCACGTTGAAATTCTTGCGGCTTACGGTAAAGAGCGCCACAAAGGAGGCGCCAATCGCCGCTACCAGGGAGAGTATGACTGTGGGAACGTGGTAGTAAATGGGTACGTCCAGGTGATACGCGAGCATTCCCGTGTAATGCATGGCCCATATGCCGGTTCCCATCGCGATCGCACCACCAAACAACCATGCGGTTCGGGTCTTATTTCGCGTCGCGTTAACCAGTCCCGCCAGGTCGAGTGCAGCATAAGAAGCAATGATGGCAATCACAACTGACAATGCCACCAAACGAAAATCGTACGTTGGTTCTAGAATGGTCACTGGAATCCCCTCTCCGCTGAAGCTAGGTACAAACTGGGCAAAGTTGTATACGAGAGTAAGTCTTGACTGACCCCCTATCCAGGTTACTTCCGTAACTTCTTGAGTACGGAGTGATCGCTGCAGACCGTTGGCGGATCGCCAGGCAAGCAAAGGACTTGCCAAGTGACAACCTGTGTTGCCAGCAGCGCCGTAGCCAATTAACCTTGTTTAGCCATGCTCCAATCAGTGACCCGAATTCTTGTCGTTGTTTTGATCCTTCCTCTTCTATGCGCGGCGCAACAGCCGTCGCCCGATTTCAACCAAGCCCGTGAGGAAGCCGTCAAGTTCCTCGCCGATCTGGTGAAGCTTGATACCAGCAATCCGCCAGGCAACGAGGCGCGCGCCGCCGAATACATCAAAAGCGTGCTGGCGGCGGAGGGCATCTCCGCGCAGATTTATGAATCGGCTCCAGGACGCGGCAACGTGGTAGCGCGGCTGAAAGGCAGCGGAAGGAAACGGCCGTTGCTGCTGATGGGGCACCTGGACGTCGTCGGCGTGGAGCGCGACAAGTGGACCGTGGATCCTTTCGCCGCTGTCATCAAAGATGGCTACCTCTATGGCCGTGGCTCGATCGATGACAAATCCATGGACGCCGCCAACTTGGAAGTTTTCCTGCTTCTGCACCGGCTCAAGGTTCCGCTGGACCGTGACGTAATTCTTCTGGCCGAGGCCGGCGAGGAAGGCACCACCCAGTTCGGCATCGATTTCATGATCGAAAAACACTGGGACGAAATCGCTGCCGAATATGCGCTCAACGAAGGTGGCCACATCCCGGAGCAGAACGGCAAAGTGGAGTATGTGGGGATCTCCACGACGCAGAAGGTGCCGCGCGGATTCTCGCTGGTGGCCAAAGGCTCTAGCGGTCACGGCTCAGCCCCGCGTGTGGACAACGCCATCGCCCACCTTGCCGCCGCTGTGGATAAAGTTGCGCGCTGGCAGGCCCCAATGCGTCTGAACGAAACCACGCGGCGCTTCTTTGAACAGATGGCCAAGATCAGCCCTCCGGAAAAAGCCCAGTTGTATGCTCACCTGGAAGATCCCGCAGCGCAGCAGAAGTTGCATGAGACTGAGCCGGGATATTACTCCATGCTGCGCACTTCGCTGGTGCCCACCATCATCAAGGGCGGCTTCCGCTCCAATGTGATCCCCGCCGACGCTGAGGCGCGTTTTGACGTCCGCGCCCTGCCTGATGAAAACATGGACGCACTGAAAGCCGAGTTGACCAAGCTCATCCAGGATCCCGCCATCCACTTTGTGGATGCGGAGAACGTGCACCAGCGCCCAGCCACGCCGCCTTCCGGTTTGGATACCGATGGCTTCCACGCTTTGGAACACGCCCAGCAAAAGGTTTTTCCCGGCGTGCCCACCATTCCCATTATGCAAGTCGGTGCCACGGATTCTGCCCAGCTCCGTGCCAAAGGCGTGAAGGCTTACGACATTGGTACCGTGCTTAGCGCGGAGGACCTGCGGCGCGTTCACGGTAATGACGAGCGCTTGCAGATCGCTGGTTTCGGCAAGTTTGTGGAGTTTCTCTACGCGGCAACACTGGAGATCGCCGGCGCTCACTAGGAGGTTGTTCGCCATACTCCGAAGCAAAGCGGTTTTGCCGTAGCGTCAGGGGCTGTTAAAATCGTTGCAGCACATTTTCCTTCTTCGTGGGGCTATAGCTCAGCTGGGAGAGCGCATCGTTCGCAACGATGAGGTCGTCGGTTCGATCCCGACTAGCTCCACCATATTTTCGCCCGACAATCAAGACAGGTGGTTTTCAATGAAATTAGCGACAGTTTCGCGAGTAATTTGCGCACTGGTAGCAACCTTCTTGTTTCCCATGATGGTACTTTGCCAAGCTCCCGGGGCTCCGGCCCACGGCGCCAACGATGAGGCGATCCCGAATATTCGCGATGCTCGGGTTGTCGCCCTTACGCACATTCGCGCGATCGACGGCACTGGAGCGCCCGCAAGAGAAGATCAGACGCTACTGATTGAGGCCGGCAAGATTCTCGCGCTCGGTCGCAGCGATCAGATTAAAGTTCCGGAGAATGCTCGCACCCTTGATCTCAGCGGACGCACGGTACTTCCCGGCCTGGTCATGCTTCACGAGCACCTCTTCTGGGTATATGACGTGGTGGGCGGCGTCGGTATCAGCCATCCCCAACATTTCAGTTTCCCGCGACTCTATCTCGCGCACGGCGTTACCACGATGCGAACTGCAGGTACAGACTTTCCCTACATGGACCTGAATCTGAAGCGACTTATTGACACGGGGCAACTTCCTGGTCCGGAGATCCACCTCACCAGTCCGTACTTTTCAGGCGCCGGCGATCCTTTCGTGGGCGCGATGATTCTCGAAAGCGGCGAAGAGGCGCGTAGAGCCGTGCGGTATTGGGCCTCGGAAGGCTTCACATCATTCAAGGCGTATCAGTGGGTCCCGAAGGACGTCCTGGCGGCGCTCATCGATGAGGCCCATCGTCTCAAGCTGCCTGTAACGGCCCACTTGCGATCGGTGAGCTGTCGCGAGGCTGCAGAAATGGGCATCGACAATATCGAACATGGTTGCTTCCGCACACCCGATGATCTCGAAGCCGATCTGAACGGTCCGCGGACTCAAGCCTTGTTGCGCACACTTGTGGACAGGAATGTTGTGCTGACGGCTACCCCTACGAACGGTAGCCGACCAATGCCTGACTCTGCGCGTGAACTCTATGACCCCTCGGCACGGGAGCGTCTATCGAATAGTCTCGCGAGCCCTCGACCGGCACGTCCGTCATCGGGCAAAGAAAACCCGCGTGACACGCCCTATGCACATCTGATTACAGGCTTTGTAAGAGCAGGCGGCAGGCTGGTGCTTGGGTCCGATGCAGGATCTACAGGCAGTATTCCTGGGCTGGCCGATCACGAGGCGATAGAAAACCTGGTCAAATTCGGATTTTCGCCGATCGACGCAATTCGGATTGCTACGCTGAATGGTGCGACTTTCCTCGGGATTCAGGACCGTACGGGAAGCCTCCAGATCGGCAAGGAAGCGGATCTCCTTGTCGTGCGCGGCAATCCCGCTGAGCGGATCGAGGATATAGAAAATGTCGAAATGGTCTTCACCAACGGGGTCCCCTATGATCCAAAAACTCTGCTAAGCAAGGTCAAAGGGCAGGTTGGATGGCAGTAAGG
Source organism: Candidatus Angelobacter sp. (assembly GCA_035316085.1). Taxonomy (GTDB): domain Bacteria; phylum Acidobacteriota; class Terriglobia; order Terriglobales; family Acidobacteriaceae; genus Angelobacter. The sequence goes on from DATFXI010000084.1 coordinate 19,205, forward strand.
AACGTTCTTCGACGCGCTGCGCTCGCTCAGGGTTTCGGCAGCGGGCTCCCGCTCCGCTCACGCCCACTAAGCGCCTCAAGTTCGATCCCGACTAGCTCCACCATTCCAACCTCCTGAACCATCTTCGCGATCGCATCTGGTCACATCATGGAGAGCAAACGGCTCTCCTTGAGATCGAGCTCTCGCTCCTTGAATTCGCTGTGTCTATTACGCGGAGCGTTCACCCTATCGAAGTTAGTGTTGTTCGTGATCGGATCTCCCGCTCAGTTTTGTAATCGATTCAGAAGCTTGTCCAACGTGAATCGGTCAGGCTCCCAGAACGCCAATAAGAATGCTGCGGCGGCCGCCGAGAAGACCGAATAGTCGAATGGCGTCTTGATGCCGAGACCTGTGACCATGCCTATAGCAAATGACAAAAGGAGAAGACCGGAGAGGACGGAGGCTATTCGTATTTTGAAGCCTGCGATAAGCAATATCCCAAAGAGTGTCTCCGCGACGGTAGCTGCCCACGCAAACGACACTGTCCATGAACTGGGGAAGAGAGACGTCACCGCGCCCGTGTACTCCACGAAACGAGCGAAATTTCCCCAGGATACGTTCTTTGCTCCATATGGCCCCCACAAGCCAAAACGATCAGCCACAGCAGATAGAAAGGAAGCTCCTAGCGCAAACCGTGCGAACAGACGGACAATTTCTGTCCCATTCTCGGTGAGTTGCGCGGCTTTTGAATTCATACTTGCCTCCACGTAAGGAATATTGCTTTATGCAAAATGGTTTCAGCGGAGAAATTCAATGCTCGCGTCCGAAGCTAGTGAATGGGAGTGAGAATCGGTGCCCCTTCATTTTTGATAAAAAATACGATGCTGCGTGCCCCAACTTCCGAACTCGAACCATTCAACTCTCGCAGAGAATCCAACTTGCCAATAAACGGTCTTGCGCAGGTAGAACGGGATCACATTCTTTACGCGCTTGAAGCAAGTAATTGGGTAATCGGCGGTACGACGGGTGCAGCGGCGCGGCTTGCGATGAAGCGGACATCATTGGTCTACAGAATGAAAAAGCTTCGTATCAGTCGCCCGCTGACGCCTTCAAGCAAGGGTTCGGACAACAGCCCTGAAGGCCGCGGCTGATCATTGTCTCGAAAACGTGTCGTAACCGCGAGAACGCCAATGTTTTCACTCGAAGAGATCACGGTGCCGGCGAGCGACATCGAGTAAGCGCTGCTTGGCTGTAGTCCAAGCGGACGATCAGGTTCATACTTGAGGGTCGCGTCGCGGTCCCCGCAGAACCAAATCATCTCCATCCTTTCCAAGACTTACCGCCTTCGCTTGTGGTGGGCGGCGAGGTCCTTCCCACCCCGCTCGTTGCGTGAGAGGTTGAATCGAAGATCTCATGCAGCCTCCTTCTTTGCCTTCTTTTGAGTGAGTCGAGCTCTCCGGTTTCGGCCGCGGCCTAACTTCTTCGGAACGACAATCAGCCCCGTTTGTCGCTGGGCCGCTGGCGCGCCCTTGCTCTCCCACAATCGAAAGCCTCCGAGGAAGGCGTTGGCATTGTCCCCGGCGCGACAACCCGCGGGCAGCATTTTCAATTCCTTGACATTACCTCCTCCCAGAACGACGTCATGGAGATGAAAGACGGCGATCAGGCGGCCTATGATGTCTTCGACGTGTTCGCGCCACTTCTTCTTGCCGAGGCGCTCTAACCCGCGCCGACCAAGATAATCGTCGTAGGTCCGATTCCTATAGGGAAGGCTTCCCAGCTCCATGGGAACCACCACGCCTCCCAGAACCAGAGCCGTGCCAAGCCCTGTTCCCAAGCCCGCAAAGAACATCGTTCCTTCCCTGTAACTTCCCAATGCCTGCATCGCCGCGTCGTTGATTATCCTCACCGGACGCTTGAAGGCGGCTTTGAAGTCGAAACCTACCCACCCCCTGGCCAAGTTTCGGGGCTCTGCGATCACCCGGCCGTCAAGCACCGGTCCGGGATACCCGATGGACACCACGTCATACTTCCAGTCTCCCGCGAGCTTCTTCACGCTGGCCACCATGTGCTGGGGAGTCATAGTGGGGCCAGACTCAAACTGCCGTGGTTCTTTCTGTCCCGTGGCGAGAATCTTCACGTGAGTTCCGCCGACGTCAATTGCAAGTACGTTCATAACTTGTTCTTCTTTCCTTCGTGCGCTCTAAGCCGCCTCCTTCAAGACGTCGCTCCTCGACTCGACCGCCGCCATCAGGTCGTTCCAGGACTTAAAGAAAGACTTGGCGCCCTCATCCTGAACCGTCAACGGTGTCGGTCCGGTTGTGGATTGGGCGGAACAGGTCAGTGGCGCAGGTGATGTCGCTCAGAGCCAGGTCAAAGAACAGTTCCTCGCCGGTTTTGCCTGTCGCCAACCCATCACGGATACCAGCGTCGTACGCTCGGCTGCCCTTGATGGCGTGATCGAAGATGGTCGGATTCGAGGTGAGGCCGGTCACCGACAGCTCGTCGATGTACCGCTGCAAAGTTCCGCTGTCAAGCAAGTCGCGAGTGATGTTGTCGAGCCAGAGGCTTTGTCCCAGGTTATGCAGCAGTTGGGTTGCTTTCATATTCGTCATCCTTCCTTCTGGTGTCAGAATCTCGAGACGGTTTGAAGCCGGGCAAAAAAGCCTTGCCCGCAGTCACTGCCCTTATCCGGCGGAAAGTGCCGATGGCAACGACCAGGCTCACACCCGCCTAGATTGAACCGGTCGGCGGGCGATTCTCACTTCTTAGCCCACCCAGCAACCAGCGCAACCAACCCACAACCAGGATTCCGAAATAGCTATCGAATGGATTCTCGTGAACATCTTCCGCTGAACGCTAAATGACTGCGAGGGTCATCCTGGCGAGCAGGCTGACGATTCGGGCTCACCGGAACGTTCAAGTTTTCTTGGATGTGCGTACATCCAATGAGACTGTCCCGGCTCATACCTACAGTTACAAGCGAGATGGATGCGGCCAAGCGTCGGTGGGTGGTCTTCGCGCTTCGCATCGCGCGAAGACCATCCATGAAGCAGCGTCCCTCGTTACAATGCGAAGATGTACGGAAAGGGACTCGAGGCAGCCTATGGGCGCATTTACGAAGAGATGGACCATTCAAAAACGCAGGGCGCGGCGACAGAAGCTGGAAAAACTCCGCAGGCGGTATGTGGAAGCTGGGTCTGATACCGAGCGCGCCTCTATTATTATTGCCAAGGCTCGCCAAGTGTCTCCCCAGATTTCTCAAGAGGAGTTCCTGCGGCCGATTCGGTCCGGTAGCACGGCCAGAGCGCCACATATAAAGGACGTGACAAGGCTCACTGATGTCGGTCGAGTCCAGGCGTAATATTTGGATTAGACGAGGAGGCTGCACAAGCAGAAGCCAGCGGTGGCATTCGCGCAGCCAAAACAAGCCAATGTCTTCTCGGCCTAACGCGGCTCTTCCATCCTACTCTGGTCTCCTGACCGACCTCTATGAACTGGCGATGGGGGCAGCGTACGTGCAGACCAATTTTGCCGCGCGTGCCACCTTAGAACTGTTTGTCCGCCATCTTCCGCCCCATCGTAACTACCTTGTTGCGGCGGGACTCGAACAGGCGCTTGACTTCCTGGAAAACGTCCGTTTCGCCGAGCAAGAGATCGCGTATCTCCAGGCACTGCCACTCTTTGCCCACGTGCGCAGGGAATTCTTCGACTATCTCAAGGGCTTCCGTTTCAGCGGCGATGTCTGGGCGCTGTCCGAAGGAACCATCTTTTTTCCCGGTGAGCCGATTCTACGTGTCACCGCTCCCATTGCAGGAGCCCAACTGATGGAAACCAGTCTCCTCTCCGCCGTACATTTGCAGACACTGATCGCGAGCAAAGCGGCGCGGGTCACGAGCGCCGCTGCCGGCCGCCCGGTTATCGAATTCGGTTCGCGTCGGGCCCACGGGATCGAGGCGGGTCTTCTCGCCGCCCGTGCGGCATTCATTGGAGGGTGCGAAGGAACGTCAAATGCGTATGCCGGTTACCGCTTCGGCATTCCTATCTATGGCACCCAGGCGCACTCCTGGATCATGGCGCATGGCGACGAATCGGAGGCCTTCAACAATTTCCTGGATGTTTTTCCCGAACAGGCGACTCTCCTCGTGGATACCTATGACGTGCGGGCGGCGATCGAAAAAATCATTGCCGCGGGCCGTAAGCCGCGAGGCATTCGCTTGGACAGCGGTGACGTTCTCAAGGACAGCGTTTGGGCACGCCACCGGCTTGACGGCATCGGATGGAGGGATGTAGAGATTTTTGTCTCGGGTGACCTCACGGAGGAGCGCATTGAGGCCCTGCTCGCGGGCGGTGGGCGCGCCGACTCCTTCGGCGTAGGCACGGCGCTCTCCACCTCTGCCGACTCGCCATCCGTTGGTGTCATCTACAAATTGGTGGAGGTTCAGTTCGAAAACCACATTCGCGATACGGCCAAGTTCAGCGCCGAAAAGAAGACCTATCCAGGCCGCAAGCAGGTTTTCCGGTTCAGCACTGAAGAGAGGATGTTTTCCGCCGACGTCATTGCTTTGGAAGACGAAGTGTTCCCCGACGCCGAGCCCCTTTTGGTTCAAGTCATGCAGGACGGGCGGCGGCTGGAAGTTGCCTCCCGCAATCCTGCCGTCACGGCTAGGAACGCGCGCGCAGCTTTTCTCGCCGGCCGCAAGCGTCTGCCACCGCGCTTTTTGACGCTGGGCTCAGCCACGCCATTTCCTGTCCGCTACAGCGAGCGTCTCGAAAGACTCTGCGATCAGATCAGGCACATCTTCGTTGAGGCGGCGCCGGTCAATCCAACAGGCCGCACAGTCACCTTACTTTCGCCAAACACAGTTTTTTGGGAGGTGGATGTACAAGCTGATTTCATGCAGCCGGAAGGCAAGTTACATGTCCATGATGCGGAAAAGATCATCTCCAACATCAACCGTCTTGTTGAGGCCGCGCGCGAGGGTCGGGTTTTTCTTGTTTCCTCGGCTGACGCGCATGCGCTCGATGACCAGGAACTCCGCCAATGGCCTCCCCACTGTCTGAAGGGCACTCCCGGCGCAAGCCTAATACCGGAAGCGTGCGCGGCCATTCGACTGGTTGTTCCCAACCAGAAAGAATTCGCTCTTCCGGACAGTCTCAGTGCTTACCAGCAGGTCGTGCTGGAAAAGAACTCGCTCGATGTGTTCGACAATCCAAACACGGATCTTCTTTTGGGCCGAATGGCGCCTACGGGGTCGCCTCCATTTGATGCCGATGTTGAATTCATCGTGTTCGGTGTGGTCACCGAGCACTGTGTGCGCTGTGCCGTTGAGGGTTTGCTGCACCGTGGACGCCGCGTCGCACTGGTCACTGACGCGATCCAGGCGCTCGATCCAACAGTTGGCCAGCATATCGTGGCTGAACTTCAGGCCCGCGGTGTGAGGCTGGTCAGTACAGCTGAAGCCCTGGCTCAGCTCATCCTGCCCCTGGCTCGCTCCGCTTGAACACAGACCTCAAAAAATGTGCCATGTTCCTTCCTCCTATGCGTTCACCAGATCGCCTCTCTTGCCGTTGCAGTGAAGATCGGCGCTCTCTTTGCTACGAACTCATGCACGCTCGGCGGCGCTTGCCTAAGGTGCGTAAAACGTGAAGGCAAAGTCGCGAGCTTTGGCTCCCTCGTGGCAGGAGAAGCAGGTTTTGCGGCCCCTCGTCATTTCGCGCTTCGATTGCGTCGGGTCGTCGAGACACTCCGTACGCGGCACTCTCGAAGCCAAGCCTCTTCGTCCCAATTACTTGCATCCCATCAAATGCGATTCCCTGATATCTGGAGGCCAGGAATTAGGAGTGCGGCTGGAGCACGCCGCTATCGCAGGTTGAATCGCGTCTGACATTTGAATTGCGACCGTCCCAGATTGTGAGAGATGCCGGTTCGAACTCGCTCGATATCGCAATCGGGACGCATCGCTCGGGGGAGATTCTTATGTTCATGCTTGCCCTATCGCCGGCAAAGGCGGCCCCAGAACCCAAGCCGGTTCCGGTTCCGCCCGCTGAAGCCCCGTCAGACGAACAGCAAGTTGCTGCGAAGGGTGGACCCCGGTGGAAGAAATTTGTCACTCCAATCCTGGTGCTGCTGTTGGCCATCGTGGTTCTGTTCACCATCACGCACAACTGGAACCGGTGGGAAGGGGGGCACGTCAAGCAAGTTACTGACGATGCCTACGTGCGGGGAGACCTAACGCCGTTAAGTACGAAGGTGGCCGGCATCGTTAGCAGAGTTAATGTCTCCGATTACCAGCAAGTGCACAAAGGGGATCTCCTGGTGGAGCTCGAGGACGATGACTATCAAGCCCAGGTAGCACAAGCTAAAGCGGGGGTG
>DATFXI010000085.1:0-16584 GCA_035316085.1 Candidatus Angelobacter sp.
AGCTCTCCCGACCGCTCTCGCGCTTCTACCAGACGTTCATCATCCCTTGAGCCGAATTGAATGCGCTTTGGCGTGCTGAATTGGATACGGGCCGCGGTGTACTCGCGGAGAAGGTTGGCCGTCTCCGGGCCTTCCGGTGGAGGAACCAGCTGGACGCGCCAGAATGCGGTCCCAAGGGCGTTGGCCTCGTCCAGCACCAGAAGACGGCGATGGTCATAGCGCGAAACCGCCATATTGATGGTGAACGCCAGCAGCAGGCCAAGGACGCCCAGGATTGAAGCGGCGATGGTGATGATCCATACCTTGGTGTCCTGTTCGACTCTTCGCCAGACTTTGAACCCGTGACGAAACCCGAACTCACTTGCCGCCAAAAGGGCGCCGAGATACATCAACGCAAGGAACCACTCGGGCACGCCGTAGATCGGGTTAAGAATCATGAGAAGGGGTTGTCCTACGGCCTGCACAACTGGATTGGATGCAGGCCAGAGTACGTGGGTCGGCCTGCGCCAACCGGCTTTGCAACGAGCGCGTAAGTGAAACGGAGGTTTCTCTTGTGCCGCAGGCTCACCACGCCATGTACACTGGTGCAGGAACGAGTCTCCGACCGTCGTTCACGAGGATTTCATGGACCTGAATCTTAGCCAGGATGAACTCGTATTTCGCGACGAGCTGCGCTCGTGGCTCGCGGCCAATGCCCCTAAAGATTGGGACGAACATCGCGATGAGCCTATGGAAGCCCGCTTTGACTTTCTGAAGCGCTGGCAGCGCAAGCTCTACGACGGCGGATGGGCCGGCGTCTCCTGGCCCAAGGAATACGGCGGCCGCGGCGCCAGCCTGATGCAACAAGTCATCTTCTGGCAGGAGATGGCAATGGCCGGTGCTCCGCCGCTGGCTAACGTTCTCGCGCTGGGAATCATCGGACCCACCATCATCGCTTTCGGAACCGAAGCTCAGAAGAAACGTTATCTGGCCAAGATGCTGAGCGCGGAAGAAATCTGGTGCCAGGGGTTCTCCGAGCCGGACGCAGGTTCTGATCTGGCCAATGTTCGCTGCGAGGCGCATCTTGATGGAGACCATTACATCGTCAACGGACAGAAAGTTTGGAACAGCTACGGCTGGGCCGCCGACTGGTGCGAGCTGGTGGTCCGCACTGATCCTTCCGTCGAAAAGCACAAAGGTCTGACCGTGCTGCTGCTCGACATGAAATCGAAAGGCGTGGAGGTGCGCCCGCTGCGCCAGATGACCGGGGAAACCGAATTTAATGAGCTCTTCTTCCACGACGTGCGTGTACCCGCCGAAAACGTTGTTGGCAAAGTCAACCAGGGCTGGAGTGTGGCCATGGGGACGCTCATGCACGAGCGCGGCACCTTCGGCGCCGGACTGCAGGTCATGTATCGCCGCAACATGGACCGGCTGATCGAGCTGGCGCGCACTACCCAGCGCAACGGGCGTCCCGCCTCGGAAGACCCCATCATCCGCCAGAAGCTGGCGCAGTGTTATGCCGAAATCGAAATCATGCGCGCTAACCAAATGCGCGCTTTCAGCCGCATCAGTTCGACCGGTGTGCCCGGACCCGAAGGATCGATTCAGAAAATCTTCTGGAGCGAACTGAACCAGCGCTTCCAGCAGGTAGCCCAGGAATTACTGGGTCCTTATGGGCAGCTGGAAGGCATCAGCGCCTACTCGGTGGACAACGGATCTTGGGCCTACGGTTACTTGCGCTCCCGCGGCAACACGATTGAAGCAGGAACATCAGAGATCCAGCGCAACATCATCGGCCACTTTGTGCTGGGATTGCCGAAGAGCTATTGAAGAATCGGGTGACCGTCCCAGCCGGCCAAAACCGGGCGGTCCGGGACCCCGGGTGATCGCGCGTGATCGGGTGATCCGGAGCGGTTGCTTCCGTTGGCCTGTACTGCAAGAGGGTGGAGCAGGCCTTCAGGCCTGCGGTTAAGCTCAGAAGATGGCGGCTTCAGCCGCTGAGGTTCGGCCGGAATTTTCTCTTTCACACAACGGGAAGTACCGCAGGGGCTGAAGCCAATCCTTGCCGCTCCTTGCCGCAGGCCTAAAAGGCCTGCTCCACCCACTCCACGGAAAAACTCAATTACCGTCTGCGTCCGTGGCGAACAAAACGGTCTAGCGCCCGCCAGAAACCACCTTCGCCTCCACGTTCTTTCCGTCCAGCAAGAATGTCACCGCGCCCATCAGGTCGGTACGATAGGTCAGTACGTGCGCACCCTGCAGTCGCTCCAGCACCACCGGGCGCGGATGCCCGAACGAATTGCGGTAACCCACTGAAATCACCGCGAACTTTGGCTCGATGGCAGCCAGCAGTTCCGGCGTGGTCGAAGTCGCGCTGCCGTGGTGCGCGACTTTAAGCAGATCGGCGTGGGGCGACTCTGAAGCGATGAACCGCTCCATTTTCTTTTCCAGGTCACCGGCCAGCAGCGCGCGGGTCTCTCCGAAGGAAATCAACAGGGCGAGCGAGTCGTCGTTCATGGGACGGGCCTTTGTGCGCCAGTCTTGCGGGGGCGCGAGCACGCGGACGCGTGCCCCACCCCAATCAACCTCGTCTCCGGCAGCATGGTGGCGGACGGTAACGCTCGCGGCTGCCGCCGCTGTGTAGAGTTCTTGGATCGCCGGTGTCTCCGGGTTGATGCCGACCCACAGCTCGCGCGGATGAAAATTCTCCATCGCGCGCTTGAGACCGCCGATGTGGTCGCCGTGGGCGTGCGTGAGCGCCACAACGTCAAGTCTCTCCAGCCCCCGCGACCACAAGTAAGGCGAGACCACGTCTTCGCCGAAATCGAACTCGCCTCGCACCGGACCGATGCTGCCTCCGCCATCCACCAGCATGGCGCGGCCCTCAGGAGAAATGATGAGCAGCGAATCGCCCTGGCCCACGTCAATGGCGGTGACTTCCAGCTTGCCGCGAAGCTCAGCCGGCGGCGGAACATAGAACGCCGCAAGGCCGGCACAGGCAAATAACGAAGCCAGGCCGGCCCACGCAACCTTGCGGCTGCGGCGCACGGCGATGAAGGCCAGAACGATTCCCGCCGCTGCCACCAGAGAAACGCTCCAGCTGGCATCCGGCACGCGCCATTGCGAAATCTTCAGGTGGGCCAGCCACCCCAGGCATCCGAGCGTCCAGTGCAGGGCAGCCGCGGCGATCCATGCCGTCGCACGCGCCAGCGGCGGAAAAACATAACTGAGAGCGATGGCGGCAACTCCGGAATTCAGCATCACTCCCGCCAACGGGAGCACCAGAACGTTGGCCGGCAAGCCGATGATGGCGGCACGATGAAAATACGCGCGCATGGGCAGCACCAGCACCGCTTGCGTGATCGAAGACACCACGATCAGCTCGTAAAGCGCAAGACAAACGCTGGCGGCACTGACCACGATCCATCGCGCGGCTCTGACTCCAACGAAGCGGCTGATTCTTCCCGCCACCAATCGCAGATCGAGCCGGAGTTGCGCCAGGCGCGGCTCCAGGTTCAGATCGTAGGTACTGGAGTCCAGGTGTTCGAACGCGCGGCGGTAGGGCGCCGACGTCCGCTCCAGCACCGGCAGGCTGATGCCGGAGATGGCCAGCAAAGCCAGGAACGTCAATTGAAATCCGGCTTCATACAAGGCGCCGGGCGCCAGTGGCAGAACGACCAGTACGGCAAAGCCGGTTGCGTTCAGCGCGGCGCGTTCGCGATAGAGAAGCCGCGCCACCAGAAACACGGACAGCATCAGCACCGCCCGCTGGATGGGCACGCCCATGCCGGCAACGTAGGCGTAGAACACGGAAAGCATGATGGTCGCAAGCGCGGCCAACCACTCTGGCGCGTGCAGCCTCCGTGCCAGCCAAAACACGGCCAGCGCCAGCAAGGCCACGTTCATGCCCGAAACTACCAGCAGGTGATACACGCCGGTCTGCTGAAATTCTTCGCGAACGCCGCGGAGAAGTAAGGAATCATCGCCCAAGATCATGGCCGCGAACAGGGCTGCGTCCTGCTGGCTCCACAGTCCCGGTGTTTGGTTGGCACCGTTCATGTGGGCGAGGATGCTACTCCGGATACGGCTGCGCCAGAACCCCATACGCGCTCCAGCCTTGCCCGGCAACATCTCAACCCTTTGCGCGTCTACCGACGCAATCACACTGATGCCTAGGCCGCGCAGGTAGCCTTCGTAATCAAAGGCACCGGGATTGCGAAAGTTGCGCGGCAGCCGCAGGCGTGCGGTAAAACGAACCCGGTCGCCATACTTGAGCTGGGGAAAGGACGCGAAGGCTTCGGCCTGATCTTCATTCCAGTCGCGGGAGAAAACCGTAGCGCGCACGCCTACCGGCTGCGGGAATGTCCGGTCGCCAAACCGGATGATTTCAGTTTCCAGATCGAAGCGTTCACGCGGCGAGTTTCCGGGCAGCAGTGCGCCGTCACTGGTCACGTGGCCTTCCATCTCCACTTGTTCGCCGCTCAGGAACTCCTCGGGCGGCGTAGTGATTTGCGGTGCCGGCGTGTACATGCGCGCAAACGCACCGGCGCACAGCAAAGCAAGGATGGAAGAAAGTTGCGCCAGCCGCAGGTTCTTTACGATGACAGCGGCAGCCGCGCACAAGACCAGCAGCAGGCCTGACCATCCCCACACCGATGGCGGCCGCGCGAGATGATCCGCCAGCCAGATGCCGCCGGCAAAGGCTGCGGCAGCCATGGCCAGAGGCGCGCGGGCTGTGAGATCAGTTGCGGTCTCGCTTCTCATTGCGTTCGCTCGGCGAGCCGCAACATGATCTCACAGCAGGTTCAGCACAAGCCCTCAGAAGAAATCAAAGTCCAGAATGTAAGCCCCCGGGCTGAGCGGACGTACCTCAATGATGAAGTCCTGCGTACCGGGACCGGGGGCGACGAGATTTATCAAGTCAAATTCGGCGGGTCCGTTTGTCGAGCTTTGAATCGGATGGGTGGAGTCCCCGGCACTGAAAAGAAAAAGGTCAGCGTTCACCAGGCCGATCGGCATCAGCCGGACGTTGATGGATTCTCCCTGTTTCAGGGACACGCGGAAAAAGTCTGATTTATTGCCGCTGCCGAAGATACTGCGCTTGTCCGGCGCGCTGGCGGGAACGCCGGCCGGCTTCGTTGCAGGCCGGGCAACCACTTCCGCCGTGGAAAAAGTGTTGTGGCGTTCCGCTCCTTCCTTCTTCATTGCCGGCGACGCCGGATAGTCCGACGCGGTCGACGACACGCCGATTCCAGCGTATGCATTCTGGACTGCTTTGACTTCTTCGGAACCGGGCCCAAACCGGAGCGTGGCTGCAAACAGACAGTCGGCGAAAGCCGAGGGATAATCGGTGTCACTGGCGAAGAAGTGTACCAGCGCGTCAAACCAGATCTTGGCGGCTTTATGCGCGCCGATTCCTTTCATCCCCCACGGCAGCAGCGGGCTGTAGTTCTTGGCATTCATCAGCGGCGAAGCACCCTCCGCGAGGAAATAGAAGGCCCGGTTGTTGGGTGCGGCCGCGTCATGCTCGTCCATTCCTCCAACGCCGAAATACCAGTAATCGGACTGCGGGTGCCCGGCCGCGCTGGGCTTTTCAAGATCGCGCCCACTGCACCGCGACTGCCACACCGATGCATCGCTTGCCGCGGGAGGAATCATGTTCGACTTAGCGGCGAATCCTCCGCCTAGAAGATACTGAGCGGTCATTGCACCCCAGATGTCGGAGTCGGACTCATTCAGTCCGCCAGAATCACACTGGGGGGCCATGGGGGTGCAGAGTCCGCTAGGGTCACAAGCGGTGAACAAGTAGTGGCAGCCGTCCAAACTCGCAGTGAAGTGCTGTAAACCGTGGCCATTTTCGTGCCCCAGGCAGTCCAATGCCTGACGATTAGCCTTGCCCGGCGCACCGTCTCCTATAGAGATATTTCCGGAGAGGTAGCTGAACCTGTCGTCATCCCATTCCGTGCCGACATGGACAAAGACGTTGACGGAATAGAAATGATCATCCGGCCCCTGGCGATGAAACACATTGCTCATCAGGTCCCAGTAGACGGTAGAGCCGAACATGGCGTCCACCATGGCGGATTGCCGATTCTTCGCGCTGGCTTTGGCGTCGCCGGCAAAGACCTGGCCGTCACCCCAGTTATTATTGGCGTCTTTGTTTTCAGGATCATCGTCAGAGTGGTCGTCGTCCAGGACATGGAACTTGCGCTTCTCGTCTTCCATGCGAAAGCCGCCGTTGTAATCGATGGTCGCGAAATTCACCTGGCCGCTGTTCTTGCCGTTGCCCGTACCGGTATGGCTTGAGCTGCTGGAAAGCGGCAGGGAACGCAGGACTTCACCGGTGTTGGCGTCCACGTGGTGCAACCAGGCATTCCGCGCCTTATCGTGGCCTTCGCCAGCTTCCACGGTGAGCACCTCGTACGCCAGCCGGTAGCCTTTCGCGCGCATCTCGGTATCCACCGCCTTCAACTCGCCCGGAATGGCGTTGGGGCTGGGCTTGCGTTCTACCGGCGTGATCGTTTCACCAGTGCGTTTGTTCACGCGCTCCATCAGCGGGAAGATGACAAGCTCTGCTTTGGCAGGACGCGCATAAGGCCCGGTGTGGTTCTTCAGTTTGGCCACAATCTCGAGAACACCGGCTTCGTTCAGTTTTGGTTGGGTGGATAGATGAATTTCGCGTTTCAAAGAATCCGTGTATTCCAGGTAGCTGCCTTTTCCGTCGGCATGGGAAACCAGCGTGCCATTCACCACTTTGAGACCGCGATAGTATTGTTGCATCCGCACATGGGTATTGCCCAGGTCGTCTTTGGCGGCGTTGATCACGCCGAAGGTGTGGTCGCTATCAAGCTTCAGTGCGCTCTGCTGGCGCATTGCACGTTCCACGTGAGGTTTTGCCAGAGGTGAGCGCGAAGCTTCGAGTTTCGCGGCGTCCATCCTCGCCAATGGATCAACGGCGGATTGGGCCTGGGGTGAGCCTGAAGCCGCAGTTTGACCTGGCGAGACCACAGGCCAAACCAGGGTAAGGGAGACCAGGGTAGCTCGGCGCAAGAAACTCCTGCTGATCATGCTGTCCTCCTGGATTGATGGATAAATTCCGGGCAATATTCTCTGCGCCAGTGGCGCGAGTCAAGATAAAACCAAGGACGCAAGAAGAAGAGCATCGTCCTTTTTCTCGCTTGCTTTTTGCCGTGGAGCCACGGCTCAGCGAACCAGGCGGATCACGCATTCCAGATGAAAAGTCTGCGGAAACAAGTCCACCAAGTGCACTTCTTCTACCTTGTAGCCGAAATCCAGAAAGAAGCGGACATCGCGTGCCAAGGTCGCGGGATCGCAGGCGACATAGACAATCCGCTTCACGCGCAGGGCTGACAGCAACTGGCTGGCGCGCGCGCCCAGCCCGGCGCGCGGCGGGTCCAGGACCACGACTTCCGGATTCATGTTGAGTGCGCGAGGGAGAAACTGCTCGGTCTTGGTCCGCACCGGGACCACGTTCTTGTGCGCGTTGGCTTGTAGATCAGCCGCCGACGCCGGTGATGTCTCCACCGCAAACACCTGCTCGAAGCGCTTGGCCAGATGGTTGGCAAAAAGACCCACGCCGGCGTAGAGATCCAGCGCAATCCTGCCGTGAAAATCTCCCGCCACGGTCTGTGCCAGCTCGCGCACCAGATGGCGGTTGGTCTGGAAGAACGATCCCGCGCTCACACGGAAGGATTTGTCGCCTACCTGGTAAGTGAGGATCGGATTTCCCAGCGTCTCGGTCAACTGCGTCAGCCGGGAGCCGCGGCCGGGGAGAGCAAACAGCGCGATCCCGCGGACGGCCGACACGCGCGCCTGCATTTCAGCCGCAAATTCGCGGATGCCCTCGGCCCCGGGCGCGTGGTAGATCTCGAGTACCAGCCGCTCGTCGGTGTGGTCGGCAAAGAACTCAATCTCTTTCACGCCGCCGGGGACTTTTCCGGCCTCTCCCAGGTCCCACAAGCGCTCAATCGCACGATTGATGGCAGGTGAGCTGATAGGACAACTTTTCACCGGCAGCAAGTCGTTCGAGGCCATGCGGTGGTAACCCATGGCGAAATCCGCGCCGCCCTGTACCTTCATGCGCGCGCGGTTGCGATAGTTCCAGGGATCGCCGGAATGGGTCTTGATCTGTCCCTTCCACTCCAGCTTGGCGTTGCGCTGCAGCGTCTCCCGCAGGATGCCGCGCTTGATCTCCAATTGCGATTCGTAACTGGTGTGCTGGTAGTGGCACCCGCCACAATTCGCAAAGTACTGGCACTTGGCCTCAACCCGGTGCGCCGACCGCTTGAGCACTTCTCCGGCCACGGCGCGGGCAAAACTCGAGCGTTCGTGGGCCACGGTGGCCGCGACTTCTTCACCGGGCAAAACAAACGGCACGAAGACGGCTTTGCCGTCGGGCATTCGGGCCAGGCCTTCGCCACCGTACACCATTTTTTCGATGGTCAGATTCACATGTAAAAGAGACTAAGACGTGGAATTTTAGCCTTTTCGAACAAACGCTTGTGAACAAATTGCTTCCGGAGTTGCTCAATCTGGAACCCCGGCATCTTGCTGCGATACGGCCCGATGGCGCGATCGGCTTCGGCGCGCAATGCGGCCAGCTCAGCTTCCGGCGTGGCCACGGTCAGCGCGGCCAGAAGTTTTTCTTCCAACACGGTTAGATGGCGCTCCAGATCCTCGAGTACGCTCGGTGCCCGGCCACTGCCGAGCATCGCGAACGCACGCTCAGCTTCGGCCAGAGCGCACAGTCTATCCGCACACTCCTCGGCGACTGCCCGCGCTTGCTTCGGCAATTGCCGCTCTTGTGCCGCTCCAGCTTGCAACAGAGCAGCGTTCCGGCTCAGGTAGGCGGCAATTTCCTCCGCCGTGATCCCGGGCGCAGCGTGGGTGTCTTGGCTTGTGCTTGGCGTACCGACTGCGGCTTCTTTTCTGTCCTCCGCCGCGGCCAAAACTTCCTGAGCGCAATAGGCCAGGCTGTTGATCTTGCGCGTCTTGCTTGGCCGGCGGTCGTATTTGTCAAACGTGGAGTCGATGCCCGACAAGACGGCCTCGAGCGGAATCCCCGCGTCCTTCCAGGTCTCAATCAGCGCCCAGTCCAGGGTGGAGAGTAGCAGTCCCGTGCCGCGACGCTTCTGATAGTGCTCTTCGATCTCGGTGAAGTAGTTGAAATAGTTGTCCACGGGCTGCGGTGATTCATTGTTGTACCGTCCAGGGAGAAAAAGCAAGGTTGCAGGGCGATGCTGTCCTCAGGCCGACTTTAGCACGCCGCGCGCCGGGAATTCGATCAGCTTGCCGCGCTCCTCGGGAGGGAGCCAGCGTCTTTGTGGCAGCTGGAAGGTTGCCGGGACATAGAACTCGATTACGCGCGCGTCCGCCGCGTCCGATGAGGACGGCGCGTCCTGCCGGGATTCCGCCGTCGGAGGGTCGTCGCCGCCGACGGCCGCCAATTGAAAGTCTGTGGGCACCAATGGGATTAACATAATACTGCTCTGCTTCCTTTGCTCTTTGCTAAGTAGTGACGCAGCGCAGGGCTGCGTTACAGGATTCCCTGGCAAAAGCCTTCTTGTCGCAGTGGCGCAAATTGTTCTTATTAGTAGTAACCCCATCGCAGCGAAAAGTTCACCGTCCTGGCCCTCTCGGCGGTCATCTTCACAGAAGTTCACACGAATTTACGAAACCGCAATGAAAGCCCGGGCCGCAGATTTCCGCAGAGGAACGCAGATTGGCATTTAGCCCATGCCAAAAGCTAAAGGGCCAAAAACCAGCGAAGCAAACCTATGACGACGCTTTCTGTCTCTGCACTGGCTGGTTGCGTTCCCAGACCAGGCGCAGGCCGTCGAGGGTGAGCAGGTCGTCCACGGTCTTGATGTGGCGGGAATTCTCGCTGATAAGGCGGGCCAGGCCTCCGGTGGCGACCACTTTGGTTTCCGGGCCAAGCTCGGCAAGCAGGCGGTCGAGAATGCCATCCACCAGTCCCTGATAGCCGAAGTAGAGGCCGGACTGGATGCTGGCCACGGTGTTGGTGCCGATGATCTTGGCCGGCTGCCGAATGTCCACGCGGGGCAGGCGCGCGGTGTGCTCAAACAACGCTTGTGCGGAAATGCCGATGCCCGGCGCGATCACACCGCCCATGTATTCACCCTTGCGAGAGATGGCGTCGAAGGTGGTGGCTGTGCCGAAATCCACCACAATGCACGGGCCGCCATATTTCTCAAACGCAGCCACGCCGTTGATGATGCGGTCAGCGCCGACCTCGGCGGGGTTTTCGTACAACACGGGCATGCCGGTCTTGACGCCCGGCTCCACGAACAGCGGCTTCATGTGGAAGTAGCGCTCACAGACTTCGCGCAGGGTGAAATCCATCTGCGGAACCACGGAGGAGATGATGATGCCGCGCACGTCAGCGGCCTCAACCTTTCCGATCGCGAACAGGTTGCGGAAGAGCACGCCGTATTCGTCCACGGTGTGGGTTTTGATGGTGGCTACGCGCCAGTGGGCGATCAGCCGGGGCGGGGAGCTTTTGCCGGCAAAGCCTGGCGCGCACATTTCGTACACGCCGAGCACCGTGTTGGTGTTGCCGACGTCAAGAACCAGCAGCATTGGTACTCCTCTCGAGCGGGCGCACGCCGCCGGAGATCACGATGCGCAGCCCGCGGTCGGTACGCACGCGGAGAAAGCCGCGCGGATCCAGACCGTCCGTCACACCGCTGTAGCCGCCGTCTTCATCCACATGCACGGCCTTCCCGAGAGCGTAGGATGAGCGCGCTTCCACTCGTTTGATGATGGGTCCAAAGCGCAGGTTCGGCGTGCGTACCGGCCCCGAAATGACCCGCAGCAAGCCCCGGTATTCCCTGTCCATGGCCCGCAGCAGCGCCGCGGTCAGCTCCAGCCGCGGCCATTCCTTGCCCGACTCGATGCGCAAGGATGTGGCCAGATCACGAAGCTCCGCCGGGAAAGATTCCTGGTTCACGTTGATGCCGATTCCAACCACCACGTGCTGCACGCGCGCTGCTTCCGAGCTCGTTTCCGTCAGGATGCCGGCGAATTTCTTTTCGTTGAGAAGCACGTCGTTCGGCCAGCGCAGGTCTGGCGACAATCCGGCGGTTTCGTGCACCGCGTCATGAACCGCAACGCCGGCGCTGAGCGAGAACCAGAGGGCCTCGGCCGGCGACAACGAAGGCCGCAACAGGAAAGAGCAGTAGATCCCCGTGCCTGGTGCGGAATACCATGAGTGGCCTGCACGCCCGCGTCCCGCCGTCTGTTCTTCGGCCAGAAAAGCGGCGCCTTCCGGCGCGGGTTCAGCCACGCGCAATTGCGCTGCTGCCTTGAGGGCCAGCGCATTGGTGGATTCGGTCTGGCCGTAACAATGAATATTGCCAGAAAAAATCGTGTTCCGCACTAGCGGAGCGATGCTTTCCGGCGTGAGGGGAGCGCAGGTGATCACGGAATTATTTTGCCGCGGGCGGCGCCGGGGGCGGCGTCCTGGCCTCCACATTGAGTTCGATCTTTACGTCGTTCGACACGACCATTCCGCCGCCATCGAGCGAGCGGCTCCAGGAGACTCCGTAATCCATGCGGTTGATGGTAAGGCCTGCGTCAGCGCCCAGCACCTTGCCGCGCGGCGTGGTCAGCGGCCCGTTGAGCGAGAAGGGCAAATCCACATCCTTGGCGACGCCGTGAATTGTCAGCGTGCCGTGCGCAACATACGCGTCGCCTTTCTTTTCCACCGATTTGCTCTGGAAGGTAATCTCGGGAAATTTGTCGACATCCAGGAAATTGGGACTCCGCAAGTCAGTGTCGCGCCCGGTATTGTCGGTGTTGATGCTCGCGGCCTTGATGGTCACTTTGACGGAAGACTTGGAAGGGTCTTTGTCATCATAGAGAATCTGACCGCTGAAGTCGTTAAACCGGCCGTGCACGGTGCTGACCATCATGTGTTTCACATTAAAGCCGACTGTCGAGTGCACCGGATCGATCTTGTACTCATCGGCGGCCAGGGCCGAAGCGCCCATCGCCGCGACCGCCAGCGACAACACCAGGAACTTGCGAATACGCATAGGATCACGTCTCCTTTGAAAATCTCGTTATTGGACTCGGCAAGACCTGGAAATGATACTAGATATTTGACGTAGAGAGGGTCCTCCGCGGAACAGCTAAGGCCTTGTTTTTCACGCTATTTACGCAGGTACAATGCGCATACTCAGATCCACGGCTTGCGAGGAGTGGGTCAGCGAGCCTACAGAAATAAAATCAGCGCCGGCCTCGGCATAGGCCCGCACATTTTCCAGGCGGATCCCGCCCGAGACTTCCACCGGGACCTGGCGGGCATGACTGCGGACTTTCACCACAGCTTCGCGCACCGCGTCCACGCTCATGTTGTCAAGCAGGACGCGCTCCGCTCCGTTGCTCAGCGCTTCCTCCAGCTCAGTCAGGTTACGCACTTCGATCTCAATCGGCTGTTCCTCGCGGCGGTTCTGCCGGGCTGTCTTGAGAACCGCGGCCACTCCTCCAGCCAAAGCGACGTGGTTGTTCTTGATGAGCACGCCATCGGAAAGATCAAGCCGGTGATTGTGCCCGCCGCCGCAGCGGACGGCGTATTTTTCGAGCACGCGGAGCCCGGGCGCGGTCTTGCGCGTGTCCAGGATGCGTGCCCGCGTTCCCTGCACGGCTTCCACGTACTTGCGCGTGAGCGTGGCAATGCCGCTCAGCCGCTGTAGCACGTTCAGGATCACGCGCTCGCAGGAGAGCAGCACCCGGGCGTTGTGGCGGATCACGGCGATGGCCTGGCCTTTGTGCAGGCGGACGCCGTCAAAAATTTCGCCGTGGCTGATAACTTCCGCGTGCCCGATCATGTGCGGGTTGAGCTGCTCGTACACTTCCAGGATTCGGCTGATCGATCCCACGCCGGCCAGAATGCAATCCTGCTTGGCGAGAATGGTGGCAGTGGCACGCTGCTGAGGATCAATGCAAGCGCGCGACGTGGCGTCACTGGTGGCCTTGTCCTCGAGCAACGCGTGCTCCAGAATGCCGGTGATTCTACGGCTGTGCCAGTCCATATAGCCTATGATGCTTCCGACTTATCCGCGAAAATGCGGTTAAGCCAGATCACGGCCAGCAACAGAACCAACGAAACGACCGTGAATGCAAGTTTGTTGGCCAGAAGCCGGTCGAACTCTCGGGTACCCGATCCCGAAATGGCCGGGCTGGTCCAGTAGATGAACTCCGAAAAAGCAACGATGGAGAGAGTAAGTCCGAACCAGCGGCTCAGTTTCTTGTAGGCGACCAATCCGAGGATCAAGAAGACAAAGCCGGCCGACCAGTAGAACCTGAGCTCATGCACTTCACGAGATTTCTTCTCCCAGTCGTTGATCGCTTCACTGAGCGCAAGTTCGGACTTGAAAGGTTCTGTCTCTCGCTCACGGGCATAGTCCCGATTCTTCGTATCTTGCTTGTCCAGTTCTTTTCTCTTTTCGTCAGCTTCCTTGCGCACTTTGTCATAGCGGGCAAGCAATTCCTCGAGCGACGTGGCGCGGGCGATGTCGTCCTTCAAAGGCTGCTCGTATTTGTCCAACGCCGATCCACGTGGCTCCAGCCAAAGCCGATAAGCGTGGCGCACCATTTGCGACGCCAAAGCCAGAAAGGCAATGATAGCCAAGGTTTTCTGTAAGGCGTTCATGACCCTCCTTCATCAAGCAGAAAGAACGCTTCGTGTCACGAAGTTGCGATTAACAGCTTAACCCAGGTTGTCCAAAGACTTTTTGATCTTCTCGATCAGCAGCTTGAGCTCGGCCTCCTGCATGCGTAAACCCTCCACAACGCGCGCCGGCGCTTTCGACAAAAACTGCTGGTTGCCGACCTGCCCCTGCGTGTTGGCGAGTTGTCCTTCCAGCTTCTTGAGCTCTTTGCGCAGGCGCTCGCCCTCGGCGGCGGCGTCAACCTTCCGCTCGAATACCACCACGACTTCAAATTTCGCAGTGGCGCGGGCGCCGGCCACATGCGCCAAAGACGTACTGACAAACTCGATACTTTCCACAGTCGCCAGCCGTTCCACCATGCCGCGGTTTTCTTCCAGAAGCTTCTGAATGTCTGCACTGGTGTGAATGCGCACCGGCGTTTTGACTTTTGGCTCGACCTTCATATCAGCGCGCAGGTAACGAATGTTCACGATCAGCTCCTGCAATGTCGCCATCTGTTCTTCTGCCGCACCGTCAATCCACTTCTGGTCGGGTTCGGGAAAGCGGGCCAGCGCGATTGATTTCTTGGGTGGCTTGCCTTCGTACACCGCATGCCAGATCTCTTCGGTGATGAAAGGCATGAAGGGCGAGAGCAGCCGCAGCGCGCCTTCGAACACGTCGCCCAGGAAAGCCAGGGCGGCGCGGGCTTCGGCTTCCGGACCTAAAAGGCGCGGTTTGATGATTTCCAAATACCAGTCACAGAAGTCGCCCCAGAAGAACTGGTAAACCATATTGGCGGCCTCGTCGAAGCGATAGTCACCCAGGCTCTTGTTGATCTCGCTGGCCACGCGGTTGAAGCGCGAATAGATCCACCGGTTCTCGAGGCGCTCCAGTTCGCCCTCCGGTGCGCCTGACGTCAGACTGCCGCCCACGCGATCCAGGTTCATGAAGACGAAGCGTGCCGCATTCCAGATTTTGTTGGCGAAGGCACGGTAGCCGTCAATGCGGCTTTCATTGAAGGCGATATCAGTCCCCGGCGAAGCCATGGAGGCCAGCGTGAAGCGCACCGCGTCCGTGCCGTACTTCTCGGTGATCGCGATCGGGTCGATCACGTTGCCCTTGGTTTTGGACATCTTCTGCCGGTCAGCATCGCGTACCAGAGCGTGGATGTAGACTTCACGAAAAGGAACGCTCTCGCGCAGGATGGCCGGGCCGCTGAGGCGATCGTCGCCCGGCAAGTGTGGGCGGTTCGGCGGCATCATGAAGTGGCAACCCATCATGATCATGCGCGCCATCCAGAAGAAAAGGATGTCGAAGCCGGTGATCAACAGCGTCGTCGGGTAGAAGACTTGAAGATCTCGCGTCGGTTGTGGCCAGCCCAGCGTGGTGAAGGGCAGCAAGGCGGATGAAAACCATGTGTCGAGCACATCGGTTTCCTGCTGAATCTTTCCGCTGCCGCAAGGGCCGCACTTCGGCGGCGTCTCGCGCGACACCGTGGTTTTGTGACAATCGGCGCAGTGCCACGCTGGAATACGATGCCCCCACCACAGCTGGCGGGAGATGCACCAGTCATGGATGTTCTCCATCCATTGCAGGTAGATGGTGCGGTAGTTGTCCGGCGTGATGCGGATGTGGTCTTCGGTGACTGCGCGCGTCGCGGCTTCGGCCAGACTCATGCCGCCGTTCGCCGGTTCCTTGTTGACTGCGACGAACCACTGCTTGGAGAGCCGCGGCTCGACAATGGTTTTGCAGCGATCGCACTTGCCAATGGCATAGGTATGGTCCTTGGTCCCAGCCAACAAGCCGCGTTGCTCCAGGTCTTTCAGGATCCTCTCCCGCGCCTCGTAGCGGTCGAGACCCTTGTACGCGCCACCGTTTTCGTTGATGCGCGCGTGCTCGTCCATCACCGTGATCTGCGGCAGGTTGTGACGCTGGCCAATCTCAAAATCGTTGGGATCGTGCGCCGGCGTCACCTTCACCGCGCCGCTGCCGAACTGAGGATCGGCAAAATAATCAGCGATGATAGGAATCTCCCGCTCCATCAGCGGCAGCGTCACTTTTTTTCCGACCAGCTTGGTGTAGCGCGCATCCTTGGGATTGACGGCAACCGCGGTGTCGCCCAGCATGGTCTCCGGGCGCGTGGTGGCTACGGTAATGAACTGCTCGGGATCGTCTTTGAGCGGATAGCGTATCTGGTAAAGCTTGCCGGCGTATTCCTCGTGCTTGACCTCGAGATCGGAGATCGCGGTTCCGCAGCGGGGGCACCACTGAACGATGTAGGTGCCGCGGTAGATCAGGCCTTCTTCATACAGACGAACAAAAACCTCGCGTACGCACTGCGAAAGGTTGTCGTCCATGGTGAAGTACTCGCGATCCCAGTCAACAGACGCGCCCAGGCGCTTCATCTGGCGAAGGATGGTGCCACCGTAATGCTCTCTCCATTCCCAGACGCGCTGGATGAAGGCTTCGCGCCCAAGCTTTTGCCGGCTGGTCCCCTCGCTCGCCAGTTGGCGCTCCACCATCAACTGGGTGGCAATGCCGGCATGGTCGGTTCCAGGAAGCCAAAGCGTGAGTTCGCCGCGCATGCGATGCCAGCGGATGACGATGTCCATCTCCGTATGCTCGAACATATGCCCCATGTGCAGGCTGCCGGTAACGTTCGGCGGCGGAAGAAGTAGCGTAAAGACCGGCGACTTCGCGGCCGCCGAGCCGGGCGGAGGCGTAGCTACGTGAAAGAGTTTTTCCTTGACCCAGTACTCCGCCCAGCGAGGTTCGATCGCCGAGGGATCGTAGGTTTTTGGGAGCTCGTGTGCCATTCGTTCGAGGGGGACTAAATACCGATATTACAGGCGTATGGCGGAAGCGGGCAAACGCGCAGAGGGAGGAGGGAAAGAGACCCCCTCGGAGC
>DATFXI010000086.1:0-12049 GCA_035316085.1 Candidatus Angelobacter sp.
ACGGCGTAAATGCTTGGAAAAAGGGTGCTGAAGTGCTGCTAACGTATGTAGAAAGGTTCATTGGCCGAACGGCATACTGCAATTCGTTGACAGAGCAGCAGTTCCGTTCAAGAATATCCTTCGGGCCTAAATCTCATTTAACTAAATGGAGAGACTCTCAATGTCTGACTTACACAATGACGGCGGCAACCCATTGGTGAAGAACATCCTGATGGTAGTGGCCGTTGTGTTCGTGATTGCATCGGTGATCTTCATGGTCCAGGCCCAAAACCGCATCAACGACATGGAGAAGACCCAGAAAGCGGCTTTGGAGAAAATGTCTGCGAAGTTGGAAGATTCCAACGGCGAGCTCCGGGCTGAAATTAAAGTACTCGCGGGCAATGTGGGAATCACGCAGAAGGACTTGAAGTCGAAAGCGGCGGCGCTGCAAGCTCAAGAGAGTGCCACCCAGGCGCGGCTGAAGGCTGACGAGGAATCAAACAAGCAGCAGTTTGGTGCGGTCAATACGGAAGTGACCAACGTGAAGGGTCAGGTGACCAAGGTGAGTGCTGACGTGAGTGAGACGCGCACTGATCTGGCCGCGACCAAAGGCAAGCTGGAAACTGCGATTGGCGATCTGAATAAGCATAGCGAACTGATCGCGATGAATCATGACCAACTGGAAGTGCTCAAGCACCGCGGCGACCGCGATTACATCGAGTTCACCCTCTACAGAGGCAAAGATCCGATCCGGCTTTCCACGGTCAGCCTGCAACTGAAGAAGGTTGATCCGAAAAAGAGCCAGTTCACGCTCTATGTGATGGCCGACGACAAGAAAATCGAAAAGAAGGACCGCAACGTCTTCGAGCCGCTGCAGTTCTATACGGGGCGTGAGCGCAGCTTGTTTGAAGTTGTCATCACCGCCGTGGACAAGAACGCGGTGAGCGGATACCTGTCAACGCCCAAGAACATAGCCAGCGCAACTCCGCCCGATCATCGCGGCGGCCAGCAGTAATTCCCAAAAAACAAGACCGCCAAGAGGCACGGCTCCAAGCCGTGCCTCTTGCTTTGTCTGCAAAGCGCGGGTTTCGCTGACGAATCGGATACACTGGTTGAGTTCCATGACCGACTCTGGCCGGCCATCCTCAACCCTTACCCGCAGCCATCTTCTGGGCTACATAGCTTTGTGCCTGATCTGGGGAAGCACCTGGCTGGCTATTCATATCGTGGTCAGCGATGTGCCGCCGCTCGAGGCCGCCGCGGTCCGATTCCTGCTTGCCGCGTTCCTCTTGCTGGCGCTGGCCGCGTTTCAAAAACGCCCCTGGCCGAAAGGTGAGTCGCAATGGAGCGCGATTGTGGTCCTGGCGATCACGATCTTGGCCGTCCCCTATGGGCTCATTTTCTGGGCCGAGCAATACGTCACGTCGTCGATGACCGCCGTGCTTTTTTCGGCGATGCCGCTGGTAGTGGCTCTGCTCACGCCGCTCATGACACATCGCACGGTCCCGCGCAGCGCGGTGTTTGCTTTGGTGGTTGCTTTCGCCAGTCTGCTGTGGCTCTTCTATGCCGAACTGAGGGTCAGCCCTCGGGCGCTGCTTGGCGGTTCAGCGGTTCTGCTGGCGGTGGTTGTGAGCTCCTGGTCCGTAGTTTTTGCGAAGAACAGATTGCACGAAATCGACTCGGTCGTGGCGACCGGACTGCAGTTTCTCTTCGGCGCGGTGGCGTTGTTCTGGGGCACATGGGCGCTGGAAGCGCGGCGCCACGCGGTGTGGACCCGGCCTGCCATCGTCGCCATGGTTTTCCTTACAGTCTTCGGCTCGTGCGCTGCTTTTGTCGTTTACTATTGGCTGCTGAAGAGGATGCAGCCCTACCAACTGGCCACCACCAGCCTGGTGGTGCCGGTGGTTGCAGTGCTGGAGGGCGCGTTTTTCCGTGAGCAGATCCCGTTGACGATGGTAATCGTGATCATCATTGTTCTGGCATCGGTAGGCACGGTGTTGCGCGCCGAGGCCGGCGCCGGAAGCGAAGAAGATTTTATTTTGCTCCGAGGCAAGACTCCATGACTCTGGGTTTCTTTCTGGTGCTGGTTGCGATTGGTTTTCTGGTAGGTGGCTTTGGCGCGCTAGCAGGAATCGGCGGGGGAGTGGTGCTGACTCCGCTTGTGGCCATTTACTACGGCCTACCTATGCACCAGGCCATCGGCGTGAGCCTAGTTTGCGTGATTGCTACATCCACCGCAACTTCCGCGCTCTACGTCGAGCAGCATGTCACTGATATTCGGCTGGGCATGCTACTGGAACTGGCCACCACGTTGGGGGCGCTCATTGCTGCTCTGATGGCACGGCACATTGACCGCCGCACCCTGGCTTTAATGTTTGCTTGCTTCCTCACCTACAGCGCGTTCTCGATGGTCGGCAAGGCCTGGGGCTCGCGCAAGCGTGAAGAAGAAGCGCCGGTTACCGACTATCAGGTCAAGAATTATCCGTTGGGGATGGCGGCTTCACTGGTTGCCGGAGCTTTCTCCGGGCTGCTGGGTATCGGTGGAGGACCTATCAAGGTACCGGTCATGTATCTGTTCATGAAAGTGCCCCTGCGCGTAGCCACGGCTACCAGCAACTTTATGATCGGCGTGACGGCGGCTACCAGCGCCATCGTCTATTGGGGCCATGGCGACGTGAACCTGAACATCGCCGCGCCTCTCGTGGCCGGCACGTTTGCCGGATCGCTATTGGCAGCGCGCATCAAACACCAGGTCCACACTTTCTATATTCTGATTCTGTTGATTGCCGTCACCGGCCTGTTTGCTGTCCAGATGTTCTATAAGCTTGCGACCGGAGGCTTCCGATGAAACGCGAAAGTGCGGGCACTGACCGCGCTCTGGCCCGGACGCTGAAGATCGGGGCCTACTCGGCCTTCGGGTGCATTGTGGTGGGATTGGCGCTGCACTTTGCCGGCTTCGGAGACCGAGTCACGACCATCGGCATGATCGTGTTGCTGGCAACGCCGGTGCTGCGCATCATCGTAGCCGGAGTGCAGTTTCTGCGCGAGCACGATATTGCGTATGTTCTGGTGTCCCTGGGCGTTTTGGGGATCATTGCTCTGGCGTACGTGCTGGGTTTGCACGCTTGAAAACCGCGGATGGAGAAGAACATGAAACGAACCGTGCTTTTGCCATTTTTCCTGCTGGTTGCAACCGCTTGCGCGGTTCCGCAATCTACGCCGCCGGTTTCCACTTTCTCGATCGTGGCCATTGATCCCCAGAACGGCGAGATGGGCGTGGCCGTGGCCTCGCGCTATTTCTCCGTGGGATCGGTGGTTCCGTGGGCCATGGCTGATGTGGGCGCGGTGGCGACGCAGGCCAACGTCAACGTCGGTTATGGGCCGCAGGCCATCGACTTGCTGCGCCAGGGTCTGACCGCGCAAGAAGTCCTAAAAAAGCTATTGGCCGACGACAAATTTCCCGGCAAGGACGGCCGGCAGATCGCGATCGTCGATGCCAAGGGCAACGTCGCGGCATACACTGGACCTAACGCGCCGACCTGGGCCGGCGACCGCCAGGGCAAAACCTGGTCGGCGCAAGGCAACATCCTGGTAGGAGCGCAGGTGCCGGAAAACATGGGCAAAGCGTTTGAAGCCACTTCTGGTGAGCTGGCAGAAAAGCTATTTGCCGCGCTCAAGGCGGGTGATGCCGCCGGCGGCGATTCGCGTGGGCGGCAGTCAGCTTCGATCCTGATCGTCCGCAAGGGCGGCGGCCGCAACACCAACAATGATCGCTACGTGTATATCAACGTTGACGACAATCCCGATCCGTTCACGGAATTGCGCCGCCTGTTGTATCTGAACCTGGCATACAACTATGGCGACCAGACTTTCAAAGCCATTGACGCGGGCAACGTGGAGAAGGCCCGTGCCGCTGCGCAGAAGGCGGTCAGCTATGCACCCAACAGCTTCGGCAGCCACATGCGCCTGGCGTTCCTGAGTTATCTGGTAGGCGACAAACCGGCTTCGCTCGACGAGTTCGCCAAGGCCAGGGCTCTCAACCCCGGCAATTTTGACAGCCAGTGGAAACAAGAGGTCCAGTTCGACAGATTCAAACCCATGGCCACTGACAAGGAATTCCTGCAGAAGTTGTTCCCTGAAGGCGTGCCGCAATAATTTGGTGGGATGGATGGCGGAAAGCAACACATTCCAGCACCAAGATCGGACCTTAGTGAGTGAAGAGCCCAGTCTACGAGCTCGCGTCGCCACCCGCATGGTGCGCGTGGTGGTGAAGCAGTGGGCGCGAGGCAGTCCTGAAGCTGTGGTGCGGCGAGTGCGGTGGGTGTTCGGCTATCCCGGGTTTCTGACGTTCGTTTACTCTTTTGGCGTGAGGATTGAAAAGGTAGAAACGCCTCACGTCCGCGGCGAATGGATCTGGGCAACTAGCACCGCGTCGCCGGAAAAAGTCGTGCTGTATCTCCACGGAGGCGGCTACGTGAGCTGTTCTTCTCGGACACATCGTCCGATCACAACGTCGCTGGCACGGATGGCGCGGTGCCGCGTGTTCGCGCTTAACTACCGGTGGGCGCCCGAACATCCGTTTCCGGCTGCCGTGGATGACGCGGCGGCTGCTTTCTTGTGGCTGATTAGGAATGGCGTGGCGCCCCAGAAGATTGCCATTGTTGGCGATTCATCCGGAGGCGGATTGGCGATCGCCACGATGATACGTTTGCGTGCGCAGGGGCACCCGCTCCCCGGATGCGCCGCATGCTTCTCGCCCTGGGTGGACTTGACCGGCGCCGGCCAATATCGGAACGCGGGAGCGTGGTCTATGTTTCAGCCGCGAGACATAGCCACCTTTGCGGCGTTGTATCTGCATGGGGCGTCGCCGGAGCTGCCTGAAGCCTCGCCTGTGTTCGCCGACTTGCACGGATTGCCGCCGATGCTGATCCAGGCGAGCGGCGC
The DNA here is from genome assembly GCA_035316085.1 of Candidatus Angelobacter sp. Taxonomy (GTDB): domain Bacteria; phylum Acidobacteriota; class Terriglobia; order Terriglobales; family Acidobacteriaceae; genus Angelobacter. The sequence continues at coordinate 4,924 of DATFXI010000086.1, forward strand.
CGAGCTGCTGCTCGATGACGCCGTACGCCTACACCAGCGAGCAATCAGTTGTGGCGTCAGGAGCACGCTCAGCGTCTTTCCCGAGCTGCCGCATGTCTGGCAAATTTTTTTCGGGATCGTCCCCGAAGCCCGCAGAGCGCTTCAGCAAGTCGCAACCTTCCTCGGCGCGCCCTCAGCCGAGGTGAAAAGCCGGCAATACTTGCTGCAACATAAAATCTAATCGGTAGTTTCATTATGGGAACACGTTGTGCCGATCGTGATCCCAGCGTTCAGTCGAAACTGTTGTGCCCAGGTTAACGACCGAGAAGTCAAAAACTGCTTACAAACGGAAATCTGCCTTGACCGGCATCCCCGCTCTAACCAACAGTTATGTAGAGATCCCACTCAGAGAACGCAATACCGATGCTCACGCAGTGGGCGCCTGAGATGTCGTGCTGTAATGTGCGCAAGCTCATCGGAACCTCCGCCACGTTGCTGGAGGGATTGTAAGCCCTTGTATTTACAGGGGAATCGACAAGCGGAAGATTTCCGTGCCAAAGCTGATTTGCGTGGCCCGAAGCTTGCGATCCTCCGCGTGGAAGAAAAAAATCGATCTACTGCCAACTGTCGGCACCAAGGCCGACAATCCTTGCCTGGGTGCGCACTTGGAAACGATAAAGATCTCATGATCACGCGACGTACGCAGCGTTGGAACCAGCATGCGTCCCGGCATCATTTTCGCAATAGGGGAGTTGTATCTATGAAATAGTTTGTACCTATAGACAGTGGTCTGGTCACTTATCCATTGTGCCCGGACGTCACTTTTGTGCAGTTGTTCAGCTACATCAGTGTGCTAAGATTACGGCCTAGATTTGGTAAGGATGACGCACATGCGTCATCGTGCGCAACGTGCCCGCGCTAGTTTGAAAACAGATTCTCCCCTGGTGCTGTTGGTCCAAAATTTTTTGGAGTTGTGTAACTGCATGAGAATTTTGATTGCAGAAGATGATGCTCCTCTGGCCTCATTCATTGCGACAACCTTCTCGGCGGAAGACCATCTGACGGAAATCGCCGCGAACGGAGAAGAAGCCCTGCAACGATTGGGCGGAACCGAATATGATCTTTTGATCCTCGACCTGAACCTTCCGATATTGGGTGGGAGCCAGGTGTTGCGCAAAATCCGCAGCCGCGATGCCGATCTCCCCATCCTAATCCTCACCGCTACCGATCACGTGAGCGAGCGGGTGGCTTGCCTGGATGCCGGCGCCGACGACTATCTCACCAAGCCATTTTCCTTTTCCGAGCTTTCGGCCCGAGTCCGCGCCCTGCTGCGCCGCAAAGGACGCCCGGTGCCGACTCTCCTGCGAATTGAAGACCTGCAGCTGGATTGCGTGAAGCGGACGGTACAACGCGGTGGCAAGTTCATCGAACTCACGCCCAAGGAATTCAGCCTGCTCGAATACTTCATGCGCAACGCCGGCCGCCGTATTACCCGCAACATGATTATCGAGTTCGTGTGGAAGCTGTCGCCAGACACGATGACCAACGTGGTGGATGTTTATGTCAATTATTTGCGCAAAAAGATTGACGACGGCGCCAAGCATAAGCTGATCCATACCGTGCGCGGCGTGGGCTACGAGTTCGGCGTCCCGGCAGAAGTTGCCGACGGGACTCACAAGAGCGCCTGAAATTACCCACTACCCCCCAGTTGCCGTGTGGGGCAACGCTTATAGCCACGATAAATATTTTCAATTTCCTCGCCCCCATCTTTGCCCGATAGATTGTGTTCAAGCTAAGGCGCCGTCTCGGCCTCACGGAGAGAACAACGATTCTTATGGCAAAGACCTGGGTTGGTTACCTGACAATAGCTGTGGGGTTGTTCGTGGCGGCTGCGGCCCCGCATATTCTTGCCGCTCAGACCGCGGGCGGCACCGCTCTGCCGGCTGTTTCCCAGCCTTCCGGCTCCCAGAACGACCGCCTGGCCCGGCTGGAGCAGCAGGTGGTCGAAGCTAAAGGCTCAGCCGACAACGCCTGGATGCTCTCGAGCGCCGCATTGGTGCTGATGATGACCGGGCCCGGCTTAGCTCTTTTCTATGGGGGTTTGGTGCGGAAGAAGAACGTGCTGGCCACCATGATGCAGAGCTTCGCCATGATGGCGCTGATCACGGTGGTGTGGGCGCTGGTGGGCTACAGCTTATCATTCGGCAGCGGTACGAGTTTCATAGGGGGATTCCACAACGCGTTCTTGCGCGGTGTCGGGTCCTCACCTGATGCCGATTACGCGGCCACCATACCGGCGGAGACCTTCATGATTTACCAGCTGATGTTTGCCATTATCACGCCGGCGTTGATCACAGGAGCGTTTGCCGAGCGGATGAAGTTCAGCGCCATGGCCGTGTTCATGGTGTTGTGGTCGCTGTTCGTCTACAGCCCGATGGCCCACATGGTCTGGGGCAAAGGTGGGTTGCTGAATGCTTCGCTTGGCGGGCGTTTTCCCACGCTCGACTTCGCCGGTGGCACCGTGGTGCACGTCACCTCAGGAGTTTCTGCGCTGGTCTGCGCGCTTTATCTCGGGCGGCGGATCGGCTATCCGAAGCTGCCGATGCCCCCGCACAGCGTGGTGCTGAGCTTCATCGGCGCGTGTCTGCTCTGGGTGGGATGGTTCGGTTTCAACGCGGGCAGCGCGCTGGGAGCCGGCAGCTTAGCCACGAGTGCTTTTGTGGCCACGCATTTCGGCGCGGCCGCCGCAGTGGTTGGATGGTGCGCTGCGGAGTGGTTGCGCAACGGCAAGCCTAGTGCTTTGGGGGCGATCTCTGGCGCGGTCGCGGGACTGGTGGCAATTACGCCGGCCGCGGGCTTTGTGGGTCCGATGCCGGCGCTGACGATCGGGTTGATCGCCGGCGTTTTTTGCTATTGGATGGTCGCGAAGGTGAAGGCCCGCTTCGGCTATGACGACACGCTCGATGCTTTCGGTGTCCATGGGGCGGGAGGCACGATCGGCGCGCTCCTCACGGGGGTTTTTGCCTCCAGCGCTGTCAACCCAATCTTCAAAAGTGCGAATGGCACACCCCTGCCTTCGGGTCTGATTGAGGGCAACGCGCATCAGTTGTTGAACCAGTTTGCGGGTGTTGCAATTGCCTGGGTCCTGGCCGCGGTTGTCACGCTGGTGATTCTGAAGGCGGTTGACGCGTTGATCGGGCTGCGGGTTTCCGAAGACCACGAGATCCAGGGCCTTGATCTTTCGCAGCACGGCGAGGAAGGATACTACTGGGAGGTTTCCGCCTGACGCGGATGACTTCTGCGCCAATGTACTCCGGCGAGAACGGAATGCTGATGACCAAAATTGAAGCGATTATTCGCACCTCCAAATTGGACGAAGTGAAGGACGCGCTGCACGAGATCGGCATCGAGGGTATGACCGTGCTGGAAGTCCGTGGCCACGGGCGGCAGAAGGGCCACACCGAGTTTTACCGCGGGCAGGAGTACACCGTGGACCTCATCCCCAAGACCAAGCTCGAGCTGGTACTGACGGATGCGTTGGCTGACAAGGCCGTTCACGCCATCATGAACGCGGCGCGCACCGGAAAAATCGGCGATGGAAAAATCTTTCTCTCCCGCGTGGATGACGTGATCCGGATCCGCAACGAAGAGCGCGGCGACGGCGCGCTGTAAGCCGGAGGGTCACGCGGCCATGTCCACAGCGACTCCTGCCAACATCGAACTGCGCGACTTGTACATGCAGGAGTCGGCGCGCATCCGTGGGGAGTTCGCTTCTTCCGGCGATGGCGCGGCTGCCGTTGCCCAGCGCGCGCTGCTGCTGGACAAGATCGTGCTTCGTCTGTGGGAGAAACACCTTTCTCCCCAGGCCGGCGGGACCAGTTTCGCGTTGGTCGCCACCGGTGGCTACGGGCGCAAGAGGCTCTTTCCTTTTTCTGACGTAGACCTGATGTTTCTGCACGCCGATCGCGGCGTCGAGGCCCGGCTCCAGGACCCCATCCGGTCGTTCTCGCAAGAGCTGTGGGACGTAGGAATCAAACTCAGCCCGGCCAGCCGCGCCCTGGCTGAGTGTGACCGCTTCGATCCCAAGAACGTCGAGTTCACCATTTCGCTGCTGGATTGCCGCTGGCTTGCCGGCGACAGGGAATTGTTCAACGGCTTGCATGACAAACTCATTCCCAAGCTGGTGATGCGGGAGTCGCAGCTTTTAGTGCAGCGTCTTGCCGAACTTACCCGTACTCGCCACGGCAAATACGGCAACACCGTTTTCCATCTTGAACCCAACGTAAAAGATGGTCCGGGAGGGTTACGGGATCACAACCTGGCCCACTGGCTGGCTTTGATCTCGGCCCTTGACAAGCTGCACGATTGGCCACAAGAAAGTAGCCTGCTGCCGTCTTCCATGCGCAAGCAGGCGCAGGCCGCAGACCGCTTCTTTGTTGCCTTGCGGTGTTTTCTGCACTGGCGGCAGGGGCGCGACGACAACACTCTGAGCTGGTCGGCGCAGGACGAAGCTGCCGCGCAAAAAATCGGAGCGCCGGAGGCTGGCGCCATGAACGCCGCCGACTGGATGCGCGTCTATTTCAGCCATGCCCGCGCCGTCCATCGCATCGCCACGCAAATGCTCGACGAGGCACTGGCCACGTGGTCGTCTCTCTATCGCCAGTTTGAGAGCTGGCGCTCCCGCATTTCCAACGCGGATTTTTCCGTTGTGCACGGGTTGGTGTTTTTGCAGCAGCCGGCTGCGCTGGGTGAGCCGGAAATGCTATTGCGTCTTTTTCACTTCATGGCGCACCACGGCGTGAAGCTGAGCACGACCACTGAACAAAGGATTGAGCAGGTGTTGCCTTCGCTGGCCTCCACTCCGCCGCGTGGCGCCGAGCTCTGGATCTACCTCCAGGAAATCCTGCAGCAGCCACACGCGGCTGACGCCTTGCGCGCCATGCACGCTCTGCGTTTCCTCACACTGGTGCTGCCCGAGCTCAAAGTCATTGACGCGCTGGTGGTCCGCGACTACTACCACCGCTTTACCGTGGACGAACATTCGTTCCTCGCCATCGACAGTTTGCACCGACTGCGCCAGCCGCAGTCGGAATGGGAGCAACGCTATACCGACCTTCTCGCTGAGCTTGAGCAGCCGGAACTTTTGTATCTCGCCTTGTTGCTGCACGACTTGGGCAAGGGCGCTCCGGAACGGGCGAAAGGACACGTGCAAGCCGGCCTTGAGATTGCGGAAAGCTGCATGGAACGACTGGACCTGGGACCCCAAGAGCGGGAGACGGTCAACTTCTTGATCGCCAACCATCTGGAGATATCAGCGGCTCTACGCCGCGACATCTTTGAGCCGCAAACCGCGCGCGAGCTGGCCGAGAGGCTGCAGTCGCCGGAACGACTAGAGATGCTCTGCCTGCTCACCTATGCCGATATCAAGGCCGTGAATCCGGAAGCGCTCACGCCATGGAAAGCGGAGAACATCTGGCAGCTTTACATCGAGACCGCCAACGTCATGAACCTGAGCGCTGACCAGCGCATCCACGTGGAATCGGAAGAAGAGAACCATTTGGTGCGCACGCTGGCGCCGACGGCGGGTAAGAAACTCAAGCCGTTTCTGGAAGGCATGCCGAGGCGTTACCTGGCTACAACGTCACCCAAGGAAGCGCTGGCCCACCTGGAGATGGCGGGCCGTCTCAAAACCGAACCTGTGCAACTCGGCCTGGAACGCGGCCGTCATTGGTACGATCTCACCCTGGTAACGCTCGACCGCCCTTTGCTGTTCGCGAAAGTGACCGGTGTTTTGTCGGCATGGGGCATGAGCATCGTGAAGGCTGGCGCTTTTTCCAATGCCGCGGGTACGGTGGTGGACACGTTTCACTTCACTGACCGTTTTCGCACTCTCGAGCTGAACCTGCCGGAGTGGGAACGATTCAAGCGCAGCATTCGCGACGTCCTGAACGGCGAAGCCGACCTGGACAAAATGCTGCGCGATCGCGCGCGCAGCGAAAAAGCCGCGGCTTCCCGGACTAAAGTCGTAACGCGAGTCGATTTCAACGACGCTGGCTCTTCGCGCAGCACGATACTGCAAGTCATCGCACACGATCGGCCCGGGCTTCTCTACCGCATCAGCTCGCGGTTGGCGCACCTGACATGCAACATCGAAATCGCCCTGATTGACACCGAAGGCGAGATCGCGATTGACGTCTTTTATCTCACCAGCGAGGGCGCAAAACTTACCGTGGAGCATCAGCAGCGCGTGCGAAAGGAACTGATCGAAGAGCTCAAAGAAATCTGAAAATTGAAATTTCAATCTCACAATTCTTGAATATCATGTGCCCATGCCGGCAGAGACCATCGATGACGTAATTCGTTCCCTCGACGGCGTCATTGACTGGGCGTGGAACCAGAAGAGCCGCAACGGATACTTTGCCGCGTTGTACCGGCGGGTTACGCGCGGGGTGAAAGACGGGATCGCGCAAGGACGCTTCCAGAACGGCCCGCGCATGGAAAGGCTGGACGTCAGCTTTGCGACTCGCTATCTTCAGGCGTTCGAGCAATTCCGCGCTGGGCAGCAGCCGACGTTGAGCTGGCAAGTGGCGTTCAGCGCCGCCTCGCACCGGTATCCCATCGTGGTGCAACAGTTGCTGGCCGGCATTAACGCTCACATCAATCTTGATCTTGGCATCGCCGCCGCTCAAACCGCCCCGGGGGACCAGCTTCCGAGTCTGCACGAAGACTTCAACACGATTAATACTGTTCTGGCCGAACTCGTAGACACTGTAGAGCAGCAAATTGGGCAAGTTTCACCCATGATCGACTTGCTGCAGAAGTTCGACCTGCGCACGGAAACCCAGATCATCAACTTCAATATGACCATAGCCCGCGATTCTGCTTGGAACGTGGCGGTGAACCTGGCAGCAACTTCACCCGATCTCATGGAGTCGGCCATCGCGGAGGTAGACCTGCGCACCAGCCTGTTCGGCAAGCTGGTGGTCTCGCCTCCCATGTTGATTAAGCTGCAGCTCTTTCCAATCCGGATCTTCGAGAGCACCAATGTGCGGCGCGTACTGGATATTCTTGCTGGTGGCACGCCGGCAGCGGCGGCCGCAGCATCCGCTGGTTGATGAAGAAGTTAGCGCCGGGCGGCTCCCGCCAG
>DATFXI010000087.1:0-3266 GCA_035316085.1 Candidatus Angelobacter sp.
ATCAGTGTCATCTGCGTCATCAGCGGTAAGGTTTTCGTATAATCTCACCGAGGTTTCTCCTTTGCCCGTCGGTACTGCATTTCACGAACGCACGTTTGCACTGTGCCACAGCCTGAGCTATCGGGAATGGTCAGGCTACTACACCGTGAGCACGTACGAAGTGCATCACGAGCATGAGTACAACGCCATCCGCAACGCCGCCGCCCTGATTGATATTTCGCCGCTCTATAAGTACCTGGTCACGGGCAAAGACGCGACCAAGCTGGTGAACCGCGTGATTACCCGCGACATCAACAAAGTCAGGCCCGGCCAGGTGATTTACTGCTGCTGGTGCGACGAGCAGGGCATGGTGATTGACGACGGCACCATCACACGGCTGGAAGAAAACAAGTATCGCTGGACTGCTGCCGATCCCAGCCTGCGCTGGTTTCGCCAGAACGGTTTGAACATGGATGTTCAGATTGAGGACATCTCCGAGAAAGTGGCGGCGCTGGCGCTGCAGGGGCCGACCTCGGGCAAGCTGCTCAAATCCGTTGCTGAAGCCGACGTCGCCAACCTGAAATATTTCCGCATGACCAGCGGCAATATCGCCGGCGTGCCGGTGGACATCTCTCGCACCGGATACACTGGTGACCTTGGCTACGAAATCTGGATGAACTGGAGCGATGCCGTCAAAATCTGGGACGCGCTGGTGGAAGCCGGCCGCCGTTTCGACATTCATCCTGCCGGCATGCTGGCTCTCGACGTCGCCCGCGTCGAAGCCGGGTTGCTCCTGATTGAAGTGGACTACACCAGCAGCAAGAAGGCGCTGATTCCGTCGCAGAAGTTTTCGCCGTATGAGCTGGGTTTTGGCAGGATGGTGCACCTCGACAAAGAGAATTTTGTCGGCAAAGCGGCGTTGGCGAAGCAGGCGAAGGAAGGCGTTCCTCGGCAACTCGTCGGTCTGGAACTGGATTGGACGGAAGTGGAAGCTCGCTACGAGCAGTTTGGCCTGACGCCGGCGGCGCCCTCGCAGGCTTCGCGTGTCGCCGTGCCGGTGTATTCCAGCGGTAAGCAAGTTGGCAAAGCAACCACCACCACGTGGTCGCCGCTGCTAAAGAAGATGATCGCGCTGGCCAGCGTGGATACCGCGTACTCCATGCTCGGCACGAAGTTGCAGATGGAGATCACGATTGAAGCCGTACGGCAGAAAGTGACAGCCATGATCGTGAAATTGCCGTTCTTCAATCCACCCCGGAAAACAGCGACGCCGGTTTGAGAATTGCCAGAAATGCCAAAATTGCCAAAAAATCCAAATTGAGGCGTTTAGCGGGCGTGAGCGAAAGCGGGAGCCCGCTGCCGAAATCCTGAGGGCAAAGCCCGAAGGATCTTGATCTGCACCAACAATTTCGACGATCGTTGGCAGTTTTGGCAGTCTTGGCAAGTTCTTCTCATCCAATTCCCAAATCCGCCGCTGACTCCAGCGGCGTGCCGCACACGCGGCAGATCACCGCGGAGCAATCACCACAGGTCAGCGGATCAGTGACCTCGCGAGCGCAGTTGGGGCAGTAGAGCGTATCCGGCGGGTTCGGGGCGGGCTGCGTTGGTGAAGACATCGAATCCCTATTCAGGCGTTGAGCCAATCAAACCTCAAAATGTAGCATAGAAGAATGGACCTCAAGCCTGCCACACTTGCCAATCCAGCAGACAAACAGATTCAGGAAGAATTCAACCAGTGGGCTGCCGCCGGACGCGGCGACGAGATGGAAGCCCACCACTCCGACATCACGGAGCAAACGCTGGCCCTGATGGAGCTTCAGCCCGCGGACCGAGTGCTCGATCTGGGATGCGGCACCGGCTGGGCATCGCGGCGCATGGCCCGAGTGGCCGCCGAAGTTACGGGCCTGGACGTGGCTGACGAAATGTTGCGTCGCGCCGAACAAGCTTCGGCAGGAGTCAACAACGTGCGTTACGTCTGGGGATCAGCGGAGAAGATTCCCGCGGCCGACAACTATTTTTCCAAAGTGCTTTCCGTGGAATCGTTTTATTACTACGCCGACCAGGGCAAAGCGCTCGACGAACTGGGGCGCGTGCTAGCGCCGGGCGGCAAGCTATTCATCCTCATCAATCTCTACAAGGACAATCACTATTCGCTGCGCTGGGCAGACGAGCTAAAAGTCCCGGTGCAAGCGCTTTCGGAAGGCGAGTACATGGCGTTGTTGCAAGCCCACGGTTTCCGCGATGTTGTCGCCCGCCGCATCCCGGACCGCAGTCCCACGCCGGAAACGTACACCGGAAAGTGGTTCAGGAACGCGGAGGAGCTGCGCGACTTCAAGCGCATCGGCGCGCTGCTGCTGATGGGAACCAAGTAGCTCATCGCTCGAGAAGAAACTCAAGCACAGCAGCAGTGAATTCACGCGGGTACTCGATGTTGGAAAGGTGCGCCGATTCTATGCGGACGCTCTGTGCGCCGGCGATTTCCTTCACCAGCAAGGCACCGTGTGCGTCCCACGGAGTGGACTGGTCGCGGTCCCCGCCGATCACCAGCGCCGGCGTCTTGATATCGTGCAACGACGGGCGAAGGTCAGAATCGCGCAATGCAGCGCAGCAGCCCGCATATCCCGCCGGGTCCGTCTTCAAAAGAACGCGGCGCACGGATGCGGCATAGGCACTCCGCGCCAGCGTCTCAGGAGAAAAAAAACGCCCCAGCACCGCGTCGGCGACCGAGGCGATGCCGTTGGCCAGCACGGCTTGCCGTCGTGCTTCCAGGCCAGCGGCATCAAACCGCGGTGATGTGTTGGCCAGCACCACCGCAGCCAAACGTTCGGGATGACGCTCAGCTAGGCACAAGCCAACCGCGCCACCCATCAACAGTCCGCAAAATGCGAATTGCTGGATGGCCAGCGCGTCGGCAAGCGCGATCACGTCGGCGCCCAGCTCGCTGATCGAATAATCCCCGCCGGGCGTGTCGGAAGCGCCGTGACCGCGCGTGTCGTAACGCAGCACCAGGAAATGCTCGAGGAAGTCGGGCATTTGCGGCTCCCACATCCCCAGGTCACACCCCAGGGAGTGCGACAACACCAACGCCGGCCGGCCCTCACGGCCTTCCAGGCGATAAAACAAACGCGTGTTGTTGGCCGAAGCAAAAGGCACAGCCGGTCACTCCTTCTGGATCCCGCATGGTGGTCGAGCAGACGTCGATGCCGCTCTCCTGGAAGCTTTGGCGAGAGGATGATAACCTAAGGGTGCCGTTTGCTGCGCGCCCGTAGCTCAGCTGGATAGAGCGA
>DATFXI010000088.1:0-2613 GCA_035316085.1 Candidatus Angelobacter sp.
ACCGGCATACGAGATCAGGCTCGCTGGGCCAAAGTTCGCTCGGGAAACGCAAAATGCGCTGGTTTGCGCATTGACTCAATACGGTAAGCGGAAAACAAATGGGATACGGCCGCCACAGAAGCGGAACGCTGCGCCGCAAACAACGCCCGCACTTCCACCAGCAGAGGACAATTGGCCCGGGAACCAAACTCTTTCTCCGCGGTCTTGGTCAGCTCTTCCCAGTCGTGCCATGCACCCAAAGCATCCTGCACTGATTTCATGGCGGCAAGAAAGCTTTTTTGTTCGGCGGAATCTTCGCCCAACTCGGCAAGGTAGCGGATTCGCTTAAGGCGGATGCGTGTCTCGTGCAGAGCGGCAGTCTTTGACTTGGCTTGCGAAGAATACTCTTCGCCAATCTCCGCCAGCTCGCGTTTGGCGCGCTCGAGAGGCTCTGCAGATTCGTCCAGCAATAGCGGAGCAGCGGATGCTTCGGCCGCGACAGTGTCGAAGAGGGTTCGGAAGCGTTGCTCCCTGGTTTTGACGACAGCGGCGCTCAGGCGCTCGATCTGTTTGCCGCGCTTGCGCTTCAGCACATCGCCCAGCAGCTTGCGGTCCAGGGCAGTTGATGTGTTGCCGATGGCCCCGAGCAACTCCAGTTGCACATCCAGGTCGCGGACGCGGCCGGCGCGCCGGCGCAGAGCTGCCAGATCTTTGATCGCTCTCTCCTGCTTCCTGCCCAGCTGAGGTTCGGCAAAAGCCACCAGGCTTTCAATGCGGCGGATGGTGGTGCGCAGCCGATGAACCCGTTTGGGCGAAGGCTCGTCCCTGAGCTGCGCCAGCGTCGAGGACAAACCGGCGCGCAGCCTTTCGCTGCGCTTTTCGAGTAGCTTCATGGGAGAGGACTCTGGGCCAGCAAGACTACATGACCTTCGTTCCGCTGGCAATACGTCGCGAGCAAAACATTGGATGCAGGCCGCCAGCTTTTGTTTGCAAGTTGAGCTAACTGTTATATAATTTAACACTTTACAGGCGATGGAGTTCGCCTTGAACCGCCCTGCGGGCTGATGACTCCTACCCAATCCAAACGTTGGAGCAGTCCGCATGAAGAATTTGGTTGAAGGGCGAGCCTACGCCTGGATTTCCCTGGGCGCCTTACTGGGCGCAAACCTCCGCTACGTCCTCAGCAAGGTTGTTACCCGCTACAGCGATGCCGCGTTCCCCTGGGCCACACTTTTGATCAACGTCAGCGGCAGCCTGGTCCTCGGTTTCTTTCTCATCTGGACGACCGAGCGCGTCTTCGCCAATCCACTGTGGCGATGGCTGGTGGCCATCGGCTTTTGTGGATCGTACACTACGTTCTCCAGCTACGCCTTTGAGACCATGGTCTACTTTGAGCAGGGCCACTGGACGCTCTTCGCGGGCAATATCCTTGCCAACAACCTGCTTTGCCTGGGGGCGGTCCTGGCCGGAGGCGCTTTGGCCCGCGCGATTTGAAGGCCAACGTGTAGAATTTCTCGAGAGAGGAAAGGTCGTCGCACTGTGACGGACCAACCGCGGAAGGCCGTGCAGGTTTCGGTCTATCTCAACGAGGCTGACGAATGGCACCGTCGTCCTCTCCACCTTGAGATGCTCAAGTATCTGCGTGAACAGGAAGTTGCCGGCGCCACCGTGTTGCACGCCGTCGCCGGCTTTACCGGACACGGCCGCGTGAAGACGGCAACGCTGGTGGATGCAGGCGGCAAATTGCCGCTGGTCGTGACCTTCATTGACACAGAAGAGCACGTGGACCGGGTGCTGCCGCATATCAAAGAGATGGCCGCACACCGCCTCATCGTGAGCGAGAACGTAACCCTCGAGACCGGAGAACTGGAGTGAGCGTTCCGGCTCTGGATGTCCTGGCCATTGCCGCTCACCGCGATGATGTGGAGCAAACGTGCGGCGGAACTCTGCTCAAGATGGCCGAGCGCGGCCTGCGTACTGGGATCCTCGACTTGACGCAGGGGGAAATGGGCACGCGCGGCACCGCCGAAGACCGCGCCCGCGAAGCTGCTGATGCCGCCAAGATTCTCAAGACGAGTTACCGCCATGCCCTGGACATTCCCGACGGCCGCGTCGAAAACACTTGGGAGAACCGGCTCAAAGTTACGCGCGTCATCCGCGAACAGCGTCCGCGGGTGGTGATCCTTCCCTACTGGCAAGGCCGCCATCCTGATCACTACACCTGCTCCACGCTGGGCTACGAAGCGTCTTTTCTTTCCGGGCTGAGCAAATTAGAGTTGCTCGAAGAATCCCGCAAGCAAGGTGTAACGCCCAGCGCGCTGCCGCTGTCCGCGCATCGTCCCTTCAAGATCATCTACGCTTCGCTCTATTACGACATTCGCCCTTCGTTTGTCGTGGACATCACCGCGCAGTTTGAAGCTCGTCTGGAATCTATCTACGCTTACAAATCACAATTCACTGACCAGCAAGCCGGCAGCCGCGACTTCCCTGCGCACGCCGAAATCAGGGAACGCGTAGCCACCATGGCCCGCTACTTCGGCATGATGGCCGGTGTAAAGTACGCCGAGCCGTTTATTCAAAAAGAAATCGGTCTGGTGGAAGACGTTACCGCGATCCCGGTAAAGTCGATCTGAA
>DATFXI010000089.1:0-15250 GCA_035316085.1 Candidatus Angelobacter sp.
CGATTGACCTCATCTTCGTTCAGGTCCTGGACCTTTTTCATCGCTTCCACTTTGGCGATGCCCAGCAGCCGCCTGGAACGCGCGTTGCCGATGCCATAGATGTACGTCAGCGCGATGTCCACGTGTTTGTTGCGCGGGAGATCGACGCCTGCAATTCGAGCCATAGAAATCCCTCTATCCTTTTATCCTTGCCGTTGTTTGTGTTTCGAGTTCTCGCAGATCACGCGCACCACGCCCTTGCGGTGTACGATCTTGCACTTGTCGCAAATCTTCTTAACTGATGCCCGAACCTTCATGTTTCTGCTCTCTTGGATCCTCGTGCCGCCCGCTGTTTCTCCGCCGGCCGAGTCTCCTTGTTGATTTCACAATTGGGTAATTGCGTAATTTAGTCACTTGGTAATTTGAAAACCGCACAGATTTTCAATTACCCGATTACCAAATTACCCAATTACCAAATCCGTCGTAACTCTTGCCCTCTACTTATACCTGTACACAATCCGTCCACGCGTCAGGTCATACGGTGAGAGCTCCACCGCAACCTTGTCGCCAGGAAGAATGCGGATAAAGTTCTTGCGCATTCTCCCGGAAACGTGCGCCAGCACCTGATGTTTGTTCTCCAGTTCCACCCGGAACATGGCATTGGGCAGCGGCTCAATCACCGTTGCCATGACCTCTATAGCGTCTTCTTTACTCACTCAGCTCCTGCGGGGCTGAAGCCCCATCCTTTGAAACTTCTCAACCTGGCCGCTACTCTGTCAACACCACGGGGCCGTTGCGCGTGACAGCCACGGTGTGTTCGAAATGCGCGCTGTAGCTGCCGTCTTCGGTCACGGCCGTCCACTTATCGTCGAGCACCCGGGCGCCCGGCTTGCCCATGTTGACCATCGGCTCGATGGCCAGCACCATGCCTTCACGCAGCCGCGTGCCGTGGCCACGGGTCCCGAAATTCGGGACTTGCGGTTCTTCGTGCATTCGTGTCCCGATGCCGTGGCCCACAAAGTCGCGCACCACGCTGAAGCCGTTGGCTTCCACGTACTCCTGCACAGCCGCGCCAATATCGCCCACGGTCTTGCCCAACTTGACCTCAGCGATGGCCTTCTGCAGCGAGGCCTCGGTGACATCCAGCAGCTTTTTCAGCTCCGGGGCCAGGGTTTTTCCCACCGGCACGGTGAGCGCTGAATCGGAGTAGTAACCGTCCAGCACCACGCCGCAATCGATCGACAAAATGTCGCCTTCCTCCAAGATCCGTTTCTCAGAAGGAATGCCGTGAATAATCTCATTGTTCACCGACGTGCACAGCACGCAGGGATAGTCGAAGTATCCCTTGAACGCGGGTTTGGCCCCGTGTTCCCGGATTTTCTCTTCGGCAACGCGCTCCAGATCCATGGTGGAAACACCAGGCGCCACCATGGCTTTCACTGTGTCCAGCACCTGACGCAGGACGATACCGCTGCGCCGCATCTTGTCCAGCTCCGCGTGTGACTTGCAGTTGATCATCCTTCTCCGGCCGGACCTTCGATGACGGCAAACGTCTGCCGGGTCACTTGTTCCACCGGAAGCTCCCCGTTCACCCGGTGCAGACGTCCCTGCTTGCGGTAGTAGTCCACCAAAGGCAGGGTCTGTCCTTCATATTCCTTCAAGCGCTTGGAGATGACCTCTTCCTGGTCGTCTTTGCGCTGGACCAGCCGGGCGCCGCAGGAATCACAAACGCCCTCTTTTTGGGGAGGCTGGAAGTAGATATTGTAAATCTTGCCATCGACGGGACAAGAACGGCGGCCCGTAAGCCGTTGCAGTAATTGATTATAACTGACCTCAACATCGATCACAACCGGCCCCATGGCGCGTCCGCCGAAGCGGCGCAATGCCAGATATTTGTCCAGCCACTCGGCCTGTGGAACGGTGCGGGGAAAACCATCGAGGATGAATCCACGGTCGCAATCGGCCCGACTCAGCCGGTCAGCCACCATGGCCAGCACCAGATCGTCAGGCACCAGAGCCCCAGACTTCATGATGGGATCAGCCTTCTTACCCAGCTCCGTGCTCCGGGCCACGTTGTCACGCAGAATGTCTCCCGTGGAAATCTGCGGGATGCCGTACCGCGCCGCAATCAACTTGGCTTGCGTGCCTTTGCCGGCTCCCGGCGCGCCCAGGAGAATCACAGGACCTGCAGGGGCCGGAGCCGGGGCGTGATTGATTGCGGGGTTGGCCGTCATGGGGCTTACCAGGTTCTTCTCCTCCCCTTGATGAGGCCTTTCTTCGAAGTAAAGCCTTCGTAATGTCGCATGACCAGCTGCGACTCAATCTGGTTCACGGTGTCCATGGCCACGCCCACCACGATCAACAGTGAAGTGCCGCCGAAATAGAAAGTTACCCCCAGCCCGTTCAGGATCCAGTTGGGAAGTCTCTCAAACAGATTTCCTCCCAGCCACCACGGCAGGTGATTGAGATGGAGACCAGTGATCATCCATTCCGGTATCAGCGAAATCAGAATCAGGTAGAGAGCGCCGACCAAGGTTATACGGGTCAGCACATCATTGATGTAATCCCGTGTGCGATGGCCGGGACGTATGCCGGGGATGAAACCACCGTACTTGCGCATGTTGTCGGCAACGTCAGACGGGTTGAAGACGATGGACACATAGAAGTACGCAAAAAATATGATGCCCACTGCGTACAACATCGTGTAGAGGGGCTCGCCCCACTTGAGCTGGTCCAGCAACGGGCCAAAATAGCGATGCATAGAGCCGCCCGTCTTGAACTGCGGAAGCTGCGTCAGCATCTGCGGAATGCTCAGCAACGAAGACGCGAAGATCACCGGCATAACGCCGCCGGAGTTCACGCGCAGCGGCAGATGCATGGCTTGTCCGCCCATGATGCGCCGTCCCACAACCCTCTTGGCGTACTGCACGGGAATGCGCCGTTCGGAGCGTTCCATGAAAACAATGAATGCCACCACCGCGATCATCAGTGCCAGCAGCAGGGCCATGGCCGGCAGGCTGAAGGCCCCCCAGGTCTTCTGCACGATCGCCAGGTTGTAAAGGTTCTGGATGGCGCGTGGTAGTCCGACCACGATGCCTGAGAAAATCAGCAGCGACATGCCGTTGCCGATGCCGCGTTCTGTGATTTGCTCGCCCAGCCACATGATGAAGACGCTGCCTGTCGTGAGCGTGATCATGGTCATCAGAGCGAAGACGGGGCCAGGATTGAGCACGAAGCCTCCACCCTGCAGTGTTGCGGCAATGCCCAGGCTCTGCAGCGCGGAAAGCAGGAACGTCAGGTAGCGGGTCCACTGTGTGATCTTCTTGCGGCCCAGCTCGCCTTCTTTCTGCAAGCGCGCCAGCGGCTCGTACACTACGGTCAGCAGCTGCAGAATGATGGACGAAGTGATGTAGGGCATGATCCCCAGGGCAAAGATGGTCAGCCGCTTCAGGTTGCCGCCGCTGAACAGGTCATAGAACTGGAGTAGCCCGCCGCCTTGTCCTTCAAACGCCTGCTGCAATTTGGCGGTGTCAATGCCCGGCGTCGGGATGTGCGAGCCCAAGCGGTACACCGCCAGCATTGCCAGCGTGAACAACACACGCTTGCGAAGGTCCGGAACGCGAAAGACGTTCGCTAGTTTCTCGAAAATCGCCAGTTTTCCGTCCATTTAACTCTTCTTCTTTGCTTTCTGCTCTTGCTTGGGCGCTTCCGCGGCAGGAGCGGTAACCGCGCCGATCACTTCCGCTTTGCCCCCGGCCTTGGTGATTTTTTCCTGGGCCGACTTGGAAAACTTGTGGGCCTGAACCGTCAGCGCCGACTTGACATTGCCATCGCCCAGAATCTTGATCAGGTCATTCTTTCCCGCCAGGCCGTTCTTCACGAGCACTTCCGGGGTGATGGTCTTTTCGCCCAAACCGGCCAGGCGTTCCAGATTCACGATCTGGTACTCAGTCCGAAAGATGTTGGTGAAGCCGCGCTTGGGCAGACGGCGATGCAGCGGCATCTGGCCGCCTTCAAAACCGCGCAACAAGCGCGAACCGGAGCGAGACCCCTGGCCCTTGTGGCCGCGCGTGGAAGTCTTGCCCATACCGCTACCCATACCGCGTCCTACGCGCTTGCGGTTGGCCGTGGCCCCTTTCGGAGGCCGTAAAGTTGATAGATTCGTTGGCACGTTTGTTTCCTTCTTATCTCTGTCGTCGCGCAGGCATTATCTTCGTCTGGCGACTTCTTCTAAGTATTTCAGAATTGCCAAAGATCGCCGGTTTCAATCCTGGCAATCTTTGACAGTTTTGGCAGTTTTGGCAATTCCATCACTCCACCACCTGGACCAGGTGTGAAATCTTTGCGATCATCCCGCGGATCGAAGGCGTGTCCTCGCGCTCGATGACCTGGTTCAGCCGGGTAAATCCCAGTCCCTTAACCACCAGCTTGTGTTTCACCGGCGTACAAATCTTGGAGCGTACATACTGGATCTTGATTTTTTTCTTGGCTGCAGTCATGTCTTTAGAGCTCCTGCGTCGCTTTGCCGCGCATGGTCGCGACTTCCTGCTTGTCGCGAAGTTTGTTGAGCGCGTCAAACGTCGCCTTGATCACGTTATGCGGGTTGGCCGTCCCAATGGATTTGGTAAGCACGTTCTGCACGCCAACAGAAGTCATGACCGCACGCACCGCGCCGCCGGCGATCACGCCGGTGCCGGCCGGCGCCGGCTTCAGCAGCACCATGCCTGAGCCGAACCGTCCCAGCACCTGGTGAGGAATGGAAATTTGTGTCAAGTTCACCTTCACCAGATTTTTCTTCGCCGATTCAATACCTTTGCGGATGGCCTGCGGCACTTCCTTGGCTTTGCCGGAACCGTAGCCGACCACTCCGGCAGCGGGGTCGCCCACCACAACCAGAGCCGCAAACGACATGTTTTTCCCGCCCTTGACCACTTTGGTCACGCGGTTGATAGCCACTACCTGGTCCTTCAACTGGTAGCTGCCGGCATCGAGTTTTTTCTTGATTGCTGTAGCCATTAGAACTCCAGACCTGCTTCACGCGCCGCATCCGCCAGCGCTTTGATTCTTCCGTGATACAGATATCCACCGCGGTCAAACACAACTCTCTTGATGCCCTTCCCCTTGGCCCGCTCCGCGATCTGCTTGCCGACTTCCTTAGCGCTGGCCACGTTGCCGCCGGCCTTCTTGCTACCTTTCTTGCCCTGCGCCGTGCTGGCCGCAGCTAGAGTCTTGCCGCTGGCGTCGTCAATGAGCTGAGCGTAAATGTGGTTCAGCGAACGGTAGACGTTCAGCCGCGGCCGCTCGGCAGTCCCCTGCATGCGCTGGCGCAGCCGCTCGTGAATCCGCCGCCGTATTTTGTCTTTCGAAATATCAGGAATCATTTCTAATCCTTTGCTTCGTACAGCCCTCGGCTGCACGATCAAAATTGCATTCTCGCGCTTATTCGGAATTGAGTAATTTGGTAATTTGAAATTGGGTAATTGAAGACCTGCGTCGGCTACGCTCTCGATTCAATTACTCAATTACCTAATTACCCAATTACCAATTTACTTCGCTCCCGTCTTGCCTACCTTCTTCTTCAACCTCTCGCCTAGGTAGCGAACACCCTTCTGTTTGTACGGATCCGGCGGACGCAAGCCGCGCATCTCGGCCGCCACCTGGCCGACCTTCTGGCGGTCGATGCCGGTGATCGTAAGCCGCGTCTGTTTCGGGTCGACGGCCACCGTGATCCCAGTGGGCAACGGGTACTCGATGGGATGCGAATAGCCCAGCGTGAACACCACTGTGTGCTTGCCCTTCAGCTCGGCGCGATAGCCGATGCCCACAATCTCCAGTTCCTTGGACCAACCCTTGGTCACGCCTTCTACCGCGTTGTTCACCAGCGCGCGCACCAGGCCATGCACCGCGGAACGCTCGTCGTTCTCGCGCGTAACCTGGATGTGGCCATCGGCGGCCTGGAGCTTCACCCCCGCGGGGAGGTGCGTTTGCACCTGGCCCTTCGGGCCCTGCACCACCACGGTGTTGCCTTTCACTTCAAACTTCACTCCCTGCGGGAGCGGGATCGGTTTCTTTCCGATGCGTGACATTGTTCTCAATCCTTCTATTAAGCGAGTCCTTCAAGCCGTTTCTTGGCCGAATTCCACGCTGGTTACAGGGCTAATCGCGCTACGCGTGTCACCACACTTCGCACAAAATCTCGCCACCCACGCCTTCTTTGCGTGCCTGGCGGCCGGTCATCACTCCCTTGGGAGTGGTGAGAATGTTGATGCCCAGCCCGCCCAGGACGCGCGGGATTTCGTTGTGCCCTACGTACACGCGGCAGCCGGGACGCGAAATGCGTTGCAAATTGGAAATGGTGGCGGCATTGTCCGGCCCGTACTTCAAATAAATGCGCAGGACCTTGCGGCCTTCCTCTTCCGTCGCCTTGAAATTGGCGATGTAGCCTTCTTCTTTCAAAATGCGTGCGATCTCCTGCTTCAACCGCGAAGCGGGAACATCAAGCTTCTGGTGACGCGCGTGGATCGAATTACGAATGCGCGCCAGCAAATCTGCGACCGGATCGGTCAAACTCATCTTCTTTCATCTCCTCTTTTCGTCACCCGTTTGCCCCGGCCCGCCGGGGAACCTGCCGTGACGTACTACCGAAGCACTCAGCATTCAGCACTCAGCCGTCAGCTTGAGTACCGTTGGGCCGCGTGCCTCGAGCGGTCCAACTTTTTAGGTCATCACCCGTCCAGCGACCCATGCAGTCTCTTTGGCTGAATGCTGACTGCTGAGTGCTGACTGCTAACAGTTACCAGGACGACTTCGAAACCCCAGGCACTTCACCCTTCAGCGCCAGGCCGCGGAAGCACAGGCGGCACAGGCCGAACTTGCGCAGATAAGCGCGTGGCCGTCCGCAAATCGAGCAGCGATTGCGGTGCTGGGTGGAGAACTTGGGTTTCTTGTTCGTCTTGGCGATTTTTGCTGTTGTAGCCATGTTGTCCTTCGGACAAGCAGTCAGCATTCAGCAATCAGCATTCAGCCAAGACAAGTCTTTGCTGAAGGTGCCGATTTCCCGCTTCCGACTGCCTCCTTCTTATTCAAAACTTACTTATTCAAAACTACTTTCTACCCAAACTTAACTTCAGCGAGTGCATCCTGCCTTCCGGCTGAATGCTGAGTGCTGACTGCTGAGTGCTACTGCCTGAACGGCATTCCCAGATGCTTCAGCAGTGCTCGCGCCTGGTTGTCGTCGCGGGCGGTGGTGACAATCGTTACGTTCATGCCCTTCAGCTTGTCCACCTTCGCGTAATCAATCTCCGGGAAAATCAACTGGTCGCGCAGGCCCAGCGTGTAATTGCCGCGGCCGTCAAACGACTTGGTGGAAACACCACGAAAGTCGCGCACGCGCGGCAGCGCGATGTTGACCAGCCGGTCCATAAACTCGTACATGCGGTCGCCGCGCAGAGTGACCATGGCTCCGATGGGCATGCCGGCGCGCACCTTGAAGGCCGCAATCGACTTTTTGGCCTTGGTGATCACCGGCTTCTGCCCGGTGATGTGGCCCAGGTCGTTGGCCAGGGGGTCCAGCATCTTCGAGTTCTGCGTCGCCTCACCCACGCCCATGTTGACCACGATCTTATGCAGCCGCGGCACGGCCATGGGGTTGGTCAACCCCAATTCCTTCGCCAGCGCCGGAGCAATCTCCTTGCTGAACTTTTCTTTCAATCGTGCTGTTGTCTTCTGTCCTGCCATGATTCTCGGTTCTGCCTTTCTCACGGTTTCCGGTTACACGGGTTCGTGAGGTCTTCAATTCGTCTGACGTAGAGACGCGACATGTCGCGTCTCTACGCGGTCATTTGTCTAAAGGCGCGTTGCACCTGCGGCAAATCCGCACTCGCCGGCTGCCTTGCTCCTTGTGCCCGATGCGCGACGGGCCGCAACTAGGGCATACGATCATCACGTTGGAGATCGAAAGCGGCGATTCCTGTTCCGCGATCCCACCCTTGATGTTGCGCTGCGGATTCGGACGCACGTTCTTCTTCACCATCATCACGTGCTCCACCAGCACTTTGCCTTCGCCGGGAAATACGCGCAGCACGCGTCCCTGCTTGCCTTTGTCGCGACCGGTAATCACCTTCACCTGGTCATTGCGCTTGATGTCAACTCTGGTATGCATTGTCAGCCTTCAGCAATCCTGTTCCTTACAACACCTCGGGAGCGAGAGAAACGATCTTCAAGAACTTCTTCTCGCGTAGCTCGCGGGCCACTGGCCCGAACACGCGTGTTCCCACCGGCTCGCCGGCCTCATTGATGAGCACGGCTGCATTCTGGTCAAAGCGGATGTAGGTACCGTCGCGCCGGCGGTGTTCCTTGCGCTGGCGCACGATCACACACTTGACCACACTTCCTTTTTTGGCCGTTCCGTCCGGCGCAGCTTCCTTCACCGCGGCGGTGACCACGTCACCCAGCCCGGCATTCAGCCCGGTGTGGCCGCCCAGCGGCAGGATCATCTGCAGCCGGCGGGCGCCGCTGTTATCGGCCACGTCGAGGATGGTTCTCATCATGACTGCCATGGTTGAATATCTCCGTTGTGCGCAGCCGCTACGCGGCTAACGCATCTTTCTGAAATCTGCTTGATCGATCAGCCGTCAGCTCCTAGCCGTTAGCCGGCTGTCGATCATCTCGTCGCAAGAGCCAACCGCCAAAAACCAAACGCCTAATTGCCAACCGCTGCTTCCTCGCCCGCCACCAGCTTGGCCCGCTGGATGACGTTCCTCAAACGCCAGCGCTTCAGTTTGGACATGGGCCGCGTCTCTTCAATCTCCACGTAGTCGCCCACACGCGCCGTGTTCGATTCATCATGCGCATAAAACTTCTTGTTCTTGGCGATCACGCGCTGATACAACGGATGCGCTTTTTTGCGGATGACTTCCACCACGATGGTCTTGCTCATCTTGGTCGATGTCACCTGGCCAATTTTCGTGGCACGGCGGCCGGCTTGCGGTGTTTTTGATGTCTCTGCCATTATTTCTTCCTCGCTTTGGCTGCCGGCTTCGCGGTCTTAGTTTTGCGTGACGCCTTGGCTGGGGCCGTTTGCTTTGGCTCCGCGACCGCTGACCCGGCGCTCTCCGTGGCGGCAGCGGCGTGGGCGGGGCGCGCGATGTTCAGCTGCTTTTCCCGCATGATGGTATGGATCCGGGCCACGTCCTTGCGCAACCCGCGGATCTTGTTCAAGCTCTCGGTTTGTCCCATCTTGAGCTGGAACTTCAGCCGGAAGAGCTGATCGTTGAGCTCGCGTTGCTGGTGCAGCAGCTCGGCGTCAGTCAAATTTCTAAGTTTCTCTGCGTCCATTGGTCTTCTCAGTGCGCGTCATGACGCGCGACAAATTTTGTTCTTAGCCCGATCTTGTGCGAGGCCAACCGCATCGCTTCCATCGCTTCCGTGCGGTTCACGCCTTCCATTTCAAACAGGATCTTGCCGGGACGCACCACCGCCACCCAGTGGTCAGGTGCGCCTTTGCCTTTGCCCATGCGGGTTTCGGCAGGCTTCTTGGTCACCGGCTTGTCGGGAAACAGGCGCAGCCAGATTTTGCCGCCACGCTTCACGAACCGGGTCATGGCCACGCGGCTGGCTTCGATCTGGCGGTCCGTGATCCAGCCCGGCTCCATGACCTTCAGCCCGTAATCTCCAAAGGCCAGCTCGCCGCCGCGCCACGACTTGCCGCACATGCGACCGCGTTGCTGTTTGCGGTACTTAACTTTTTTCGGCATTAACATAAGGTTCGAATCCTTCTAACCGAGTGCTCCAATCGCGCAGTACGAACGACTGCCTTCAGAATGCTCCTGCACCCGCCGGCTGTCTCTGCTCGGCGCCACGTTTCTTCTGCGGCAGAATATCGCCGCGGTAGATCCACACCTTTACGCCAATCACGCCGTAGGTAGTACGAGCTTCGGAAAAGCCGTACTCAATGTCGGCGCGCAGCGTATGCAGCGGCAAACGCCCCTGCAGGTACCACTCCGAGCGCGCGATTTCATTGCCGTTGAGCCGGCCCGACACGCGGACCTTGATGCCCTTACAGCCGAAACGAAGCGCTGAATCCACGCTCTTGCGCATGGCGCGGCGGAAACCCACCCGCTTTTCCAGTTGCAGCGCGATCGCCTCTGACACCAGTTGCGCATCCAGCTCCGGCTTGTGGACCTCGGTGATATCGATGAACACGTCGCGTGAGGTGCGCTTCTGCAGCTCGACTTTCAACTTGTCAATTTCCGCGCCTTTACGCCCGATGATGATGCCCGGACGCGCCGTGCGGATGATGATGCGTAGCTTGTTCCCTGGCCGCTCGATTTCCACCGAGCTGATGCCCGCCGACTTGAGCTTGTCCTTCAGCTCTTCCTTGAGCTTCACGTCTTCGAGAAGCAATTTGTTGTAGTCGCGCTCCACGAACCAGCGCGACCTCCACGGCTTGGTGTAGCCGAGACGAAATCCGTATGGATGGACCTTCTGTCCCATAATTTCCTCATTTGGGCGGGCCAGAAAACCGCGCCCTGAAAGCTACTTGCTCCCTTTCCGATGCTTGGCTGCCGGCTTCTTCTTTGCCGCCACAGTTTTCTTCTTCTTGGCCGGCGCTGCCGCGGGTTCTTCACCTGCGACGGTCGCCAAGTCCTCGGGTTGCGGCGCACCCTTCTCCGCCAGTACGACTTCCAGGTGCGCGATCCTCCTCTGGTACCGGTAAGCGCGGCCCATCGGCGCAGGACGGACCCGCTTCATGCGCGGCCCGTCATTGGCTACCGCGTGCTTCACGTAGAGCTTGTCTACGTCCACGTCAATGCCCTTTTCCCCGCTCAGGTAGTTCGCGTTCTCGACCGCCGACCGCACCAACTGGAAGATGGCCGGAGCAATCCGCTTCTTAGTGAACTGCAACGTGCTCAGCGCCTCTTCCACGCGCTTGCCTTTGATCAAGTCCAGTACCAGGCGGGCCTTCTGCGGCGAGACGCGGGTGAAATTCGCTTTGGCTCTAAATTCCATAAAAGTTGCTTTTTCCTAGCTCCTTCGCGCTTCGCGCTCAGGATTTCGTCCGCGGACTCCCGCTCGGCTTACGCCTCGCTCACGTCCGCAAGACGTCTCAAGTTACGCCTTCGGCGCCGGTGGCGCTCCCGCTGCCGGCGCGGCCGGGGCTGACGGCACAATCGCTCCCGGGCCTCCGGGCACGCCTGCCGGTTTGGCTGCGGCTTCCGCCGCGGCCTTGACCGAGTGTCCTTTGAACTGGCGGGTGAAAGAGAATTCGCCCAGCTTGTGTCCCACCATGTTCTCTGTGACGTACACCGGAATGAACTTCTTGCCGTTGTGCACCGCGATGGTGTGTCCCACCATCTCGGGCGAGATCGTGGACCGTCGCGACCAGGTACGAACCACCTTCTTGTCGTTCCGGGCGTTCATGTCCTCGATCTTTTTCAGCAGGTGGCCGTCAATAAACGGCCCTTTCTTCAATGACCGTGCCATTACTTGGTTCTCCTGCTCACAATGAACTTGTCCGTGCGCTTGTTGTTGCGAGTCTTGTAGCCGCGCGTAGGCTGTCCCCACGGCGTCACCGGATGGCGTCCGCCGGAAGTTTTGCCTTCACCGCCGCCGTGCGGATGGTCCACCGGGTTCATGGCTACGCCGCGGTTCACCGGCTTCTTGCCCAGCCAGATGTTGCGTCCCGCTTTGCCGATGTGCACGTTCTCGTGCTCCACGTTGCCGATCTGGCCGACCGTGGCCATGCAATCGATCAACACTTTGCGAGTCTCGCCCGAAGGCAGCTTCACCAGCGCGTAGTCGCCTTCTTTGGCCACGAGTTGCGCGGCGCCGCCGGCAGAGCGAACCATCTGTGCGCCCTTGCCCGGCTTCAGTTCGATGTTGTGCACCGTAGTGCCGGCGGGAATGTTGCGCAGCGGCAGCGCGTTGCCCACCAGGATGTCGGCTTCCGGGCCGCTGATGATCTTCTGCCCCACCTGCAGGCCCACCGGCTGCAGGATGTACCGCTTCTCGCCGTCGGCGTACGCGACCAGCGCGATCCGCGCCGAGCGGTTGGGATCGTATTCGATCGAAACCACCGTGGCCGGAACGCCGGACTTTTCACGCTTGAAGTCAATGGCGCGCAGCCGGCGCTTGTGACCGCCGCCGCGGTGCCAGATGGTGATGTCGCCCGAGTTACGGCGACCGCCGGTGCGCAGTTTGATCCGGGTCAGCGGCTTATGTGGCTTGCCCTCGGTAATGTCCTCGTTCGTCAGCGTGGTAATAAACCGCCGCGACGGAGTAACCGGTCTGTAAGTTTTGATTCCCATAAATTCAGCCTTCTCGTCATTGCCAAAACTGCCACCATCGCCAAAGATCGCCGGAAATGACTGGCCCACCCAAACGGCCTGCGCAACAGGCTTTCAATTTGGATTCTTTGGCAATTGTCATTTGTGGCAATTGCTTGCTTTCTGCATTAACCGAACACCACGAGGCGGCTTCGACCCGCCGGCGGCGTGTTACAAATTGGCTGCGTACTCCGGCATCTTTTCGCCGGATTTCAGCTTCACGTACGCTTTCTTCCAGTCAGGACGGTAGCCGGTGAACTTGCCCCGGCGGCGCTCCTTGCCCTGGAAATTCGCGGTGCGGACCGAATCCACTTTCACCTTGAAAATCTTCTGCACCGCTTCCTTCACTTCAGTCTTGGTGGCCTTGGCGGCGACTTCAAATACCAGAGTCGATTGGCCTTCCTTCACGCCCAGACCTTTTTCCGTAATCACCGGCTTGCGAATGATCTGATACGCCGATTTCATCAGGCGACCTCCGCTTTCCGCCTGGGCGCCGAAGCCTTCAGCGATTTCTGCAACTTCTCCAGGGCCGCTTGCGAGAAGATAGCAGCGTCGTAACGCAACAGGTGATAAGGATGCACCTGGTTGCCCGCCATCAGCTCCACGCCAGTGATGTTGCGCGCGCTCAGCTCCAGGTTGCGGTTGGCTTTTGCGCCATCGATCAGCAACGCCGTCTTTTCCACTCCGAGCGTGTCGAGCGTCCCGCGGAAATCTTTGGTGCTGATTTCCTTCAGCTCGAAATCTTCCACCACGATCAGTTTGCCGTCAGCCAGTTTGGCCGCCAGCGCGGAGCGCAGCGCGCCCAGCAGCTTCTTGCGCGGAAACTGGTAGTCATACGAACGCGGTTGCGGTCCGTGCACGGTGCCGCCGTGACGCCACAGCGGCGAACGGATGGAGCCTACACGGGCGCGTCCCGTCCCCTTCTGCCGCCACAGTTTCTTTCCGCTTCCTGCGACCAGTTTGCGGTTCTTGGTGGCATGTGTGCCGGCCCGCTGCGCGGCGCGGTAATGTTTCACCGCTTCCCACAGCAGGTCCTCGTTGATCGCGCCGAAGACTTCGTCTTCGAGCTCCAGCGTTCCGACTTTTTTGCCCTTCAAATCAATAACGTCAATCTTCGACATAGTTTGCTCGTAGCTGCTAGCCACTAGCTGCTAGCTGATGCTTGTGCGGCAGGGGCACTCTTGCCCGCGCTCACCCTTACTTCTTGGCCTTACCAGCAGCTGCCTTCTTTGCCGCCTTCAACGGATCCAAGGTCGTTGCTCCGGCGAACCCGCGCCGCTCGCGCGGTGGTTTCTTGGCTTTCAAAATCACCACGTATCCGTTCTTATGTCCGGGTACAGCGCCTTCGACCAGAAGCAGGTTGTCTTCCGTGTCGATGCCGCGGATCTTCAAATTGCGCACCGTTACCTGATCCACGCCCATGTGGCCGGACATGCGCTGTCCGGGAAAAGTGCGTGACGGAAACGACGATGCGCCGATCGAGCCCTGCACCTGAAACATGTGTCCGTGGGCCGCGGGACCTCCGCCGAAATGATGGCGGCGCACCACGCCGGCAAAACCGCGTCCTTTGCTCACCCCGGTCACGTCCACGTACTTCTCGTTGGTGAAAATATCCACCAGCACTTTGTCGCCGACTTTCGCCGCGCCGTTGCCTGCGGCTTCCACCTGGCCTTCAGCCCCTTCTGTCGCGGCCGGCTTTGCTCCGTCTTCCGCGGCTTCCAGCGCAACCTCGCGGATAAATTTCACCGGTGGCAGGTCATGCTTGCCGAAGTGTCCCTGCATGGCTTTGGAGACGTTCTTGCTTTTCACAAATTCCACCAGGCCGATCTGCGCCGACTCGTAGCCATCTTTGGTCCCGCGCTTGATCTGCGTGATCACGCACGGCCCGGCCTGCAACACCGTGACCGGATGCACGTTGCCCTGGTCGTCAAACACCTGGGTCATGCCGATTTTCTTTCCGAGAATGCCGTTAACCATAATCTTTTCTCCTCATCATCCCCTCATTCAGGGGACTGTAGGTGCTTCTCTTTAAATTGGGCTACCGGGCTTCCCGGAAGCGCTGTTCAAACCAGGCGACCGGCCCTCCCGTACCAGTCCGAACGCCACTGTGGCGATTAGATACATCAGCAAAGCCACATCAACCACCCAGTCGTGGGTTTTCAGGAAACCATACTTCCCCGAAAAATACAGAACACCGAAGGCAAGCTGCATCAAAACGAAGGGCCAGCGCCAGCCAATCTTGTGTCCGCAATTGGGGCATTTCTCCATTTACATCCTCGGCCTCTAACCCGGCCATTCTCTTTGGCTGAATGCTGATGGCTGAGTGCTACTTATGTTCCTTCCCAAACGCCTTGATTTCCACATCCACGCCGGCAGGAAGGTCGAGCTTCATCAGCGCGTCCACCGTGTTCTGCGTCGGCTCCAGGATGTCAATCAGCCGTTTGTGCGTGCGGATCTCAAACGCCTCGCGCGACTTTTTGTCCACGTGGGGCGAGCGCAGCACACAATACTTGTTCTTCACCGTGGGCAACGGAATCGGTCCTGCGATCTGCGCCCCGGTGCGCTTGGCAGTCTCGACAATCTCACCCGTCGACTGGTCGAGGATGCGGTAGTCGTACGCCTTCAGCCGTATGCGAATTCTCTCTTTGCCTATCAATGTCGTGTCCTCAAAGATCCTGGCGATCAGGTCGTTATTGAATCTGCGATCGCTGTCGCTCGTTTCACAATTTGGTAATTTCGTAATCTGAGTAATTGGCCGGTGGGTTGTAAATTACCCAATTACCAAATTACTCAATTACTACCCAATCTCGCTTACTGAATGATCTCGCTGATGGTGCCGGCGCCTACCGTCCGTCCGCCTTCGCGGATCGCGAACCGCAAGCCCTTCTCCATGGCCACCGGCGTGATCAACTCGATCGTCAGCGCCACGTTGTCCCCCGGCATCA
>DATFXI010000090.1:0-10450 GCA_035316085.1 Candidatus Angelobacter sp.
GTGGCTGAGTCCCATGGCAGGGACCACGGTCATACCGCCGAGTTGCGTCGCCAGGTCGAAATAGGCTTGCCGGCACTGGCGCATGAAGGCCACGGGGTACTCGGGTTTACGGGCATAGGCGGCTGCCGGATCGGCGTCGAGCAGGTAGGCCACGTCGGGCCGTGGAACCAGGTGGTCAATGAACTTGATGAACGCCCGGCTGAGAGGATTGCGCAGGTTGAGATTTACCAATTCGTCGTATATGTAGCGGTCCAGTACGATGACCTGCGCGGCCCGGCGCCGGCGTTCGCGTGCGACCAACAGGCAAAGATGAAATGCATCCAGCAGGTAAAGAAAGTGCCGCACCAGCGAGACATGCCATCCACGAACATTCTTGTCGCGCCGATGCACCGGCTTGCCCGGTGCTCCAATTCCCCGCTCGCTCTTGAATACCCGATGGACAAACCCTTCGCGGTACCTGGCAGCTACCACCACGTCGTCCCAGAAAGCGAGGAGGCGCGTCTTGACGCCGGCGGAGTGCAGAGTCTCCATCAGACTGGCGATCTGGGTCGTCTTGCCGGAGCCATCCATTCCGGAGAAGCTGATCAGCAGTGGGGACCTGGATGTTGGTTGTGCCATGCGGTGCCCTCCTACTTAGGCACCGCGATCGGACTAGTGGAGCCTGGCGGCACGGAAGGCGTACCACGGCTGAGGGCGTAAACGGTTCCTGCGGCGACCCCCGCAGCAGCCAGCGCACCCACCTTAATCAAGAGAGAGCGTGTACGGTGTTGCCTGGGCGGAGCAATGGCCGCGCCCGCAGGCTTGGCCGCAGCTCCACCGGCGGTGGAAACTTTCTCTGCTGTGGCTGCGCCTTGGGGCTCCCCCGGCTCGGCCTTGGGCTGGGGCGCTGCAGGCAGAGAGTTGGTTTCCGGTGACTGGGCCTTTTGCTCAGCGCCTGATGCATCAGGATATGTGGTAACCGGCTGCGTCGCCACCGAGTCTGGAGCCCCGTCACTCTGGTTGTTCGACGACTCCGCCGATTCTGCGACAGCCGTCGGTTGAGGCGCCGCCTGCGCCTGGTTGTTCCGTTGAGCCTGCGCCGGCGGGTTGGTGCTGGATTGTGTGTTCCCAGCTGTAGCCGCCGGTTGCGGCGTGGCGCTTTGAGTCGCCGCTTGCGCCCATGCCTGCTGCGAAAGCCAGCAACCTGCGGCCAGCGCTACGCTAAAGATTTTTGTGCTTCTCCGGTTTTTCATACGACCTCGGGATAACTTTGCAAGTGGCATCAATCTATTCGGGTTCAACGGACAGCCCGGCGGAACGCGCGTATTTCTCAAGCGCCTGGCGACGCCCTAACTGGTCGAGCAGTTGCCCGGGATCGATCTTCCGGGTACACAGATGTTGGATGCGGTTTTTCAGGTAGCGAGCGACGTTAGGCAAAGTGGTTTTGTACCAGCAGCACTTGTCCATGTCCGGGGAAAATCCGCAGACGACACGCAATCTCCGCAACATCACTTCCCGGGGCAACAACAGCGCGGCAACAAAACGATGGTTGCCTTCCAGGACCGTCACCGGCTGATGCTCATCGCGGCCGATCAGCAGGACCGTGGACCGGGGACCTTCCAAGCCCATGAGGGTGCGCAGCGCATAGATCTTGGCGGAAAGATCGCCGGGTTTGGCTGCTGGGTTGAAGCGCTGGCGTACCAATTCCGCCACGTGCAGCGCCCGGAAGTTTCCCTGGGCAATGCTGCGCCACTGGGCGCGGGGGAAGACGTTCAGACGTTCCAGGTCGCCCGGCTCAAGGCCGACTTCCCACCACTGAGTGTCTTCCGGCAGTTCGCGCCACATGGTGCCACGGCGGCGGAAAAGAAGGACGCGGCGCAGGGCATTTTCAACATCGTCACTCAGGTCGGGTTCCTGGACCACGGCCTCAAACCGGGCGCGGTCGTGGTCGTATTCCTGATAGTAGAACTCGCCTTTGAGAAATTCGGAGATGACTTCGGCGTCTGTAATACGGCAGAGCCTTTTCATGCCGCCTCCGGAACTAGCGCTTGGCGGTGGCGGCGCAAAAAAGGGAACGAAACCAGGGCCAACAGAGTGGCCATTAAAACGATCTGCACAAGAATGACCTCACGGAGGGTGCCGTGAAATACCCCAATGGCCATCACCAGCACGCCACTGAATATCAGCTGTAGCCAGCCTGTGTTGGCGATGCGCCGCGACATCTCATAAGCCATGATTACGACGCTAAGAGAGTACAAACCGGTTGCCACAGCGTAGAGCGCAAGCAATGGTTCGCCCTGGTGGAATTCACGACCGAAAATCGTATGGATGACAAAATGAGGAAAGAAACTCAGCGTCAAGATGAAGGCAACTGCCAGTCCCATCACGACCAGGAGCGGCAACAGTACCACTTTAGGATCTTCATTCTTGTTCTTGGAATGGACAGCCGCGCTCACCGGAAACATAACGCTGACCACTGACCAGGAAGAGAAGTACAGCAGTCGCCCGACCAGGGCCACCGCCGCATAGAGCCCGGCCATCTCTGGAGCGAAGAAGTGTTTGACCACTAGAACGTCAGTGTTGCAGATGATGACCTGACCGACGAAAAAGACAATGGCTTGGATGCCTTCGCCGAACGATGCCGGGTGGCCGCGCTCCGAACGAACACGAAGCTCCGGACCCAATCCGGAAACGCAGTAACTGGCCAGCACCGCCAGGCAAATAGCCCCCACCGCGCCCAGTTCACCGTAGCCGAGGGCCACCAGTAAAGCGGCTGTCCCTAGCCGGGTCAAAGCCTCAACGATGAAGCTTGCGCTGAGCCGGCGGAAAGAGCACAGGCCCTGCATGGCGCCGCGACGGACGCCCAGAGGCACGTAAGCCGCGATACCCAACGCCAGCAAGCCAAGCATTCGTGGGTCAGGCAAATGCAAGAATGCGGCCATGGGCCTCTGCGCAGCGAATAACGCTCCACCCAGCGCCAACCCAACCATCCAGGCTTTGCCCAGCAGGGAGCGGTAAACCCCGGCCTTGGCTCCGGCGGTCGCGTTGCGGGCCACGAATTTGGCGCACACCATCTGGAAGGCAAGGGTGACGGCCGATGACAGCATCAAAAGCGTGACCAGCGCGGTGACATGTCCGAACCGGGAAGGGCCGAGCATGCGCGCCATCACTACGTTGTAAACAAAGTTGATAGTGCTGACGACGGTGGTGTTCATCAGCATGACGATGCTGCCGCCCAGCACTAAGGCTTGCAGGCTTTTCCGCCGTGGGGAACCAGCGACTGATTGGACTGCTTCCCGCTCTGGAGGAAGAATCGCAATGCTGTCGCTTGGGGCCATAAGCAAATAAAAGTTCTATGCTGCCGTGGAGGTTGGAGGCCGTTTGTGGAGGAGCTGCTGGCGCATTGCATTCGGCAAGAAGCCGCTGAAGCTGCGCACCGCGTCCATAGCGGTCTCGTAAATCTCAAACAGCCGTTCCGTGCGCGTGAGCTCAAGCACCACCCATGCCGGTTCGGAGGGCGCCGCCAGTTTCAAGTCACCATCACGCTTGTGAACCTCCGCCATGCAGCGCAGCAGCATGTCCACACCGGCGGCGTCAAGCTGCACGACCGGCGAAAGGTCAAAGACCAGTTGGGGACGGTCGGCGACGACAAAGGGCTGAACGTCGTTCCAAAATTCGCGAGCGGTGCGGGCATTCACGCGCTCGGGCATTCTTTTTACGACAACGGGCCTGCTATTGGTCTCCATGAGTTCTCACTCCGGCCATTTCGCCGTCTTTGATATCGCCAGCCGGCGTTCCAGGCGCAGCGCTGGCGACATCTGGGGCCGGTGGTGCAGACTCCAGTGCAGGCAGCGGCGCGGGCGTCTCTGGCGTAGTTTCGCGCCCAAGCTTGGCGGAGAGCGAGGACAGGAATTCCTCCGTCAGCCGCAGCAGCTTTCTCAGGCCGCGAGCCGGCGAATGTCCGATCAGGTTGTGGTCGGCTACTTCGACAGTGGTGTTCCGGCGTAAGTTCGCGATGCGTCCCATGCCGACCACGGAATGGGCCAGGTCGAGCCCGGCGCCGACATACGCGGAAGCCAGAACAGTCGAGTTTTCCACGACAGTCCCGCAATCTACACGCGCGCCGTGTTCGATCGCGGTGCAGCGGGTCACAACCGCTCCGGCGCCGACCCGTGCCGAAGTCCCTATGAATGCCGGGGCAATCACACGCGCTGTGGGATCGATTCCGACATCAGGCGCAATCCACACGCCGGGGCGAACCTCGTTGCCGCAAGGCCGGGTCTTGGTCTGGAGCGTGAGAATGTCAATGCCGAGTTGGCGGAGATCGCGCGCGTCAGCCAGCGGGTTCATGTAGCCAGTGTGGATGAACTCCGGACACTGGTTGCGGCACTCTTGGAACCGGCTGCGAAATAGAGAAGCCGCGTCATTTCGCCGCGACGCGGTGACGCAGAAAATCTCCAGCGCCTGATCGGCGCAAAACGCCTGGCTGACGCGGCAGTGCCGCTCCGCATGGGCCTGCGCCATCTTTTCGAACTCGACTTCCGCATAGGCGCCAAGCCGGATGAGCAGAACCAGGCTTGCGCCGCTCTGGGCTACCTCATCAAACGTGGCCTCGGCAGTCTGCCAGAAGTTGCTATCCAAACTGCTGCGACATTCGAAGTGCGACGGCCAGGAGCTCTTAGGCGGAAAAAAAGAGCGTTCCGCGGCGATCACTGCGGTGACGGGAGAAACCCCGCAACGCCGCAAGTGCGCGACAAGGCGCAACAGGGGACTTTGACCGGCCACGTCGTACAAAGCGGCGGGTGCGGCCAGCGGAAGCGGATCATACTTGAACGATGGTTCTGTGTTGACGAGCACTAACGCGCGGATGTCGAGAGCGCTCATCGCAGTCCGTCCTGGCGGGCGCGCCCGCAAATTGTGTGGGAGGCAAGAGGGATCTTGCGGCGGAAACAAACGTAGCCAAATAGAACGCCAGCGCCTGAATTATTGAAACCCATGAGACCCAAGGACCCTTTACTCTGTGAAGTAGCGTCGAGGACCGTCACTTTAACTGGCGCAATGCCGGGCCGTCGTGTTAGCTCCAGCGCCGGGCCGGTGCGCGTTTGCCGCGTTGCCGTAATCCAGCAGCTTGGTGTTCAGATAGATGTGGAACCTCTGGCCAGTGTTGCTACCACAACCCTCGCCCGGCAAAACGGTTTCCTGTTAGGATGCTTAACCATGCCGGACGTTCAGACCGTTCATTTCTCACGGATCGAGTCGCCCGTAGGCCCGCTGCTGCTGGCCGCCACCGATAGAGGACTGCGCTATCTGTGGTTTGACCGCGGCAAACTCCCGCGGCCCTTGCCCGGCGAAGTGTGGATCGAATCCGCGGCGGCGCTCCGTATGTACCAAGAGCAACTGAGCGCCTATTTTCGCGGTGAACTGCACGCGTTTACCTGCAAGCTTGATCTGCAGGGCACCAGTTTCCAGAAGAAGTGCTGGACAGCCCTACAGCG
This sequence comes from Candidatus Angelobacter sp., assembly GCA_035316085.1. Classification (GTDB taxonomy): domain Bacteria; phylum Acidobacteriota; class Terriglobia; order Terriglobales; family Acidobacteriaceae; genus Angelobacter. Next base: position 5,475 of record DATFXI010000090.1, read on the forward strand.
GATTCCGTATGGAACTACATGTTCTTACGCCGAGCTGGCAAAGCGGGTGGGCAGCCCTCGCGCGTTTCGCGCTGTGGGCCAGGCCAACCACAACAATCCGGTTGCCATTATTGTTCCTTGCCACCGCGTGATCGGCGCCAACGGCTCTCTGACCGGTTACGGCGGCGGCATGGAGATAAAAGAGAAATTGTTGCGTCTGGAAGGGGCGCCGCTGCAAGGCGCTTTGACCTTCGCCCCCATTTGCGAAGCAAGGAGCAAGGCCGGCCTCTGATCACGCTGGTTACGGTTGCTTAGGGATGCTGATGGGTCGTCCCGGAGGGATCAGCTTTGACCGGCTCCGCGGGCGCTTCCGGGCTGGCCGCCACAGTGATTTTGTCCACCACTTTCTTGCCCCTGGCATACGACTTGGCCAGGCGGGAAGCCGCCAGCCGCGCTCGCATGCTGGCCACGGTGCCGGTGAGTTCGATTCCGGCCGGCGACATGGCCACATTCACGTTGCCGCCGGTCAAGGTCGGGTCCTTGCCGATGGCATTTTGAATCAGCGCTTGCATTTCGAGTTCCGCCTCTGTCAGCGGCGCTGGAGTGACAGGGCTGTCTTCGTCTGGAATAATCGGCATCGGGAAAAGCTCCGCCGCGCGCGAAGTCACGGAAGATGTTGGCACGGCCAGCTCTCGAGTGCTGTCATCGTCTGGAATGACCGGAATTGGGAAAAGCTCGGCTCCGCTCGACGTGACGGAAGGTGTTGGCTCGGCCGGCTCTCGAGTGCTGTCATCGTCTGGAATGACTGGCATTGGGAAAGGCTCGGCTCCGCGCGACGTCACGGAGGGTGTTGGAGCGGGCAGTCCTCGCGGGCGGTCCTCGGCCGGAATCACCGGCGTGGGAAAAAGTTCAGCGCCGCGTGATGGTGCTAAAGAAGATGGATCGGGTAGAGGTGGGGGGCCGTCTTCGGGCGGAATAACCGGCATTGGAAAGAGTTCGCCGCCACGCGGTGATCCCGGGGACGACGGCGCGGGCGGGACCGCGGCGCTGGCTTCGGCCGAGACCGGTGTGGATCCCTTCGGCGCCTGGTTTCCCTGCGCCGCGGCAGCCGCGGCCAACAGCATCAAAATGGGCAAAACTCGTAGGCGAAGCAGGTTCTTCTTCATAACTCTGTTCTCGCGCCGCTGGCAGCCGGCGTTGTCTCGTCTTCGAACAAGATGAATCAACCCTGGGTGACGTAGGTGCAAATCCATTGCCAGAATTTCGAGCCGCCCAGAAGTTGGCGAGATACCAAGGTTTAGCAGCGAGTAGAGACAGCGCAGCGGGATTGAGGGCGGCTGTTCTGTGCACAAAGTAGGTATCTGGTTGCTAACCTTGGTGCAGGATTTCGCGCCCGCGATGATTCGAAGCTGACCGCAAGAAAGCGGTAAACTCAAAGTATGCACGAACATTCGCATGCCCCGGTGAGCGCAAGAGCTTTGCGCTATTCCCTGGTAGCGACTTTCCTTTATGTGCTGGTCACACTGATCGCGGGCCTGCGGGCCCACAGTCTGGCCTTGCTCTCGGAATCCGGGCACAACGTCACTGATCTGCTGGCGCTCCTGCTTTCCTGGGTGGCGGTGTTTCTGCATTCGCGGCCGCGAAGCGCGACCAAGACCTACGGTTACCACCGCGCCGGCGTGATGGCGGCGTTCATCAACGCGCTTACACTGATCGGAATTGCATTCTACATCTTCTATGAGGCCATCCTGCGTCTGGGACAGCCCGTGGCCGTCCAGCCCAAAGTCATGATCTGGGTAGCGGTGGCCGGCGTGGTGATGAACGGTACGATCTCCCTGTTCCTGTTTCGCTCTGCCCATGACGTCAACATCCGCAGCGCCTTCATCCATCAACTGGGCGATACGCTTTCGACGGCCGCAGTGATTGTCGGGGGCTGGGCCATCCTGCTCACCGGACGCAACTGGATCGACCCGGCTCTCTCTATCGGAATCGGCTGTCTCATTGTCTGGTCCTCCCTGGGCATCATCAAGGAGACCCTGAATATTCTGTTGGAGGGTACGCCGCGTGGTATGTCGGTGGAAGAGATTGTGAACGGCTTGCGCGCGCTCTCCGGAGTCAACGACGTGCATGACGTCCACGTATGGAGCATCGGGTCCGACTCGCACGCGCTCTCTTGCCACGTGAAGATTGACGATATGCCGCTGTCGGAGAGCGACGCTATCCTTCGTCAGATCACCGATCTACTGGCGCGGGAGTTCCACATCCATCACACCACCATCCAGTTCGAAAGCGCGATGTGCACCATCCCACACGGTTGCGTGGTCCCGATTGGAGTTTCGCAGGCAGAGGAAGGAGATTAGTGCCAGCCGGTTCACGGTTCTTGTGTTAGCCAAATCTCCGTTTCTTTTGGAACGTCCTGCTTGGCAATTTCCTTAGGCAACAAGAAGGCCATGCCATCCTTAACTCCTGGGCCGCAGGCGATTTCAATTCCGGCAACATGAGTGTTGAGAACTCGTCCATCGGGAGTACGAAGCTGAATCGAATCCTTTGCGCGCAAGCGAAAGTCTAGATGCGCGCGCGGGACTGCAGCCACAACGACACAGCCGCGCCCCGAAATCTGGAAAGTATCTTCGACTTTGGACAAGAATATCAGCTGCGCTCCTTGGTGCTTTGGCGTTCAATCTTACCAACTTCCACACGCTGTTTTTCATAAAGCTTCCGCACGGTCTCAAGCGTGTCAATTTCCTCTACGGGCTTATCTGTCCGGATGCGCACGATCCTGGGGAAGCGCAAAGCAAAGCCACTCGCATGACGATCCGAGCGCATCATGTTGTTGAAAGCCACCTCCAGCACGATCTTGGGCTCGACCACGCGGCGAAAACCCAGGTCCTCCACTGTGTGTGCCAGAAACCATTGCGTCATCTCCGCGATCTCAGCGTCGGTCAGGCCGGAATATGCTTTGCCGACGTTCAGCAGCTGGTCGCCGTCGCGCACCGCGAAGGTGTAGTCGCTGAGCACGCCCACTCGCTTACCGTGGCCCCATTCCACGGCTGTGACGACCACGTCCAGCGTGGCCATTTCACGTTTCAACTTGAGCCAAGCCTTACCCCGGCGCCCCGGAGTGTAGGCCGACGCGGGGTCCTTGACCATCAAGCCTTCGTTCCCGCGGGCGCGCGCCTGGTCGAATAGCTCGCTGAGGCGCTCAGGGGATTCGACTGTGACAAGCGGAGCCAGGATGACTCGCGGGGGACCCGGTGCCGCGCCGGCGATGGGGGAGAACGCGAGCTTGGCCTGGCGATTGCCGGCCGCCAGCGCGGCTTCGACTTCGAATCCGTGCTCCGGCACGGAAGCAAAGAGTTGTTCAAGGTTTCTTCTGCGTTCGTCCAAAGTCTGGTCAATCAGAAGCGTCCCGGCTCGATAGAGCACATCGAATACCGCGTACACCACGGGGACCTCCCGGATCAGCTCTTCGGGGACCTGTTTGCGTCCTAAACGCTTTTGCAGCGCAGAGAAAGGCAGTGCCTGGTTTGCGCTCTGGTCCCACGCCAGGACTTCCCCATCCAGGATGACCGGTTCGGGGAAGGCACGGAGCGCAGGCGGAAGTTCGGGAAACGATTGGCTGATTTCATCGAGCGTTCGCGAAAAGATTCTGACGAGCGGGTCATTCTTGCCTCCGCAATGCGCTTGGGCGCGAATCCCGTCATACTTGTCTTCGACGGCAGCCCGTGGGAAGTAACTCAAAGCTTCTTCAGCATCAGCCGCAGGGCTGGCCAGCATGAAGCCGAGCGGATGAAACAACCGCGTCTTTATTTCTGTGCTCGAGAGTTGGTGCGCGGCGGCCAGGCGCAGGGTCCCACCGATATCGCCTAGCAGCATGTTGGCGCGCTGCACCTCGCTGAGCTTTTCGTCAAAGGCCTGAGCTACCGCTTCTTCCACCAGGCTCTCGCGCAGACCAATACGCAAATCGCCGCCGATGATCTTGATGATGTACTTGGCTTCGAGCGCGGTGGCTCGCCGCAGGAGGTCTTCAACGAGGCGCGATTTCTCTGCTGCGGAGGAAGTTTGGGCCAGCTCCCCGAAAGCGGTGGCGACGCCGCGAAGGCTCAGCGAGCTCTTGGCCGGGGCCACGTCGCTGAGAACTTCCTCAGCGGCTGCGCCGAGATCGCCGTGTCTCCGGTAGACCGCTCGGAGGTCTGCCTCGTTTCGACCAGAAATCTTCGCCACGCTGCGCCACAACAACGCGCCGCCGGTTTGCAGAGTGCGTTCATCCCATTGCGGGAAAGGACGTCCGGAAAGAAAGATGGCGGCTTGCGCGGCATCATCCGCGGCGGAGCGGAAATATTCCGCCACTCTACGGACCTTCTCGGTCTTCTTGGTGGTGGCGGCCACCGCCTCGCAAACCGCCGCAAAAGCGCGCATGAACAAAGCATAAAGGAATTGACGGGAGACGCCAGAGCGCACGGTATACCATGAGGCATGGATCTCCCCGTGAATCCGCCGGTGTTGCCGATGCTCGCCAAGCGAGTCGGCGAATTACCGGAAGGCGAAGACTGGATTTTCGAGCCAAAGTGGGACGGGTTTCGCGCCCTGGTGTTTCGCGACGGGGATGAGATGCTGATCCAGAGCCGCGACGAAAAGCCGCTCAACCGCTACTTTCCTGAGCTGATTGAGCCGCTAAGCTCGGCGCTGCCTGCTCGCTGCGTCCTCGACGGAGAGATTGTTATCGTCAAGAATAATGGGCTTGACTTCGACGCGCTGCAACTCCGCCTCCATCCGGCCGCGAAGCGCGTGAATCTCCTGTCTCAGCAGACGCCATCGTCATTCGTGTTCTTCGACCTGCTTTACGCGGGCGATCGCGATCTTCGCGGTGAGCCGTTCCAAACCCGGCGCCGCGAGCTCGAGGCGCTGATTTCATCGGCGCCGCCACCTATCCATCTGACGCCGGCTACCAGCGACCGCAACGTGGCCGCCGACTGGTTTCGTCGCTTTGAGGGCGC
>DATFXI010000091.1:0-41025 GCA_035316085.1 Candidatus Angelobacter sp.
GGCCGCAGATTCGTGATGAACATGGAGTAAGACGATGGGCGGCTATACGAATCCATACATCGGCTACGGGTGGACGCCAGCTCCCACCAGCAATTCGGTGCTGGGCAGTCCGCTGTTCAATACCGGGGCGCAACTGCCCCCGACGAGCGCGCTGCTGAGTTGGGCAGGAGCGAACATCAACCAAGCCGCGCCAGGCACCGGACCGTTCACGGCGCCGACCATCACTGGTCCGCCTACCGGCGTGTGGGGGAATCCAGGGAATCTGGAAGATCCCGGGTCGAACCTGAAAGACGCCATGCGCAACGCCGGCTATCTGAACGTGATGCAAGGGCAGTTGCGGAACCAGCTGATCCCGATGTTTGCCAACGAGATGTTCGCGCTGGCGACGCCGGCAGCGAATTTCTACGACACGCTGATGAGCGACAACAACTCACCGTTCTACCAGGCGAAGCAATCGGAGGCGTTCAATCAGGGGGTGATGCAGAACCAGAACGCGGCGGCGCAGGCGCAGCAGCAGTTGGCGGCGCGGGGGTATGGATATACGCCGAGCGGGGCGAATGCGGCGATGATCGGGGCGATGAACCAGGCGGGGGCGCAGAACCTGGCGGAACAGTATTTGCAGAATCTGTTCAACAACGAGCAGCTGCGGCTGCAGGGGGCGCAGGGCCTCGGTGGGCTGGCTGGCATGTTCAATCCTTCGCCGCTGTTCGGGAACACCGAAATCACCGGATCAACTCAGGGACCGAGCGCGATGGGCGAGATTTCCGGACTGCTCTCAGGCGCCGGCAAGCTGTTGGGCGGCATTGCCGCGTTTTGCTGGGTTGCGCGCGCAGTCTACGGAGAGGACAGCGCCACGGCAGAAGGTATCCGGCAACGGTTGTTGAAACTGGCGGCAAGCAATCCGCGATACCTAGCGTTGCTGGCTGTGTACCTGGCTGTGGGCGAGAAGGTGGCGGAGAAGGTGAAGCGAGCGCCGTCGCTGAGAAAAACCTTCCGGTCGCTGTTCAGTCAGTTTTTGGCGAATGAGAGCCGATGGCCAATTGCGACGTTTGTCAACTTGCTGTGTATGGAAGGTTTGTCAAGCTGAGCAAAGCAGCGAAAGCGCCAAGCCACGAAGTCCGTGAGACACTATATCGGGAAATAGCCCATGACAAGCAAGAGATGGATCCGCTGGCCGGCCGCAGTCTTGGCCGTGGTTTTCCTGACGCTTGGGCCGAGCCTCATTTCCGCGCAGTCCATCAGTCAACCAGCACAAACCACCATTGACGAATCATGGTTGAGTGGGCTGATCGGCGATCCGAGCATCTACTCGTTCGACCTTTCGTCCGATGGAAAGACCGTTGTACTTCTTGCCGGCGCAGGTTCGAAAGTCGGCGACCGCCTGTGGCTGGTCCTCTTGGACATAGCCAGCAAGCGCGTGACGGCTTCGCAAGAGGTGGGGAGTTATGTATTCCGAGGGTCCGTCGAGTTCGCTCCACAAGTGCTCTATGCAGCCGATCAGCGGCATCTGATCGTTCAGGACTTGCAGACAGTCCGCGTCTTCGACCGTGAAAGCCTGAAGGCGCTTAGAACGATTTCTCCCCCATCGGCCAAAGGACCTTTGGTCCCGCTCTTCGTGCTGGGAGCGAGTGACAAAAACGTCTTGGCCTGTGCTTTCGGGCCGGAACAGGAGTCCAAACCTCGCTTTCACACAACCGCGGTCCAGGTTGCCATCGTAGATATTTCGTCAGGACAAGTCTTAGGCGAGTGGTCGTCGGAAGATTTGCCGCAGTCGATTTCACCCCAGGGTGACTTGATCGCGGTATCTTCGTTGCCGCCGCGGCGGGGAGTCTTGCCGCTGAACGTACTGGATATCCACGGCCAGAAAGTAGTTGAGCTGACCGGGGGCTTTTCCTTCAGGATGGATGCCGGACAGTCCGGCGAGCTGGGCAGAGTCAGGGGGATCTTCCTGGGCGGCCATGAATTGCTCCTCAGCCCAGACGAGAACGTTGACAAGACCGGCCATCACTCCGGGGAGAGTGTGCAGTTCGTGAGCGTTAGCGGGAAGCAAGTCCAGGTCCAGCAAAAAATAAAACCGGAACGTTACGGGGCAACCGGAGATATGGCGGTGTCTGCCGACCGCAAGTGGGCGGCAGTGGTCAGCCGGTATGTGCCGGCGTGGGTTTTCACGCGTGATGGGGCGCTGCCGGCCGATACTGTGCCGGAAGTGCTGATGCTGGGACGAAAGACAAGTCTCGCGAAGTACGCCGCCTTGCCCATCGATAAACTGCCAGGGTCGACGAATGGTGGGCTGGACAACCGGCGGCCGCGCATCTCGGCGGATGGTTCTGTGATCGCGATGGCCCACGGCCGCGCAATAACAATTCTGAGAAGAAACCTGCCCTAGCTGCTTTAGCCAACTACTGACTACCAACTACTTCCAACCAACATGTACGATGATTTTTCCCCCAACAACAATTCCGACACGGACACAGGCGGCGCGTCATCTCTTGCTCCGCAACAACTCGCGCAGTTGCTGATGGCAGCGCGGGCGGCACAGCAGGTGGGCCAGGCTACTGCGCTCCAGAATGCCGGGCTTGAGAACGTCGCTAAACATGCTGCGCCGGCCCAGGCTTCGCTGGCTACGGTTCTGGGGCCTACGGATCCGTTTACCGCGCGAGCTTTCGGATTGGCATCCGGCAGCGGACGGCAAGGCTCCTCAGTCCCACCTCCGGATCGTGTCCCGGCGAAGGCCGCGGCCGTCCTGAGCGCGCAGCAAGAGCAAGCGAACCAAACGTCCGGGAACGCTCCTCTTTCTTTTCCCGACCTCGACAAATTCCGCGCTGATCCCAAGGACCTGAAGTCCAAGAAAGCCCAAGCGTGTCAGATGAAAATTGAAAGCGCGCCGCATTTGAACTGCCGCACTCCAGCATCTACGAGCGTACGCATCGTGTAGCCGAGCTTCGCCGTCTTGACGTGCGGCCGCCAGCGATTTGCATCACCACCAGGCAAATGCAGTGTGGTAGCGATGTTGTGCTGCACACGGTCGCGGTCGATCAAGAGCGCAGGCGTCAGCACGCGCGTGGATTCGGCAACGCGAAATGGGGCCTCGCTCGCCAGGGGCTGAATCAGTGCATCAACTGTATTCACAGGATCGAGTGTACTCCAACGTTCGTCCAGCGAGGCATTTCCGATTCTCTCGCGCTCACACTTGGCTGGCGGTTCAGACTGAAACTCTTTGCGTGCTCGCCCTGGGCTTACCTTCTGCTCCGCGTTCAGCGCGGACTTCAACTTCGTAATCTTTGCCTTCCCAGCGATTCTCTGCCGTCCACAGGAACGTGAACTGGATCAAGCCTCTCTGCTGAGGCAGTGAAATATCTACGAAGTCGATGCTAATCCCGGTGGTTCTCGACGGCGTGTCGGTGAAATGCTGCCATTCGTCTGTTGACCAGTGCAGCAAGAACGGCGTGTTGGCCTGTATTCGCAACAGCGTGCCGGCGCCGGCGGTTCGAACCTGACGATTGAGTTTCCAAACTTCAATCGGCTGGCGTTCGCCACGGCCGACCACATAGCGGTCGTAGGCAGCTTCGATTCGATCGAAGACTTTGCCGTCAACAGCCGAGCGTGCGAGCTTCACGTATTCAGAATGCGCCCATAGCAGAGGAACTGCCGCGCCGGTCGGTCCGCCGAAACAGAGATAGTGCTCGGGAAGGTCCGGTGCATCCCAAATCTGTTCCGGGATCAGCCCTATGCCTTGAGAGAAATTCTCGAGCGCGCGCAGATAAAGTCCAGGATCGCGGCCGGCAGCAATTTCATAATGCCCGCGCTCGCCGGTCAGCAAGGGCCACGGTCGCCCCGTGCCCCAATATTTATAGGGCTCGCCGTCAATTTGCTGGCCATAGCCATCGTGGTTATAGCGGCGCCAGCAAGCGCCGTACGGCGTTTCCACTTTGAGCAGGGCATCCACGACGCGTAGCGAATCCTGAATGATGGGGTCGTCCGCGGCGCGAATTCCGTAACGAACCAGCTCCAAGAAACCGGCATCGACGATCTCTTTCGCGGGAAATTCATAGGGAGCCCCGGGAGGCTGATTTGCCAAGGTCAGCGTTCCGCAATTCGGATCCTCATCCGCATCCGCGCACTGACGAGCGCTGGCGGGGTTCAGACGGATGTAATGCCGCTTAAGTCCGGGTACCAGGGTCCCTTGCGTAGTCACGGTCCAGCGTTCGACATGCGACTCAAGGAAGTCAGCGTAATCGCGGACGAAGGTCGCCGTGGCATCGTCGCGGCCGGCAAAGAACTCAGCGGCACAGATCAGAGCGGTAATGTGGACGGCGAGCGTCGATGGTGAGTAGCCGGCTGCTTCCTCCCAGCGATCTTGCGCCGTGACCGGACCCTCGCGAATGAGAAAGCCGCAGGCGCGACGCACCATTTCGTAAGGATCGAAGTTGCCCAACGCGTCATTTTTCCAAAGCCTCCAGGCCAGCAAAACCGGGAAGGCGACCTCGTCCAGCTGAACTCCCTTCCAGTAGGGCCGGCCGTCAATCCAGAAATTCTGATAAAAGCCGCCGTCCTCCCGCTGTGACACCGCCAGATAGATGAGAGCGCGCAAAGGCGTGCTCAAGTCACCAACGGCCAGCAAGGCGCTGACGGATTTCACCATATCGCGAGTCCACACCAGGTGGTAGCCGCCAAGTTCCTCGTCGCTTTTTACCTCGCCCCAAGGAATACTGAGGGAAGCGATCATGGCTCCGGGGTAGGTCTTGTCCTCATGCGCCAGCAGGAGATTCACGCTGCGCTCGAACAGCTTGGAGTTGTTCGCGTGCCCGGCCAGCGTAAACCGCTTGGAGGTTCGCTCCCACTGGTGAATGAAGGCCTCACGCGTCTGTTCAAATGGAATGCTCAATGACTGAGCAAGTGTGCTGAGCGCGTCGTGCTGCGTCGTGCCGAAGGCCAGGCCCAGGGTGAACTCCGTGCCTCGAGATAAATCCAGCCCGGCGGTTAAGGCAATGTTGCCGTCGCGAGCTGATTCGTACTGCCAGTCCAGGCGGTAGTTGTCAGCCAGATCAGTCCAGCCGTCGTTCACGCCAACGTAACCGCACGAACACTGGGTGAACGGAATGGTAGCCCCGATCACCAGCCATGTATCTCTCTTCCAGGCTGCCAGAAATTTGCGGCCTTTGATCTCGAGAACGTCTCCATTGTTGTTCCAGCCGCCGATCTCCAGGTGCGGCGCGCACAGGACATACATCCGCAACTTAGCCAGCAAATCTGCAGGGGCCTCCAACCGGGTGTGCATCAGGAGGCAAGTCTGGTGCGGGTCACCCAGGATCGTCTTGTAAATCCTGTAACGGCCTGCCTTCTCGTGTTTGGTCACATCAAACCCGAGCGCCGCTTCAGAGACGCAATCGATCTCGCCGCGAAAGTTCCTGCGTTCATCGTGGAAAAAACTTTCGCCGTCGGTGATCAGAAATTGCAGATCGCGGATCTGCGGGGAATCGATAGTCGGATAATAAAGCTCAGTCACACAGCCAAAATCGAGCGTGTACCAGAGCCGGCTGGACGTTGAATAGGCTGTTCCGACCGCGACTTTCGCCCCACGGGTCCACCTCGGCTCGATGCCTGGTCCACCGGGGGCGAAGCGCGAAATATCCGAACCCATCACAGTCTCATTCTTTCATAGGAACAGCATTTAGTAGTCAGCGGTCAGGATTCAGTCCCCAAGCAGTTTGTGAGACTCACACACGTCAGAAACGAAACGGTCACGCGGGTAGAGTCCACGGTACGCAGCTTTTGCATCTGCTCAAGTAATTGAGCAGCGTCCTTGGCTAACTGCTAAGTGCGCACCGCCGATTTTTTTAACGCAGCCCGCCTGATGCCACCAGGATCTCACCGGTTAACCATCCGGAAGCTCCCGAAGCCAGGAACACCGCAACCGGGGCGATGTCCTCAGGTTGCCCGAACCGCCCCAGCGGCGTTTGCGCGACCATCTGCTTTGCGAAATCGCTTCCCACCACGCCAATGCGGTGAAGTCCTTCTGTCTCCACGCCGCCAGGGTTGATAGAGTTGACGCGAATCTTCCGCGGCCCCAGTTCCTTGGCCAGTGCGCGCGTCACCGCGTCCACCGCACCCTTGGTCGCCGTGTAAACCACTGTGTTCGGCAGAGTCATGGTGGATGCCACCGAGCCTACGTTGATCACGCTTCCACCCTCGGCGCCAAAATACTTCACCGCCTCCCGCGTCGCCAGAATCAGCCCGAGCACGTTGGTGTTGAACTCCCGATGAAACTCCTCTTCTGTGACGGACTCGAGGGGAGCAAACTCGTAAACCCCGGCATTGTTTACAAGGATGTCGAGCGAACCGAACGCCTTCTTGGTTTCCTCAAACAACCGTTTCACGTCACCTGCCTTTGCCACGTCGCCCTGGATGGCGATTGCCCTTCCGCCATTTTGCGTAATCTCTTTCACTACCCGGTCAGCCCCTTCCTTGCTGGAGGCGTAATTCACTACCACAGCCGCCCCGGCCTTGCCCAGAGCTTTTGCGATCCCAGCGCCAATCCCTTTCGAAGCGCCGGTTACCACCGCTACTTTACCTTTCAATTCACTCATCTTGGTCCTCCTCGAAGTCCTTCGTCGGTTAGATAACCATCCAAACAAAAAGATTCAGGGCCGCTATGCCCAATCCCAGTCTGGCCTGGTTGTGCTATGATTCTGCCACTTGCGAAATGCGGGCCAGCAAGATGAGTTTTCCCGCGCGCCGATCCCTATGAACCCGGGCCCTCTTTCCGATCAAGATTTCAATTTGGGTGCACGAGTGCGAGCCGCGCTTGTGGTCTTTGCTCTGGCTTCTTTCCCGCTGGTCTTGCCGGCGTTCGCCCAGAATGATGATGTCCATGTAATTCCCAGATCGCCTCTAAACAAACCATCGGCAGATCAAGCTCCGGACAGCTCAGCCGGCCGGAGCTCATCTTCCCAGCATTCCAAGCCGCTGATTGCGAATGTAGATCTTGTGTTGGTGCCGGTGACTGTGGCCGATCGCAAGAACCGGGCCGTGACCGGATTGGAGAAGCAGAATTTCGTGCTGTACGAGGACGGTCAACGGCAGGCAATCCACAGCTTCTCCGCTGAGGATGCCCCTATCAGCCTGGGAGTTATTCTGGACACCAGCAACAGCATGCGCAACAAGATAGAAGTCGCGAGCAAATCGATCGTGGAGTTCTTTAAGACAGCCAATCCGCTGGACGATTTCTTCCTTATCACGTTTTCAGACCGCCCTGAGCTGCTGGTGGATTTCACGACCTCCGTCGACAACATCCAGAACCGCCTGTTCCACGTTATGCCGAACGGCCACACTTCAATGCTCGACGCCATCTACATGGGTGTGAGTAAAATTCGCCATTCTCGATATCAAAGACGAGCCCTGCTCATCGTTTCCGACGGCGGCGACAATCGCAGCCGCTACACGCGGTCAGAAATCAAGCGCGTGGTCCAAGAAGCTGATGTGGAGCTCTACGGGATTGGACTTTTCGACACAGTATTCCAGACTCCCGAAGAGCGCACGGGCAAGCAGTTGCTCGATGCTGTCACCGAGGCTACGGGCGGACGCACCTTTGCCATCAAAGACATTCAGGATCTGCCGGAGACAGCCAACAGAATCTCCCTGGAACTCCGTAACCAGTACGTCATCGGCTTCCGTTCCAGTAATCCAGCTCGCGACGGAAAATGGCGCAAACTCAAGGTAAAGATTGTTCCTGAAGAGATGCCGGTCCGGGTCTACTCGAAGAATGGGTACTATTCCCCGGTAAAGTGACCTAAATCAAAAACAGATCAAGCTGCCAACATCTGCCAGAGCAGCGACATCTACCTTCTTAAGACCAACCTGACATTTTGCTGGAACTCGGGAATCCGCCCCCGAATCTCGCGGCGGTGCATTATGTCGGTTCGGTCACGGGTCTTGTTGCAGGCGGCCAGGCCGTCGCAGGGCAAGGGACTCGATCACCTAGGGAGGTAATCATGTTCAAAAAATTGGCCATTCTTCTGGGCGCCATTCTGGCCTGCGGCCTCTTGGCTGCGGCCCAGGAGGTCCGCCAAGAGATCACGGTATCGGCAACAGGCATCTTCACCGCACAGTCGAGCAACAATTCTGTGGTGCACAAAGCTACTGACACTGGGGGTGTGCTGGCCGGATATCGATACAACTTCAATCGCTGGGCATCCGTCGAGGCGAACTACGGCTGGAACCGCAACAGCCAGCAATACTTCCAGCTCACCCAGGTTGGCTTGGTGCAGGACCGGGTAAAAGTCAACATCAACCAGGCTACCGCCGACTTTGTATACAGGACTCCTACATTCAGACATCTGCGTCCCTATTTGCTGGGGGGAGGCGGAGGGCTGTGGTTCAGTCCCGTACAACGAAATCAGGCCTTTAGCTTCGCTACGGGGTTAAGTCCCGGGCTCATCCGAGTGCCGACGCGTGGCACGGGCACATTCGTCTACGGTGGTGGCGCCGATATCGACCTGACCACACGCAGCGGAAACATGCCGGGCATTTCTCTGCGCCTTGGATATCGAGGGTATGCCTATAAGGTACCGGATTTTGGATTCGCACGGCTCAACGTGAACAGCTGGACTCACACAGCCCAGCCAGAGGCGGGACTGACGTTTAGATTCTGACCCACCACCTGGGGGGTCTTCCTCTCAATCAATTCGGTCAAACGAAAGGCGCGCTTCAAGCGCGCCTTTCTGCGCATGTTTGCGCTCCATCGCGTGTGGAGGTAGACCTTCCGTAATATGCATGCTGTACGATTTTTCGTTGCACAATCACTTTATGGGCTCAGCAAGGTTCCTTCCCCTCCAGGTGGCGGCGGTCTGCTACCGGAGGCGCGGTGCCTGTTTCGACTTTCTGCTGGTCAAAACCACCAGTGGCGACAAGTGGACTTTTCCCAAGGGAGCCACTGCGCGACGGCTATCGCACAGCGAGGCCGCGGAGCGCGAGGCGCTGGAGGAGGCCGGGGCCGTCGGCGTCATAGAGCCGCGGCATTTCCACCTCTACCTGCAGCCAAAGGCCGACTCCAGGCTGGGCAATGGCCTCCAGGAATTCGTCGTGAAGGCTTTCCTGTTGAAAGTCACTAACACCCAGCCACCTCAAGAACCGAACCGCAACCCCACCTGGTTTAGCGTCGAGGATGCACGCAGTGCTCTGGCAAGGGGACGCGAGAAGAAGGACGCCGCCGAACTCCACACCGTTGTTGACCGCGCGGTGGAGCTCTTGTCTGAAGGAAGCATTGTTACACGATACCGACCGGCGCTCTATCGCATCTGGCGGTCTCTCCTTAGGGTATTCGGAGCAAAGGCGCGTCTAAGGACTTGAACTGAACGGGCAAAACTTTGGGACAACGGAACGCTTTCCAGGAGAAAACCTTCCGTCCCCGGTTATCCCGGGTTATCCCCACAAAGATCTGACGTTTGATTTGGAGCTGCTATCGCACGACGGTCGCATCATTAATAAAATGATTAGGGAGGACACGCATGGCAAACGGATTTGGCGCAACGTCAACTACAGAAGATGTGTTGGGTGGGATCAACTTGCCTGGCAAGCGGATCCTTGTTACCGGCGTTTCCGCGGGGCTCGGAGTCGAAACCGCGCGGTCTCTTGCGGCCCACGGCGCGAGAGTCGTGGGCGCAGCGCGGGATTTGTCCAAAGCTAGAGCGGCGAGTGCACCGGTCGAAAAGGACGCTGCGGCCAACGGCGGGAGTTTCGAGCTGATCGAGCTTGATCTCGCCAACCTTAAGAGCGTGCGTGCCTGCGCCGATCGACTGCTGGCAGAAGGCGAGCCCTTCGACGTCGTCATCGCCAATGCGGGAGTGATGGCCACGCCGTTTGGCCATACCGCGGACGGCTTTGAGACGCAGTTCGGTACCAATCACCTGGGCCACTTTGTTCTGGTCAACCGCATTGCGCGTTTTATCCGTGCCGGTGGACGGCTGATCAACTTGTCTTCTTCGGGTCATCGGTTTTCCAATGTCGACCTCGACGATCCCAACTTTGAACGGATGCCCTATGATCCCTGGGTTGCATATGGGAGATCAAAGACGGCAAATGCCCTCTTCGCCGTTGCGTTCGACAAAAGGAACCGCGGCCGTGGCGTGCGCGCTGCGGCTGTGCATCCGGGAGCGATACGCACCGAGCTTGGTCGCTACGTCGATCCCAGCCAGTTCGAAAAGATGATCGAGCAGATGAACCAGCAGCTCGCAGCCGAAGGTAAGCCGCCCTTCCAGCTCAAGACCATTCCTCAAGGAGCCGCGACTTCGGTCTGGGCCGCCGTGGTTGCTCCGGCAGACGAGATCGGCGGCCGATATTGCGAGAATTGCCACGTCGGCAAGATCGTGCCGGATAACGTGTCCATCAACGCCTTGAGCGAAGGAGTGCGCGGGTATGCGCTCGATCCAAGCAATGCTGAGGCACTCTGGAAGAAGAGTGAAGAACTCGTAGGAGAGTCGTTTTAGCTTTGTTGATCCAATCACAAAGCCCTGGGGCCACCACATATCAGCAGAAGGCGCAACAGGTCGACGCGACCGACCGAACCCACATATCCTGCTCCACCTGTGACCAGCACACTTGCCATCAGAAAGCTCCTGCTCCGCGCACCACGCGGATGGGTGTTTTGAAAAGGATCTTGAAATCGAGGAACAAGGACCAGTGGCTCACGTAAAACAGATCCATTTCCACGCGCTGGGTGTAGGAAACCTCCTGGCGTCCCTGAACCTGCCAGTAACCCGTGATCCCAGGCTTGAAGCGCCGAAAGATCCAGCCGGCGTCGCCATACTTGTGAAGCTCGGCGGAGGTGATCATGCGCGGCCCCACCAGGCTCATCTGTCCCGCGAGCACGTTCCACAGCTGCGGCAGCTCATCGAGGCTTGCTTTCCTCAGAATCGCACCGAGTGGAGTGACGCGCGGATCGTGTTTGAGCTTGAAGTTGACTTCGAATTCGTGGCGCAGCCTAGGATCTTTCTTGAGGATTGCGTCGGCATCCACCCGCATGGTGCGGAGCTTGAAGGCGTTGAACTCGCCATTCGGACCTAACACCCGCCGCCGATGAAAAACCGGACCGCGGTCATGACATTTGATCAGAAGGGCAAGGACGGCAATGAGGGGGAGCAGCAGGACGAGAGAAACAGCGGACACACCGATGTCGAGAGTGCGTTTGAGAGCGCCACGCACGCCCGCAATCCGCGAGCCCCGATCGAAGATTGCAGAGTGAGTTCCACATTCCAACCCGTCAAACTGCCTGGAAATTCGAGTCATAGTCCGTTGCGCTCCTAGAGGTTCCTTTCACGGCCGGAGACCATCCTGCAGGGGGAAAAACAAAAGGTCGCTGGTGGCAACCCAGCGACCTAGAGAAACCGGTTTTTTGCAGAGAAGGGGCGGGCGATGACCAGTGTCAGAAGGTGAGCGGCTGTGCGGAGACGAATGAGACCCAAGGCTGGCAGGTAATGCGCCGATCGTCCATTTTCTACTGCCAAGACTGTCCGGAGCCAATTGCTGCCCGCACTTCGTTCTCAATCTCACTCTTGTACCACTCCACTGTCCTTTGCAGACCTTCTTGGAATCCCACAAGCGTTCGATAGCCCAGTGCCTGCTGGGCCTCAGTGGTGTCGGCGAGCGAACCTCGCACGTCACCGCTGCGCTTTGTGGCGTATGCGGGCTGGATGCTGCAACCAATGATCTGCTGCAGCAAAGAGTAGAGCTGATGGAGACTGAAATTCCTTCCAGCGGCGATGTTGAGGGCGCGCCCGCAGGCTTTATGGCCAGGCGCCTGGCAGGCCAGCAAGTTGGCTGAGACAACATTATCAACGAAGGTGAAATCCCTACTCTGCATGCCATCGCCAAAAATGGTTGGTTGTTCTCCCGTGAGCAAATGGCGGATAAACTTGGGAATCACGGCAGCATACTGCGAAGTTGGATGCTGGCGGGGACCGAAGACGTTGAAATATCGCAAAGAGACGGTCTCCAATCCAAGAACATTGTAAAAACTCTGGCAGTACATCTCGCCGGCGCACTTTGAGACCGCATAGGGAGAGATGGGGTTGGGGGGCATGCGCTCCTGCTTGGGCAGCGTCGGCGTGTTGCCATAAACCGAAGACGAGCTGGCATAGATGACTCGCTTCACACCTGACTCCCGGGCTGCTTCCAGAACCGTCAGCGTGCCGGCGACGTTAGCCTCATTAGTGGCGCGAGGATCTGCCAGCGATCGCGGTACGGAACCGAGCGCGGCCTGATGTAAAACATAATCCACGCCTTCGCAAGCTGAACGGACGGCGCGCGGGTCCGTGATGTCCGCCTCGCGGAAATCGAATTCATGGACGATGTCCGCGATGTTCTCCCAGCGCCCATGAGAGAAGTTGTCCATGCCCCGCACTTCGTCGCCTTGCTTGACGAGTGCGTGAGCCAGGTTGGAACCGATGAAGCCGGCAACGCCGGTGATCAGATACTTAGCCATAGCGTAATCGTTTCTCCCGCGGTCGCGGGAAAACACACTGCTGCCTAGCGCGGCCGCCGCCGACTCCCACGTCTGCTTTTTGCGGCCGCGCGAGGACAGGTCCGATCAGCCTCTGCCGAGGGGGAGCAACAGATGCTTTCGGAATCTCATTGTTGATTGGGGTGGTGCCTTATCTGTCAGGGAAGCCTGTTCACGGTGCTTGGACTCAGATTCAGTGCTGGCGGTTGATGTCGCAGTCAGGACCGCCGCTGACGCCGGTGGCAGCGTCCCCAAAACACAATTTGCCGCCACCCTCGTTGTCGCCGCTCTTGGTGCCGAACTGAGTGCC
This sequence comes from Candidatus Angelobacter sp., assembly GCA_035316085.1. Lineage (GTDB taxonomy): Bacteria > Acidobacteriota > Terriglobia > Terriglobales > Acidobacteriaceae > Angelobacter. The sequence continues at coordinate 12,807 of DATFXI010000091.1, forward strand.
GTCGAAAACCGCAAACAAGCCTCGACCACCCACTTGCCGCGCGATCGTGGCCAACGCGTCCTGAGCACTGGCCGGCCCGCTTGTGGCATTCTGTGTAGGATCAGTCACGCAACTTCCAGTGCATCCATCGGCAAAGCCCACCAGCACCCGCCCAAACTTGTCAACCGTGATGTCGTTGAAGTCGAGCAGGTTGCGGCATGGGTTGCTGCCGCCGTGGTTCCAGATACAGCCGCGTTGCACTGGGTCAGACGGGGTTGCATCAGCCGTAGTCCAGGTACGGCCGCCGTCATAGGTGAAAGAGATATAGAGATGCCAAACGCCTGCGAAGTCGGCTGATTGCGTATCGCCGCCGGTCGGTGTGCCGAGGAACGCGAAGGCCGCGCGGTTGTCGTCGCCGGCGATTACTTCGGCAAACTCCGCGTTCTGAATCCCAAATGGCGTACCTGCGTCTTTCGACTTCGACCAATGCAACCCGCGGTCGTGAGAAACCGCGATTTTCGCGTGGCCATCAGAGTTCACGTAGCCAAAGTAAATCGTGTTGTTGGCGCCCGCAGCCACCGAGGGATCAGTCCCCGGACTGATGCTCTTTGCGTCGGGCACGGTGCGTACCTGCCAAGTCAAACCGTTGTCTACAGAGACGGCGACACCCGGCCGGTTGACGCCGTTCGCGTCCTGACACCTTTCATTCGGAACGTACACGGTGCCGTCTCGCGAAACGCGCACGTGGCCGTGGAGGCCACCGCACGTGCCAGGAGCCACAGGTAGATCAACGCCGTTGACCGTGGCAAAGGTGTAAATGGGAACACCAGCGCCGAAGGTAATGCCGCCATCGTCGCTGCGCGAACAAAATGCGGTCTCAATGTCTTGCGAGCAGTAGTGGATCGCGTGCGGATACGAGGTGTGCGTCGCAGGCGAGGGAGAAGCATATGGACCGCCACCCACGGTCTGGTGGTCCACACCCGCGGGCTGGCCGGAGCCCTGGGTCGGAAACCAGGTTTCCCCATCGTCGTCAGTGAATGAGAGCTCGCTGGTGACGAGGTTGAGTTGTGATGAGAACGTACGGTTGGGGCCGCCGAAGTGACCGTCATCAGTAAAAAGGATAGGATCGAGACTAACGCGCGCAAACGGTGACCGCTTGTCTGCCCATGTCGCTGTGGCCGGCTTTGCGGAATCATCAAAAATCACCCGCAATGTGTGGTTCCCGGCCTCGATGAACACTTTACCCGTACTCCAGTTGACGCCGATCGAAGGTTCGCCAGCTCCGTGCTGTCCGGCGGTCGTGGATCCCAGTGACGGCACGATGTTCTCCGGCGCTGGATAGTTGATAAACGCCGGCGCTCCAGGCGCTGGAGGCGGCGGTGGCGGCGCGGTCGGCCGAGGCGCCACGGTCACGGTAACTACGGCGTGCGCAGCCGTTGGCATCGGCGCCAGCGAAGCGACCGAGCGTATGTGCCAGACGCCATCCACAGGGTCGGTGACGGTTAGATCTTCTTCTCCTGGTCCGGTCGAACTATCGTCGGGCGAACCGGGGCCGTGGTCAGCTCCGTTGGGACTGATGGCAAAGATATCCAGATCGGTTGGCACAGGGCTAGTCCAGGTGTACTTGATAGTCAACTGGACCGTGCTGGTCTGGTAGAAAGTTGCCGCCGGAGCAGGCAACACCAGCGTCAAGTCGTGGTCGTCGCACACACCTGGCAGACAAGTATCTTGTATGCCGACGTTGGTTACGGTGCCGGCGACGACCGGGCCGAAATCCCACGCCACCGGCCCCGAGGTAGCACTGATCGTGCTGCTGGGAGGTATTGCGGTCTGAGCGGCGACCGAACCCCGGTCATGCAACGTGAGCAGCGCCAGGACCAAGACGTAAACCAACGCCAGAAGCGTGATCAGGCGCAGGGATCGGACACGCCGCGTGGGTATAATCCAACGTGCTTTCTTCCCGAAAAGACGCATAGTTCCTCCTCGGATGGGATTTCAGAGATTCGGCCGCGAATGTTTCCTGAGGAATTTGAAGACCACGCCTTGCTGGTTCTGTTATGTGGTCAGCGAGAAGAAAGGTTCAGGCCGGACATCCATGGCAGCTACCGGTTGTGCTGGAGCAGGCGCGGTCATCTGTCCAAGCAAACCGACGACTGTCAGAGTAGCGGCATTGGACGTCCCGCCGCCTGGAGCTGGGTTGAAGACAGTGATGCTGCGCTGACCGAGGCTAAGAATGTCATTGTTAGAGATTTGCGCCTGAAGCTGCGTGGAGCTCACAAACGTGGTGGGACGCGACGCGCCGTTGACTCGCACGACTGACGAGCTAACAAATCCGGAACCGTTGACCGTAAGAGTAAAGCTAGGCCCTAACACCAGCGCAGTGGATGGAGAAATGCTCGAAATCGAAGGCACAGGATTGTTGACGGTGAAGGTGACCGCAGCTGAAGCTCCTCCGCCCGGGGTCGGAGTGAAAACGGTTACGGATAAGAAGGCTGCGGCCGCCAGGTCAGACGCGGGAATCGCGGCCGTCAGCTGAGTGCTGCTCACGAATGTGCTAGTTCGGCTGGCGCCATTGACTCGCACGACCGAGGACGGCATAAAGTTGCTGCCGGTGACTGTCAGCGTAAATCCAGAACTGCCGGCAGTTGCGCTGGCCGGCGAAATGCTGGTTAACGAGGGCGCCGGGTTGTTAACAGCGAGAGATAGCGTACCGGAAGCCGAGCCATCGGGGTTGACCACCCCGATGGCTTGAGTTCCAGTAGAGGCAATGTCGCTGGCTGGGATCGTAGCGCTCAGCTGCGTGCCGTTAACGAACGTCGTCGTCCGGTTAGAGCCGTTGACCTGAACCACGGATCCATTCGCGAAGTTCGAGCCGGTGGCCGTCAGCGTGAACGCTGGCCCGCCGGCAGTCGCAGTGTTAGGCGACACGCTGGTGAGTATCGGCGGCGGCACAGTCACCGTGAAGACGAGGGGCGTTGAGGTTCCGCCACCCGGCGCAGGATTGAAGACTGTGATCGAAAGCACTCCGGCGGCAGCTACGTCAGACGCGGGAATCGCGGCAGTCAGCTGAGTGCTGCTGACAAACGTTGTGGTTCGGCCGGAGCCATTGACTTGCACCACAGACGTAGAGACAAAGTTGCTGCCGGTGACGCTCAGCGTGAATCCGGGGCCGCCGGCCGTGGCGGTAGATGGCGAAGTGCTGGTTAAAGACGGCGAAGGGTTATTGACGGTGAACGGGAGTGTGGCTGTGGCCGAACCATCGGGATTCATCACTCCAATAGAAAGAGTTCCGGCGGAAGCGATGTCGCTGGCAGGAATCGCGGCGGTGACTTGCGTGCCGCTGACGAACGTTGTTGTCCGACTCGAGCCGTTGACCTGGACTACAGCCCCATTCGCGAAATTCGAGCCGTTGGCCGTTAACGTGAAGCCCGGCCCACCGGCAGTAGCGCTGCTAGGCGAGATGCTGGCCAGGGACGGAGGCGAATTCGTAACTGTGAACGTGACTGCCGCCGAGGTTCCACCACCAGGCGCAGGATTGAAGACTGTGATCGAAAGGGCTCCGGCAGAAGCTATGTCAGACGCGGGAATCGCGGCGGTCAGCTGAGTGCTGCTGACAAACGTTGTGGTTCGGCCGGAGCCATTGACTTGCACCACAGACGTGGAGACAAAGTTGCTGCCGGTGGCCGTTAGCGTGAAGCCTGGCCCGCCGGCAGTCGCGTTGCTAGGCGAGATGCTGGCGAGCGACGGAGCCGGATTTGTAACCATGAAGGTGACTGCCGCCGATGTTCCCCCACCAGGAGTATTCACCGTGATGGAGAGCGAGCCGGGCGCGCTGGTGTCGGCCGCCGTCAATGTAGCTGTCAACTGCGTAGCACTGACGAAGCTTGTCGCGCGGCTCGCGCCGTTCACCTGGACGACGGATGAACTGACAAAATTCGACCCGGTAGCGGTCAGAGTGACAGGACCACTGCCCGCCACGGCGCTCGTCGGAGAAATTGCGGTCAGCGTCGGCGATGGCGGAGGCGCGGATCCGGTTACTGTGAAATTGACCGGGCTCGACACCCAGCCGCCCTCATTGGCATTGGACACGGTCAGCGTGTCGGTCCCAGCCTGGGCCACATCGGCGTTGCTGAGCTGAACGATAATCTGGGTGCCGCTTACAAACGTAGTAGGCCGGCTGCTTCCGTTGAACAGAACCTGCGAATCCACGAAGAAGTTGTTGCCGTTTAGCGTGATCGCCGGCCCGGAGCTTCCTGCCGCCACGCTCGTTGGAGATATGCTTCTGACTAGGGGCAGGTTCGACGAGCTCTGAACCAGAGGGTTGATGATGGCTTCCAGGTCTGCGGCGGTTCCTGCCTTGTTCAGATAAGAATGCCCCACTTGAGGTGTCTGGAACCAGTTGTCCTGTCCAGCTGGGGGATGCAAGGTGTCCTGGACGAAGGTCTGGCCGTTGAAACCCGACGCTACAAAATTTGTGCCCTGGCCGCGGACGCCAAACAGCAGCGCCACCTGACCAAACCCCGGTATGCGGTCCGTGTTATTGAACAAGTCATATGCACGCTTAACCGGATCTTTTGTGGGATCAGATGTCAAAGACGGCCCGGTGATCACGTCCTGGCTCATCTGGACTCCAGATGAAACAATCTCACCCGGCCAGTTGGCGAACACAAAGCTGGCAGCATCGGCATCGACGCGGAAGCCGTGGTCGTTCCCTGAGGGAAACCAGCCGGCACCCGACACCAGGCGCATCACCTTTTGCGCCACAAGCTGCACGCCGGTCAGCGGACTGATGGAATCCGCCGGGCTCTGCAGCAGGGCCTGTAACGGCTGGTAGTACCCTTCGGCCACAATTACGACACTGTGATCGGGCGCACTGACCAGGGCCTGGCGGTATACAGGCACGGGATCGGGATAATTGGCCCGTGTGTCTCCCGGCTTGCCGAACTGGTCCCGAATCTGCTGCGTATACATACTAGTCGCGGCGTTCTCCAGGATGGGAGTCGCGCCCTTGTGAGCCCCGATTAGAACATCAGGATGTCCGTAATAGTTGGCGATGGCCCACATGGTCGGCGCACTGAAATCGTTTGCCGACGAACAGATCTCCGCCAGCACCTTGATTTCGCCCTTGTTTGCCAGGGCCCACATCATGGCGTGATCACCGACATCGTCCGCGGAAATGGCCATGTCGGAATCAATAATGATGTTGACCGGTTGGGTCGGCGTTTGAAGTTGGCTGAAGCCATGGATCCCCGAGAAAAACATGAGGCAGACGAGTACAACCATTAATAACTTCCGGTTCATCAGAGTGATCCTTTCGTAATTGCGTTAATACGGGCCTTCAAATGAGGCTGGCGTTTTTAGCAGAAACTCTTGTTCCAACGGCCGAACGGCAAACTGCCGCGTCGCGGCGAAGCAGGTTCCTTGCCGGTGCACCCTAAGGTCACAGTTCGTTGGAAATCTGATCAAGCAGCCGGCGAAAACGCGGAAGCTGAGCCAATATCAGCAGGCATGCATAAAAGATGGTCCATAGCCATCGCTTCATGATTTCTCGGTTGCCGGTGCTGGACGGAAACTGCGTAACGAACGCTTGATTCTCGACTTGCTGTTTTGCACCACGTCGAAAACGGACTGCATTTCCAGTTCCAGCTCCCACGGGTGGGAATAAAAGCCTTTGCGGACTAAGTGTTGCCGGCCGCCGCCCTTGCAAGGCAGGTTTTCTCCACCGAAAGCGGAGAGGAAAATCGAGTAGGTCGAAGCTGCCATGTCCATCGCCGGCGCCGACATGTTTTCGGGTTTGCCAAAAGGAAAAGCAAAGAAACTTGCAGAACGGCCACAACGCATTTCAAGGTCGCTTCTGGAGCCGATAATCTCCGTCTCCAGGAGGTTTCGATCGCCGGTGCCGCAATTAGCGTGAGTACGCGTGTGGCTGCCAAACTCAACAGACCGCCCATCCCAGTTCCGGACTTGGTCCCACGTCAGCGGGAAGAAACCTCTGGTTGCGGCGGCCAGATCGTGGGCGAACTCCCTATGGACTTCAATCGGCTGCGTGGCAACAAACATTGCGACTGTTATTCCGGTCTCCTCCGCCACAGCACGAAGAGAAATGAAATTGTCGGCATAGCCGTCGTCGAAAGTGAGCACTACCGTCGGCGTACTGACGCGCCCCGAACGCAGCAGCCTGTCGGCTTCCGACAGACTCACGATCCGGTAATGCCTCTGCAAGAACCGCACCTGGCGCCAAAAGTTCTCGGTGGGCGTTCCCATGCGGTGAGGACGGTCCGACACCAAATGATGCGCCAGAATCAGCACCGGGTACCTTCCACGCCAGCGGCGAGGCCAATTGCGGACCATGATCCAGGGCAAGCCCAGCAGCGACTGCACGCACAATTTTGCGATCGAACGATAACGCTGACGAAAAAGCGCCTTTATTGCGGGGGACTGAGCCGACGAGGGGCCAAATTGATCAAGACAGGGAGCTAGAATTGTTTCCGCCCACTCCTTTACTTCTTTCGAAGCGCGTGTCGAATTTCCCTCCTCAAGGCTCTTGGCCGCCTGCAGCAACAGGTCATCGGCGATGAGATCTGTTTTCAGTGTGATGCCGAAGAGACCGTCGTAAGTCTGGAGCGGAAGACTTACCGCTGCAAGATTGCACGCACTTCTTGATCCTCTTGCGAAATATTCAACCGCGAGTTCCGTTCCTTCCTGAAACAGTGCAGTGTTACGATCGAAATCGCGACGAACCACAGTCCGAAGCAAACCGAGCGATGGAACATCCAACAACGCTGAGCTCAGGATGGGCTGCCCGAGAACAACAATGAGGTCGGCGCCTTGCTGACGAGCAAACTCGGTAATGTTCCCGCCCTTGAAGTCGTCCACGCGCAGAAGAGGCCGGCCGCTCTGATGGCACTGCGCGGCCAAGTCGGCCTCTGTGAAAGTCGCTTTTACGCCCGCGCCTCGTGGGCAACCGTGAGCGCACCAGATGGCCCAGTGCACCACCTCGCGCAGGGCCTTGCGAATCCACTGACCTGCTTGCGAGGGTAACCATCCCTGGCAATCAACGCCATCGAAATTACCAGTAGCAATCAGCCGCTCGACCCAAGGGAGTTGCCGCCAGGCGTGCTGGACAATCCCGCAGACTTCGGCGCATGGCATTGCACTCGAGATTCTCTCGGCGATTCTCCACGCGCGCGATGGCCGCGTGCTAGAGAAAAGCATTACGCGGACGGGTTTCATGATGTTGCTTGCTGCGCCGTGCAAGAAGCTTCTGTACCTCGATCCATGAAATGCCGGACAAATCCGGCAGAACATGGTCGGCTCCCGCCTGCAGAAGCGCGGGTGCATACGGGCGATCCGTAATCCCCACGCACTTCATGCCTGCTGCTTTGGCACCTTGGACTCCCGACACGGAGTCTTCGAAGACGACAGACTCAGCCGGATGAACGCCCAGTCGTTCGGCGGCCTTGTAGAAAACCTCAGGGTGAGGCTTGCCGACCGCAACTTCGTCCCCGGTCACTATCGAGGTAAAATAATTTTCGAGCCGCAGACGAGACAGCAGCTCGTATACCCTGGTCGTGCTGCCACAAGTAGCTAAGGCCGTTGGTACGCCGGCGCACTTTAAGTCCTCCAGCAGCGCCCGCGCGCCGGGAACCAGCTTGATGGTTTCGACTTCGCTTTGAAACAGCTGATCCTTCTCGCGACAATATGCCTGAACTTGCTCGTCCTCGAGGTCGCCCAGAAAATGTCGAAGGATTTCCTGTCTCTTGATACCTTGACGGACAAAGTCAAGCTCCGCGTCGCTGAGGGATTTGCCCAAAGACAACAAGAGCTTTTTCCATGTACGGATGTGAGCCGCGTGGCTATCCACGACGACTCCGTCCATATCAAAGATTGCGCCCATCAACATAGCAACTGGGCCAAGTCCTTCTCACGCTCGCGCGCCGGAGAGTTTCAGAACAGGGCGAAGTTTAGGCCGCAGGACAGCACGGTCGTCGTGAGTAAGCCACACGCGCCAGGCGCAGATGGCGCTCACGGCCAGGGTCAACACTCCCATGACACACCAGCGCACCAACGTCAGTCCCGCTATAGTGGAATGGATGGTCCCCGCAGTCGCAAGCACGGCCGCGGCGACCACGGCAAAACCCAGCCAGAAGCGCAACGCAAAAGCAGCGTAAGGCTCGCCGATCATCCGGCACGTAGCTTTGATCACAAAGTGATAGCACCCCAGCGCCTCACCAAAGGCAAGACCCACCGGCACGGCCCAAATACCGAGATAGCGCTCTAAGGCCGCGATGAAACTGACACCGGAAATCGCAGCGAAGAAATAGCCAACGGCCTGGGCGTGGTGGCGGTTGGTCGCGGTTGCCACCGTTGAACTGGCAGCCCAGGGCGTCTGCAAGACCAGGAGGATCAGGAAAAGCCGAAGCAACATCACGTCCGGCTCAACTCTCCCATGCGTCCACAAGGTAATGACCTGTGGGCCCTCGTACCACAGCGCGGCAGAGAGAGCCAGCGTGATAGCGCCGGTTGCGGCCACGACCAGGCGGTGGGTCCGGCGCAGGTTCTCCCATTCGCCGCGGGCTTCCATTCTGGCGAACTCCGGACACAACGCCAGCGTGATGCTGTAGAGCGCCTGGCGTATTACATCAATGATGGCTTTGCTGATGGAGAGTATGACTACGGCGACGCTGCCCATCGTCGCCGAGATTAGAAGCGTACTTCCCTGATACGCAATCAGGTTGCCCGCCAACAGCAGCGCAAAAAGCATGCTAGGATGCGCCAGCTCCATCAGCACGGACAGGCGCGCCTGCGATAGGCCGGGGAAGAATCCGGGGAACCGCTTCCGAGTCTCGAACAGGACAAACCCAACCACCAGGGCCACTGTCAACAACTGCGCTGAAGCCGTGGCCAGCATTTTGCCGCCGAAAAGCAGTACAGCTGCCGACAGAAGCACCACCAGGAGCTGTTGCGCGTTGGCGATCCATTGCGAGCGCGCCATATTGCCCATCGTTTGATAGGTCGCACTGATGAGTCGCATGGGCATGGACCACACCGTATACGCGGCCAGCAATATCAGGACTGCCTGCGCCGTTGCTGGGTTCGTCAGCCTTAAGCCGATCCATCGGGGAATCGGCAGCAGATGTGCGACACCCGCGACCAAACAAGTGGCTGCGGCAGCAAGTATGAGATAGAAGGCCACAGCCGTATCCAGAACCGACCGATATTCTGCGAGATCGCCTTTGGCGTATGCCTGCGTCAGCCGGTTGACCGCCGCCTGTTGCATGCCGATGTCAAGGCTCGTGAAATAGCTGACCACTGCAAACAGAGCCAGATACTCTCCGTACAAACCGGCAGACCAGTATTTCAGGTACAGAGGTACCAGGAACAACGCGCCGAAGCGTACGATCAAGTGTGCGACTAGGATCGCATTGGCAGCATTGAAGACGCGGCGAAGCATAAGAGATTAATTCCCGTTGCAAACGTCGAGCGAAGGATTACGCGGCCCTGCTGGCGAGTGCCTCGGCAGGTGAAGAAATCAGACCCTCCTCCGCCAGCCTTCTACCAACGTTGATCAGAGGCTGCTCCAGGAAGTGATACAGAATGACCGGTATTAACCACACCACACCTGCAAAGACGAATCCTTGAACCGCCTTGGGAAGAAATTGGAGTTTGACGAAGGCGAGCCAGAGGCAAAAATAATGCGTCAAATAAATACCATACGAGTACCTGGCAACGAGATGACTGGCGCGCCCCAGCCAGCGGCTGGACATGTCGGCAAACTGAGGTATCGCCGCGCCTAGCGTAAAGCAAACAATCCAGCCGGCGTGAGTTGTGCCCAACAACATGTACACGGCCAGGCAGATCCACAGCAATGCTGCCAATCCGGGGAATGCCCAGCCCGGTCCTTGGCGAAGCGAAAGTTTGTAAGCCAGAATGCCCGGCAAAAAGCATGGAACATACTGCAAATGGTAACCGTGGCCAAAGTGCATCCACACACTAAGCGCGGCGGTCACCGACAGGCAAAGTCCCGCGAGGATCAAAGCCGATTCCAACTTTCTGGCCAAAAGGAACAGGAACGGCAACAAGAGATACATCTGCATCTCTAAAGGAAGACTCCAAAGCGGAGCCGGAATTGACGTGCTGCCCGTGAAATTCTGAACCAGCAGGAGATTCGACACAATATCCCGTCCGCTCATGAGTGACCAATGCATGCTCCATGGATGCCCTGCCAGGGGCAGTTTAAAGACGGCTATGACAGCTACCGTCAGAAGGCTCAGGGGATAAATGCGAAAGCAACGCCGCACCATGAATGCCAGAAAAAAACGACGACGCCCAAACCTTTCCAGTTGTCGCTCCAGAGAAAACATCAACACCAGACATGTATGCACGAAGAAGACGAGCACACCCAGATGTCCCATGGCTTCCAAACTGAATGGGCCCGCCTGCTTGATCCCAAAGAACCCTAAAACATGGAAGACCACCACCATGAGAACAGCGTTGGCGCGCACGAAATCCAGATTCGGCGAATCCAGGTTGGTTGCAGAAAATCCTTGGGACATGTTTGCCGGACTTTGACTCATGACGCACTCTTCCGGTCGCGAGAGCGCCGCGAGCTACTTGCGAAAAACTTTCAGGAATGAAGGATCTAAGCAATACCGAAACAGCAAGGAGAGTGGTTTCTGATCCGCGGTTTGCAACAAAGACGGAAAGAGCCGGCTATCGTTCCACCAACTGGACTCGACAGCATGGCACCGGCCGCAAGTCCCGCCTCCTGGATGAGCAATTCTGCGAGCAATCTCCAGTAATCCAGGTTGATATGATGCCTTTGCGATCTGGCATCCGAGAAGCTGCGCTTCTCTGCGACAAGAAATGTTTCCCGGAGCAAAGGAGCGGCCGGCAACACGAAACATCGCGAGATCAGGCTCCGAATCGCCGACCACCGTGACATCAGCAGGGACGATCCCAGCGACGGAAAGAAGCGCGAGCAGGCCCTTGCCCTTATCGCTCTCCCGGGCAGTGATGGCCGTGTCCAAGCCTGTGTGATGCACCTGAAGCTTGTTTAACTTCAGTTTTGTCAGCAGGTCCTGTGGCATGAAACGAGGCAGGGGCATGGTTCTGCCATTATGATAAGTGAACACGCGCAGCGAGCACTGGTAGTCTTCATTCACAAAGACGCCGGGAATCCCGCCGAGGGCTCGCTGCGCTTCTCCTATCTGCCTCATTGATTCTGCGTCCACTAGGTTGATCTGCCTCCTATTTACGTGGTCCCAAATGACACCTCCGTACTCTGCTACTCCGCCAGCAAGACCATACGCGGCGCAGTATTCCTTAACTTCACCGAGCGTACGGGCGGTGTTCACCGCGACTGTGAATCCGTGACTCGCGAACAGTGAAAGCGCCTTGATGCCGGCCGCGCTCGTGGAAGGAAAGCCGAACACCATTCTCTCCAGAACGCCATCGATGTCGAGCACCACCAATGGGCTGTGCCAGCACACCTTTTTAGAAACCCGGCACAACTTGCCGCACTCGCGAACGGTTTGGCCCACCAGAAAGTTCCAGGCGCGAGTGTATTGCTTGTGAAACCCGTGCCGCTGCTCGGCGAGCCGGGGATTTTGCAAACCCAACGTTGCCAAGTTTTGAGCCCATAGGCCGGCCAGCACCTTGTTCAAGAAGAGCCGTTCGTCCACTTCGCCATCGCCGCTCTCAGCCACGTACTTGTCGATAAGCTGCCGCTCCTCCTGGCCAGAGAACTCAGAATGGAAAACCGCATCCGCGAGATCGTAGGCGGGATCCGTCATACCTAGTTCGTTTTTTCCCTGCCCGTGATGCTCGTAGTCCGTCTTCCTGACCTTTGAGCCAAGGGAGAGCCATTCCACCGGCGCCATCTTGCTGTCCGTCAAGACGGACAACCTGCAGCTTCTGGAGAGCTTCTCCTCGATGCGGAACCGCTCGGCGGCGGCGGCCACTCTTGAACCGTAGGCGCGGCTCAGCGCGCCCGCCAGCATTTCCAAACCTTTATGACGGCCATCTCGAACCAAGTCCGGCGTGAGATTGCTATCGAGCTTCAAGTTCCTGGTTCGCGCCGCTACATAAGAGGCCAGAGTTTCGATGATCAACTTACGGGACGGAACCGCTGCATGCCCGTTGTGTTCTGGTGCCAGCCATTCGGTATAGAGAATTCCCTCGCGTAATCCCAGTATCGGTGGAACAAACTCCGAGAGCGCCTGGCCTATTTGGAACGCGTGGTAGCTCAGCCAGCCCCAACCCACGCTCTTAGCCAGCACGCGGCAAATTCTCTCCTCACCGGCAGTGTCTCGCAGATGAACCTCATAGAGCCGTTTAAGCCGAACGTCAACTCGTTCAGGAACGCTCCGCCATTCGGAATCGATGCTCTCGACCTCGGCCACAGGCACGACTCGCGTGTTCCTACAGCCGCACGCTTCGAAGAATTCATGGAGCAAAGATTTCACCGAGTCTGAATCCAGGAAACGCTGCTTGGATCGGTCTGCCGGCTCCAGCGTGATGGTGTGAACTTTGCCTAACGACTGGACTACGTGAGAGTCTTTCCAATCCGGAAAGGCCGGCTCGGCGGGGTTCAACACTACGATGTCGTCGTCCCTGAAGCCGGCTCGCCGCAACAACTCAACTGCTGCGATGAGGGTCTGTCCTGAGTGGATGGACTCATCGATGACCAGCGCGCGCGCCCGACGGCCCGCGGCCTGCCAAAGCGCATGCAGCTCCCACGAGGCCAGGCCCTTCTTAGGACGGACCGCGACCCAGTCCACGGCTGGAAATCGCGCACGAAGATACGCGCACAACAGCGGCGCCAGAAACGAGCCCGCGGTCCGCAACCCCATGACCATGGCCGGCCGTTCACACTCAGGAAAGCGCTCGAGAAACTTTTTCCCGAGTTCAAGGCAGTCCGCGGGGGCAAAGTCCCTGGAACGGAAGAATGCCGGCATTTTAGGACGAGCGTTCCACAATCCCTTTGGAAACCTCGGAGGCAGGAAACCGGCCAGCCTTGCCCGATGCTGCAAGAGCTCTTCTTGCTCGACATCCCCGACCATCGCGGCGCGCAGAAAGCCGGTAACCGCTGACCGCCACTCTTCGTTCCAAGCTCGCAAACACGAAAATCGCGCTTCCCGCATTCTGCGCCCCGCAGCAAAGATCCGGTTAAGAACGTGAACGGGAGCGGCGGCAAGGGGAAATGCCTGGCCGACCTTGGAAAGATCGTAGGTAGTGCCTGCGACGTAGTCGTCAATCGTGTCGGTAATGGAGCAGGAGAGCAGAAAGATGTTTGTGATCACTTCATGCTTCTGCCAGCCCTTGAGGCTCTCCAGCTTGCTCAGCTCTTCAGTGAGATGGCCCACCACTTCCCGAATCTTGGGAAATGCGTTCAGAGCCCAGGCATACTGGCTATAGAAGTCCGTTTCTTGCCTGGCCGGTCCTATCGTCAGCGCGGGGGAAGCAGCATGAACGTACGCTGCGGGAAAGCTGGCAGTATGACGTTCGGAGGTCGCGGGGAATTTCAGCATTTGCATGATGGTTTACCGAATGGACACAGAGGCTTCAGTCTTCTTCTTATTAATGGATTGGCTTCATCAGCCTGTGACAAAACCCTGCCGGTCGTGGGAAGAGAGAGCGCCTGCAGGGCTGGAGGTAAGTTCAGGGGTTTGGACTTTTAGCTTCGCAACGGAAGCCGCGACGCTGGCGCGTCGAAGAACCGCTTCCACCAATCTTTCCTGATCGGAGAGCGAACTAAACGTGTGATCGGTTCCTGAAATGATTTCACAAGCCACGCGGCGCTGAGCGCAAAGCTGTCTGAAATCTTTTCCTCCGGCCTGGCGCAGATCCTCGAGCAACGGATCGCCTTTTGAGCACATGAACGTCAGATGAGTTTGACGAGCGGCCAACTCCCGCAGCTTTGCTCGAAACCCCTGATCCGATGCGGACTCTTGGCTGCGACCAAAGAGGCTGCGTTTCGCGCTTTGCGCCACGGCCCTGCCAATCTTGCGATAGTCAGATTGTCCTGTGAGCAGTTTGCGCCAGCTCTTCAGGTCCCGAAGCGCGAAGTTCCAATAATAATGACTGTGGTTGCGATGGCTTTCTGACCCTTCCTGGTCAGCTCGCGCCGGGAAGTTGATGGCGATGACGCCAACGACCCGCCGATCGCACTCGGCGGTCTCAAGCGAAACCGCCGCACCCGAGCAGCCGCCCATCAGGATGAAACGGTCGCACCCCCTTGTTGCATGCAGAAAGCTCATGGCAGCGCGCGTCTCGTCAACGGAGCTTTCTTCAAAGCGGCGATTGTCCAGACGCACCGCGCTGTCGCCGATCCCGGAGAAATCAAACCGAAGGACGGTGAAACCTTGAGCCGCCAAAGCACGCGCAATTTTCACGTAAATGCGGCCCGGGCCGGTGTGGTGCACGATTCCCGGGTTCAACAGGAGGACAGCCGGCTGGTTGGAGTTCGCGTGCGCACCACTGGTGACAATCCCAACCAAGGATCCGGCTTCGCCAAATTGAACCGCTTCTTCTTTCATGACGACACGCTGCAGAGCCACGAAACCATAGACTGCAACACCTGAGCAGGCACGAGGAGGCTTCCGTCGGACGTTGGCAGCCAGATCTTGGGAGCTTGGACTGTCTGGTGGTCCACGTGAGCCCGAGTCTGAATGAGATGGTTTTTCAAGTTGTCTCCATCATCCTTAGCCGTCGCGTTTTGCACAATCAGGACTCGCTCTGCCGCCCTTTCCGCCATCATGTTAAGGTCCAACTCTTCAAGCTGTGCATGCAGGAGACGCGATAGCGGAAAGCCAAGGATTTCCATGTAGGCCTGGGACTTCTTTGAGAGCTTTGGCCTGGGACGAAACCGGAGTATCTCTTTCTGCAGGGCAAGCAGCTCCTTGAGGTAATTTCTTCCGTTTGTCACCGGTTCCCAGAGAACAAGGCTCCGGAAATTTTCGGCCCGACTGCCGGAGATTGCTGCTAGAGTTCCCCCCAACCGAAGTCCGATTACGCACACCTGAAGTGTGCCGGTCAGGGCGCGCAACTGGGCAACAGCTGTTGAAATGTCTTCCAGCCACCGGCTAAGGCTCGACTGCTCCGCTTCTCCGTAGGAGTCACCGCAGCCGGAGTAGTCGAACCGCAGGACCGGGAAGCCCGCCTCCGCCAGGCGAACGGCCAGCTGCCGCAGTGCCCTGTGGCTGTTGATGTATTCATGTCCCATCGGCTGGCAAATCAGGACTGTGCATCGCCGCAGGTCCTGGGCTGACGGCTCATGAAAACAGCCAAAGAGCTCGCGGCCAGGGCTGCCGAAATAGAAAGGCACGGCCGGCTTGGGCGTCTTCATCTGGATTGCAGCTTCTCCCGGCAGCTTGCCGCGAATTGGCCCAAGGTCTGAAAAGCAAGTTCTTTGGCTTTTATGCGCAGGCCGAGTTCCTGTTCCAGCCTGGCGACCATCTGCGTGGCGAGCAGCGAATGGCCTCCCAGGTCGAAGAAGTTGTCATAGACGCTCACCCGAGGCACATTCAACGTTTCCGTCCAGATCCGCGCCAGCAGCTGTTCCACGGGGTCCGTGAGTTCTTCTCCCAGTGATTTTTCGTGATTGACCGATGATCCGTTTACCCCAGGAAGCGCGTTCCGGTTCAATTTGCCATTCGGCGTCAGTGGCAGTTTGTCCAGCGACAAAAGCATGGGAATCATGTGAGGCGGCAAATGTTCTTTCAAGAAACCGCGGATTTCGTTCATGGCGGCCGGCTGTTGCGTGGGCGTTACATACGCGGCCAGGCGCAAGTCACCGGGGCTGTCTTCGCGGACCATCGCGCAGGCGTCGGTCACCGCCGGATGGCGGCGCAGCGTAGACTCGATCTCCTCCAGCTCGATGCGGAAGCCCCGGACTTTTACCTGCGTGTCGGTCCTGCCCAGACATTCGATGTTGCCGTCAGCCCGATAACGGGCCAGATCGCCGGTCTTGTAGAGCCAGGCAGCCAGTGCGTTGCGGAATCGACCGGGGATAAACTTTTCCGCGTTCAATTCAGGACGGTTCAAGTAACCGCGTGCTAAACCTTCGCCTCCTATATATAGGTCCCCAGTCACGCCGACAGGGACGGGCTGCAGATGGCGATCGAGCACGTACATGGTGGTGTTGGCGATGGGGCGTCCAATCGGGATTGCGCTGTCTGCGGCTGTCACTAAGTGAACAGCGGACCACACTGTTGTTTCTGTCGGACCGTACATGTTCCAGACCGACGATGCTCTGGCGATCAACTCGTGGGCCAGGTCCCGTGGCATGGCTTCGCCGCCGCACAGAATTTTCAAGTTCGGCTTGCCAGGCCACGCCGCATCCACGAGCAACTTCCATCCCGACGGGGTCGCCTGCATCACAGTGATGTCGTGGTCATCCAACATCTTCCAAAGTTGCCGGCCGTCTTTACAGCTTTCGCGGCTCGCCAGCACGCAACAGGCGCCAACGGTAAGGGGGAGATACAGCTCCAAAGCAGCGATATCGAAGGATATCGTCGTCACTGCAAGCAGCCAGTCTTTTTGCGTGAGACCCGGTTTGGCCTGCATAGACGTCAACAGGTTAACCAAAGCGCGGTGGCAGATCTGCACTCCTTTGGGCTTGCCGGTCGAGCCTGAGGTATAAATCACGTACGCCAGATCTTCCGAGCTGACAGATGAAGAAGGCGCCTGCCGGCTCCCTCGCGAGATCCGCGTCCAGTCGCGGTCGATGTAGACAACCTTCCTGCCGCAGTCGCTCAGCCGCGGCTCGAGGGAACTCTCAGTAATGAGGCAGCGCAGGCCCGAGTCCTGCATCATGAAGACCAGCCGTTCTTTGGGATATTCAGGATCCAGAGGAACGTAAGCGCCGCCGGCCTTCAGAGTGCCAAGCAGACCCACCATCATTTGCGTGGATCGCTCCAGGCAAATACCGACGCTCACGTCGGGACCAACGCCGGCTTCCCGAAGATAATTCGCCAGTTGGTTGGCGCGGCAATCAAGCTCGCGATAGGTGAGACTGTCCTGCTCATGCATCACTGCAACGGCATCGGGAGTGCGCTTTACCTGGGCTTCGAAGAGATGATGCACGCAGGCATCGGCGGGAAAGTCCGACGCCGTATCATTCCACTCCACTAGCAACTTGCTCTTTTCTTCTTCGCTAAGCAGCGGAAGAGTAGCGACAGGTTGCTGCGGATCGCTGACTACACCTGCCAGCAATGTTTGCCAATGCCCGACCAGGCGTTGGATCGTCGCATCGTCGAACAAGTCGGGGTTGTAAGTAATCGGGCCGCTGATGCTGTCTCCGCGATCGTCCACCACTATCATCAAGTCCAGCTTCGACCCGCCGTTGCAGATCTCCTCTGTCGCCAAGCCCCAACCTGGAGGCAGCGCGGCAAGTTTAGGCTGCTGCGAGAGGACCACCTGAAACAGTGGATTGCGGCTGATATCAGGTTTCCACCGACTCTCACGCACAACTTCGGCGAATGGCAGATCTTCATGTTTCAACGCGTCCAGAACGACGGTCCGTACCCTTCGCAGTAACTCCACAAACGTTGGATTACCGGAGAGATCCATGCGCAATGCGAGAGGGTTCACGAAGTATCCAAGCAACAGCTCCACTTCGGCCAGCTTGCGCCCCGCAGTGAAGGTGCCGATCACGAGATCATCCTGGGCGGTGTAGCGATGCAAGAGTGCCCCCATCGCAGCCACCAGGATCATGTAGGGTGAAACTTCATGGTGCCGGCTGAAGGTTCGCAGCTCGCGCACGAGAGCCACTGGGAGCGCGAACCGCTGGATTGCGCCGCGATGGCTGTCAATCGCCGGGCGCGGCCGGTCCGTGGGCCATTGCAGCGTGGGGGGGGCCACGAGATGCTCGCGCCAATAAGCGGCGTGCTCACTCCACTCTTCCGGGGAAGCCTTTGTTCGCTGCCAGTATGCGAAGTCTCCATATTGGACGGCCGGCTCCGGCAGTGGCGAGGGCTTGCCCGACGCAAAGGCCTCATAAAGCGCCGCCAGTTCGGGAAGAAATGCGCGGTATGCTGTGACCGCGTCAAAAATGATCTGGTGGATCGTCATATACAGACGATGTTCGTCTTGTCCGATTCGCACCGCGAGGATTCGCAGCAGAGGGCCTGTTTTCAGATCGAACGGGCGGCGGGCGCTATTCGTGGCCAGCCGTGCCGCCTCACTCTCGCGCTGCTCTTGGGGAAGATGGCTCAAGTCAACGAATGGAGTAGGAAATGTCTCCGGCGGCAGCTGAACGATTTGCACCGGCTGGCCGGCAATGAGGTCAAAGGTGGTGCGCCAAATTTCGTGGCGGCGGATGATTTCGACGAGACACCGTTCGAGCACCCCCACGTCGAGCGTTCCATGACGGTACACCGTGATGGTTTCATTGTAGAAAGGAACGTCGCCCGCCATTTGGCTATGAAGCCAGACCTGTTGTTGCGCAAAGGACAGAGGTAAGGGCTTCTCGAGAGCGCGGTTGGGAGCTCGCTCCAGCGTGCGTTTAGCCGTCATGCCGGCAAGATACCGTTGGAGCAGCTTCCGCTTGGCGTCAGAGAGTTCTGCTTCCTGAACGCTGGCAAGAGCGTGTTCGGTGAGGGATCCTTCTTTCACGGTGGGTCCTCGATCAGGTACGCAATCTGTCGGCCACGAAATCTGGCCGCTGCTGGCGCCGCAGACTGAAATCAATCTGTGAGACCCGGACGACCGGGTTGTCAGTGACGGCGCGCAGCAGCGTCTGGTAGTCGGCCATCATTCGCGTGATGGTTCCGGCATCGAACACATCTGGGTTGTACTGAACGCGTGCCAGGGTTTCCTCTGGCCGACGAATGAATGCGACATACAGCTCCCATGGAGCGCCTCCGCTCCCGATGTCCATGGAGCTTACACTCCACTTCAAACCCAACTCAGGCATCTGCGGTTGCAGCGAGATGGCCACATTGAAGAAAGGATGGCGGTTGGGATCGAGGTCCGCTCCCAGCTCGTGGGCCAGAACTTCCAGCGGGACATCGTCGTTGGAGAGCGCCTCCAGGGTCAATCTCTGGGCTTGTCGCAACAGCGCATGGAACGTCGGCTTACCGGTCAGGTCGAAACGGAGTGCAACCGGGTTGAGGAAATAGCCGAGCAATTTTTGCGCTTCAGATCGTTTGCGGCCTGCAGGCGAGGGCGTGCCCACGATCAGGTCTTCTTGCCGCGTATAGAGATGCAGGAGGCTGACAAAGCTCGCTAGCAGGCCCGTGAAGAGACTGACTCCCTCGTGCCGGCTGCGTGCTTCCACGGCAGCCACGAGTTCGCTGGGCATGGAAAACGACCGGATCGCACCGCGGAATGTCTTTTTTGCAGGACGGGGCCGATCGACCGGCCACTGCAATACCGGGATCTCACCTGCTAACTGCCATCCCCAGTACGCGACTTGCCTGGCCGTTTCCTCGCCTTGCAGCCATTGGCGCTGCCAGCGCGCGTAGTCGCCAAACTGCACGGTTAAATCCGAAAGCGGGCTGGGCTGGCCTGAAGAAAACGCGCGATACAAAGCGGCCAGTTCAGATGGGAACACCTGATAGACCGAGACGCCATCCACGATGCTCAGATGCGCGCTTAAGAAGAGGGAATGCTCTTCATCGGCGGTTCTGAACAGCTTTGCGCGCAAGAGGGGACCTGTCTCCAGATCGAAGGGTTGTTGAACCGATTCACCAGCTACGCGCTCCATTTGCTCGTTTGCCCGGGCTGGCGGCAAGCCTCTCAAGTCAACGACTGCAAGCTCAATTTTTTTCGGACTGGGATGGACGATTTGAACAAGCTGCCCGTCCTTGACGTCGTAACTGGTGCGCCATATTTCATGACGCTGAAGGATCGCAGTGAGACTCCTCTCCAAGATCAGGACATCCAGCGGTTCCTCCATTCTTAACCTGATGCATTCGTTGTAGAGCGGTGGACCTCCATCGTTGCTTTGTTCGCGAAGCAAAAGTTGCTCCTGGGACAGCGAAACCGGTGCTGGTGCGTTCAGCCGCCCAGGCGTTCTTTCGGGTACACCTGCCGCACTTGCTCCGGAGTCTTCACGAAAGTAACGCTCCAGCAACCTGCGCTTGGTTTCGGATAGGGTCCCGGCGCTCATAATCAGACTTTCAGTTTCTCTCCGGGCAGGGCGCCTCCACCCTGTCCCGACAAAGGCGGGCGCGCCGGGGCTCCAGTGGCCTCGCCGGCTGCCATACTCTGGAAGCGGAGCGGCAAACTCTTCAAGCCGCGTAACCCCAAATTGGTCCGCCACACAAGGGGATCCGGTTCAAGCGACCAATCACCGAGCCGGCGCAGCATGAGTTCAAAAGTAGTTTGTCCTTCAATTCGCGCCAGTGCAGCGCCGAAGCAGAAGTGTGCGGCCCAGCCGAACGCCAGATGCCGGTTGTCAGTCCGAGTGATATCCAGACGATCAGGATCGGGAAAACGCTCAGGATCGCGGTTCCCAGCTGCCATCACGGCGATGACGGCCTGACGCTTGCGGATGCGCTTTTCGCCAAGGACGGTATCTTCCGGAGCCAGGCGCGCCGTATGCTGGCTGGGACTCTCATAGCGGAGCAGCTCCTCGACTGCCGATGGAACCAGCGACAGATCGCCACGCAGCTTCTCCAGTTGGTCGGGGTTGCGCAACAAAGCCAAGACGCCGTTACCGATCAGGTTCGTGGTTGTCTCTTGTCCGCCCACCATCGTGACGATGCAGTTGGCAATCACTTCTTCTTCGCTCAGCCGGTCGCCGTTGACTTCAGCGGTCATCAACGATCTCACCAACCCGTCGCGTGGATAGGTCTGCTGTTTCCGCATAGCGGAGCGGAAATAGGCGGTCATCTCGCTTACACTCTTCAGAATCTGCGGAACATGATCAGGATTATGCTGGAAGTTGCCCAGCATCTCCGCGAAATCCTGTGACCACGCTTTCAACTGCTGGTAATCTTCGACCGGCACGCCGAGCATCTCCGCGGTGACGATGCACGGTAGCGGTTCCGCCATGTCCGCGATGACATCCATGCGGCCGGTGTTCTGGACTTTGTCCAGCAAGCGATTCGTAATGTCCCAGATATGCTCGCGCAGCACGCGCACCCGTTGCGGGCTGAACGCGTACGCAGCCAGGCTGCGCAATCGCGTATGAGCCGGCGCATCCAGGAAAAGCATTTGCTTAACCATGAGTTGAGCGATTGGGTTCAGCGACGCCAGGCCCATGCGAGTGAGTTGTTCCGGGGTCGGCGTTCGCTGAGCGGAATAGCGATGCAGCACGGTCACCACGTCGTGATAGCGCGTGACAACCCACGCGTGCAGAAAAGGGTCCCAGTGCACGGGATCCTCGGTCCGCAGCCGGTGGAAAAGCGGATAGGGATTGGCCAGGACTTCAGGGTCCAGCAAATGGTAGAGACTCAATTGAGTGTCTGAATCAACGTGAGCAAATTCGACGTTGGCTTGAACTGACATTTCTGTCCTCTCTTATGTGCGGGCCGGCGTTGTGAGTGCTAGCAGGCGCTCGGCATCCGCTTCGCTCATAGCTTCCAGCTTGGCCAGCAGGAGCGACTCAACCTGTGCCGCCAGGCTGGCAATCGTCGGAGCGTCGAACAGCGCGCGGAGTGTGAGCTCGACACCGAAGGAATCACGCACTCTGGCGATCAGTTGTGTGCCCAGCAGAGAATGCCCACCGAGCAAGAAGAAATTGTCTTCAACGCTGACCTTGTCCAGGCCGAGCAGAGGCGCGAGCATTGAGACCAGCCGTTCCTCAACCGGCGTGCGAGGTGCCACGAACGTATCATCGCGGAGCGTGTTCTCGGCGGTTGGGGCGGGCAGGGCTGCGCGATCGACCTTTCCGCTCGAGTTCAAAGGCATGGCACAGAGTTTCACGAAGGCCGCGGGGACCATATACTCCGGGAGACGGCTTGCGATGAAGTTGCGCAGCTCCAAGTGCGTAGGAGTGGGCTTCGCAGCCGGCACAAAATAGGCGATCAGCCGTTTGTCTCCAGACACTATTTCACGGGCCACTGCCATGCTGGCTCGCACGCCAGGATGCTCATCGAGCACTTTGACAATCTCCGCCGGCTCGATCCGAAATCCGCGAATTTTGATTTGCTCGTCCACGCGGCCGAGAAATTCAACCTGTCCGTCCGGAAGGTAGCGGCCAAGGTCCCCTGTCCTGTAGAGGCGCTGGGCGGAATCAACGCCGAAAGGATTGCGAACGAACCTTTCCGCGGTCAGGTCAGGCCGGTTGCGATAGCCCCGCGCCAGTCCTGCGCCTCCGATATACACTTCGCCGGATTCTCCGGCTGGCACCTGCTGCATTTGTTCGTTGAGGATGTGAATCTGGACATGGTCGATAGGCCGGCCGATCGACGGCAGTCGGTCAGGATGTTCGTCGGGAAGCACAGTTCCCGAGGTCGCCACTACAGCACACTCTGTGGGGCCGTAGTTGTTCACCAGAACAAACGGCAGCTTTCGCGAGGGATAGTGGTGGAGCGTGTCGGCGCCGGTTAGCAGGAACCGCAGACTGGTCTTCACCGGCCAATCCAGCATTATCACCTGCTCGGCCAAGGGTGTGGAAAGAAAACTGATGGTGATTCCTTCCGACAGCAGCCAATCGCGGACTGCTGCCGGTTCGTTGATCGCTACTGCATCCGCTAAATGGATTCTTGCTCCCGCAGCGAGATAAGGCCAAACTTCCCACACGGCAGCATCAAAGCCAAGAGACGCGAGCTGGCTGGCGCGGTCCGCATTCGTGACTTGGAACGCGCGCCGGTGCCAGGAGATGAGATTGCCAAGACCACCGTGAGTAACTTCGACGCCTTTGGGCTGACCGGTCGAGCCGGAAGTGTAAATCAGGTATGCCAGGTTGTAGTCTTCCACCTTCACTGCCACTGGCCTTGCCGCTGCATCGCCTTTGAGTTTTCCGTTAGGATCCAGAGTGACGGTCTTTTCAGGACGCGCCGGCAATGCTTTGAGCAAACATTCCGAAGTCACCAGAACAGGCGCCTGGGCGTTGGTGAGAATGAAGGCCAAGCGCTCCGTTGGATAGCTTGGATCCAACGGCAGATATGCGCCGCCGGCCTTCATGATGCCAAGCGCCGCCACGAGCATCGCCAGGGAACGATTGAAGTGAATCGCCACCACGACGTCGGGGCCCACGCCCACCGACTGCAGGAAACCCGCCAGCAGGTCGGCGCGCTGATTGAGCTCTTTGTACGTCAGCATTGCTTTCCCGTGCACGGCTGCAATCGCGTCTGGCCATATCGTCGCCTGCGCGGCTATCAGATCAGGGATAGTGCCGACAATAGGGTCATTCTGCGCGCTCAAATCCGCGCCAGGAACCGGCGATTGATTCAGCAAGGGACCGACCGAACTCTGCGACATACCTGTTTCTCCTTTTTGTAAATACTTGCGCTTCTTGCGGCGAAGGGCTACACAACCATGGGACACGCCTTTTGCGTGTCATGGACGAGACAACTAAAGACGAAGCGGTTGATGCGCCGACTCAACACGTCGCATTTACCGAAAGCGGCAAAGTCGGGCTTCAGTCCGCCCAGGAACGCGACTCGGAACCATTGCGGTTGTGGAAGCCATGAGAGCTCGACTTCTTTGAAATCAATGTAACGCCGGCAAAACCGATGGAAGCCCTTGTAAACCGCTTCCTTCGCCGAAAAAATCATCGCCAAACGCTCTGGAAAATTGCCGCCGCGAGCCCATTCAAGTTCCGCTGGGGTACAAATCACGCTGCTGATATCAACCCTTGCGGCTTGTTCCAGGTTCGCCAAATCAATCCCAACCGCGTAGTGTTTCCTTGCCATGATCAGCAGAGCACCGGTCCAGGGCCAGCAGTGAGTTATGGAGCCAGTGATTCCTTCCGGCCAAACGGGGTCGCCATGGTCGCTGCGGAGCACCGGCAACGGATCCTCGCCCAGCTTTAGCAATGCACGGCGCACTGTGGCTCGCCCCAGGGTCCACTCTGTCCTCTTCCTGGCACAGGCTTGCGGGGGAAGGGCCTGTACCTCTGCGGGATGGAGGAAATGATCTTGCCGGTCCTCTGCCGAAAGGATTTCCAGACACGCGTTCTCGCCCAATCGAAGAGCACCTTGGTAGGGCCCCAACGCCTGGACAACAGTCACCCGCAATGCATCCTCCATTGGTCCTGCCGCAACGTCTTGCCTTGCGAATGAACGACAATCTTCAGTAACTGTGGTGAACGACATTTGTGTGAAGGCCTGCTTCCACGCGCACGAAGGTCAGTACGTCAGCGCCGGGGCGAACGTCCAACACATGCCGCATTTTTCATCACGGTCAATAAACGGATCGTTGGTCACGACGTTGGCGCCGTGGAAATCCAGGCCAAACGCCATCTCGCGGAGTCCCACCTTTGCCATGGCCTCGCGCACTGCGGCCTGGCGGAGCTGTTCACAGAACAAGAGCAGAAAACCGCCCCCGCCGGCCCCGGTTATTTTTCCCCCGAGAGCGCCGTTGGCCCGGGCGAGAGCGTAGGCTTCATCAATCTGTGGAGTAGAAATGAGGGATGAAACCCGCTTCTTCGCCTCCCAAGCATCGTGCAACAAGACCCCGAAAGCCCGGAAGTTACGTCTTAGCAATGTAGCGCGCATGAGGTCTGCGAGCTGGCGGATCTGATGAAGCGATTCGACTGCCCGGCCACTGCCCATCCTGGTGGACTCTTCCTGGGCGTGAAGGAGATTCCAGGAGTCGTGCGACACGCCGGTGAAGAACAACATTAGTCTGCTTTCGAATTCGCGGACGTCGGCGCTGGACAGACCGAGAGGCTCAACCCAGGCGCTTCCGTCCGGGTTGAAGGTGATAAAGTTCAACCCGCCGAAAGCCGCTGCGTATTCATCCTGCTTCCCGACAGGCTTGCCCAGAATGTCGCGAGCGATGCGGAAAGCTTGTTCCGCCAAGTCATATTTGGAGAGCGTAAGATCAAGGTAAGCTGCCAAGGTCTTCAACACGCCGACGCACACGCTGGCCGACGACCCGAGACCGGTTCCGGCCGAGATTTCCGAAGCCAGAAACAGGTCCACCGAAATGTTGGATCCAAGCTCCTTGATGGCGGCGAGAGGAATGGCCAGTTCACTACGTTTGATCTCCATGCGAGATATGTCTTGCCACGTTTCCATCACACGCAGGTCCGAGGAAATCACCTGGATTTTTCTATCAGTCCTTTTTTGCAGGATCGTATAGAAGTATTTGTTAATGGACGTGCTGAGGACGGCACCGCCGAACTTTTCGTAGTACCCAGGCAGGTCCGTACCACCGCCGCCGAAACTAATCCGCACCGGACTGCGCACGATCAGCATGCATCATCCTCCGGGCACCGAACTCACGGGTAAGTATGGACTGTACCTGTGGCGTCTTCTTGGCACGGTCTTGCCCCAAAAGGCGCACGAACAGTGCCCAGGCAGTTTGCAGCAACAGAGAAAGGTCCATGAACAACGACCACTCGCCGATGTACTGAAGATCGAATCGCGCCTTTTCCTCGGAGGAATGTTCCTCGCGAAGTCCCCGCACCTGGGCCAACCCAGTCAACCCTGGAGTAACAGCCAGACGTCGGCGTTGCCACACCGAATAATGCCTTACCCGCTCGAGCGATTCCGGCCGGGGTCCGACAAGGCTCATCTCACCCTTCAACACATTCCAAACCTGCGGCAGTTCGGTAAGACTGAACCACGCAAGGATTCGGGCATAGCCGCGCAAGGAGGGCACATCGCGATCAATGTTCAGTCGATACATCCAGAACGGCGCTCCATTCTTCCCGCAGCGAAGTTCCTTGCGGAAAGCCAAGCCCTTGCTTGCAAACAGCGCCGCGGAAGCCAGCGCCAAGAGGGGCGCTGTCAGCGCAAGCAGCAACAGCGCGCCGGCAACATCCATCGAACGCTTGACGCTCGCGCCTATCGCCGGAGGCTTACGTTCCTGGAGCGAAACCAGCGGAACGCCGTCTATCTCCTGCAACTCCGCCTTGGACAGATAAAGCTCATAGTGCTGGGGCACGATGTGCATCCGTATGCCGGCCTTGCGGCAATTGGAGATCAGCTTCTCCGTTTCCGGCGCTGACGGCACGGGTTCCACGATGATCAACTCCTGGACATGCTGGTCCTGAAGCAGGTCCAACACGTTCAAACTGCGAAGTGAGATAGATTGAGGGGCAGCGGCCGTCCGTTTGTCTGGGTCGGCGTTGGCTGGAAACAGGACGCCAACCACCTCCATGGACATCTCAGGGTGAGTTCGAATCTTGTGCGCCAACTCCCGGGCGACGCGGCCAGCGCCAAGAATTACCACTTTGCGCTTCTTTCGCGAGTCCGCCGGCAAGGACACAAGTGCCCACGCAGAGCATCGGATACCGATCAGTCCCAGAGGAAGAAGTCCGCATAAATAGAGGAATTCTAGCGGGGAAGCGTCGACCCTTACGAAAACCGCCACGGCCA
The DNA here is from genome assembly GCA_035316085.1 of Candidatus Angelobacter sp. Lineage (GTDB taxonomy): Bacteria > Acidobacteriota > Terriglobia > Terriglobales > Acidobacteriaceae > Angelobacter. The sequence goes on from DATFXI010000091.1 coordinate 39,230, forward strand.
GCAGGGCGGTCATCAGATAACACACCCCCACGGTCACCTGGGCCACGATACTCGGCAAATGCCAGCCTCTCGAAGAGCCTTCTAGCTTCTTGCTGAAAAAAAGAACACTCCACACCAATAGTGCCGCCATGACTGCCACAATGTGAGCAGACCATGCCGGCGATCCCGCGCTGCCAATGCTTGCTCCGTGGCCCAATAGGTGTGCGAACCCAAAGGCTCCGCACATCCACAGCAGATCAGCGCTCAGAATCGCGTATTGCAGTTTCCGGTTCATAATCGCCCGCCTCTCTGTTTACCCCACCGTCGCCAGCGCGGCCGAAGGCGCGTCTTGGCAAACGTTGTTCAACGTTGCCGTACTGATGCGATGGCGCGTCACGGTGAACAACGCATGCGCAATAGCCAGTTGCAGGTCTTCAATGATCTGCATGTTGTCAGATGGTATGACGATGCAGTAATCACACACGCCGGGCAGCTTGCCACCCTGGTATCCAGCCAGGCCGACGGTCACCGCGCCAGCCTCACGCGCCGCCTGAAGGGCCTGCAGCACATTTGGCGAGCATCCGCTGGCGCTGATGCCAAAGGCAACGTCGCCCCGCTGAACAAAGTTGCGCAATTGTGCCGCGAACACTTGCTCGTAAGAAGTATCGTTGGCCCAAGCGGTCATCAGCGCCATGTTGTCTGCCAGCGACAATACGCGGAAACGTTTAGACAGGCGGTCCGTGGCCACGGTTCCTTTGGCCAGATCGCAAGCGAAATGCGAAGCCAGCGAGGCGCTGCCTCCGTTTCCGAATAGGAACACGCTGCGGCCATCCTCATACGCCTGGTACAGCACGCTGGCCACGCGTTCGAGCATCGCCAACGGAAGTTCCTGGATGACGCCGCTGGATCGCGCAAAATAACTTCCAAAGTTGGTGATGGGTTCGTCTTTTTGGGGCAGCCGGAAAGCCGGCGGCATCAACTTAAAACCTCTCATTTCACCTCTCCTTTTTGGGGCTGCTTGCGCGATTGTTGTCGTCGCGCAAAAAGTTTGTCGCAGTGATAGTTGATCCATGCCTGAGCCGTTAAGGGTTACCGCTCAGCTTCTCCAGGACCGCTACGTCGCCCAGCCGGCGAGGCGTAGGCTTCCAGGCGAGAGCCTGCCGACCTTTGAGGAATCGCAAGAGTCCAAGAACCAGAGCTAGATTCATCGAGCAAAAATGAAATGGCCCGGAACACAGTCGCAGCGGCTTGGCCTTCGCCTTCAGCCAATATCCAACCGCAGCCAGCGAGTAGAAGAGAGCTTGGGCCACGGCAAGGAATGCGAATAAAGGCCGCGTCGCAAGCAGCAAGCTGCAGGCAAATCCCACGGGCAACAACACTGGCGTGAGCCAGCGGAGAACCCGATGCGAAAAAAAGGAAAATGCCAGAAAGCCATAGCGCGGACTGAGGTAATCGAGATGCCGGAACAGAGTCTGATAGTTGCCGGCGCCGATGCGCACCCGGCGTCCGAATTGCGCCGAGAAAGTCGGGGCTATCTCTTCAACCGCAATTGCTTCGGGATCGTAAACCACACGATGGCCCTGAAAGCGGATCTCCAGCGGAATTTGGAAGTCTTCTACGATCAGATCCTGTCGTGGATGGAACAATGATCTCCGTACCGCCAGCGCCGCGCCGTTGCCCCCGAGCGAACAGTTCAGCCGGCTCTCGAGTATTTTGACCGCCGATTCGTACCGCCAATAAAGATCCTCTGCTCCCGTCTCTGCGCCTGGAGCCACCACACGAATTTCCTCGCCGCTCACGGCGCCCACCCGTGGATC
>DATFXI010000092.1:0-2269 GCA_035316085.1 Candidatus Angelobacter sp.
GCCGAGCGTGGGCTCGTCGAGCATCAGGACCTGGGGTTCGGTCATCAACCCGCGCCCGATGGCGCACATCTGCTGCTCGCCGCCGGAGAGCGTTCCTGCCAACTGATGCCGCCGTTCCTTGAGGCGGGGAAACAAATCGTAAGCGCGTGCCAAACCGGACTGCGCGCGGCTACGTAAACTGGGCAAGAAGCAACCCATGAGCAGGTTTTCTTCCACCGACATCCCAGGCCAGAGCTGGCGTCCTTCGGGAACGAGGGCGATGTGGTGTTTCACGCGGCCGCGTGGCGGAAGCACAGTAACATCTTCACCGTTCAGGACGATGCGGCCGCGCTTGACCGGCAGCACGCCGGCGATGGCGTTGAGCGTAGTGGTTTTGCCGGCGCCATTCGAGCCGATGATGCAGGTGACCTTCCCGCGCAGCACGTTGAAGGAAATACCCCACAGCACCTGGGTCGGGCCGTAGGCGACTTCGAGTTTTTCCGCGATGAGAAGGTTCGGTTCCGGTTTGTTAGCAGTTTGGGCCATAGAAGGGCTCTTGGTTTCGCATGCCAAATTAAGATTTGTCATCTCGAGCGGAGCGCAGCCAACGAACCTCCTGAAAAAGATCGGTAGGCGCGCAGTCGAGAGATCCCGAGATAGCGTCCTCCGCCATGCAGCTTTAGGGAGTTCTCGCAAGGAACTTTCAGCTTGGTCCTGAGTTCAAGAAACGCTATTTGATGCCCAAGCGCGCATCCACGAAGGCCGATCGAGCGAGAGAGTGTTTTGGGAGAATTCCCTGAGGCGGCATGTTCGGGGACACTCTGTCGGGGTCCCTCGACTACGCGCCGGTCATTCCTTTTGCCGCCAAAGCTCTTCGCTGCGCTCCGCTCGGGATGACAGGGCTTAAGTGCCATGTAGCGCATAAAACGAGTATCCGGTTTACGCACTCGGTACGCTCCCCACACTCGTGGTTCCCAAGTACGCTTCCACCACCACAGGATCATTCTGAATTTCTTCCGGCTTGCCTTCCGCAAGCTTCTGTCCAAAGTTCAGGACAGTGATCCGGTCGCAGATGGACATGATGGCCTTCATGTCATGCTCCACATACATGATGGTGGCCCCGCTCTGGCGAATGCGCTGGAGCAGGCCCAGCATTGCTTTCGTCTCGGCATACGTAAGGCCGCCGCAGATTTCATCCAGCAGCAGCAACTCGGGCGCAGTAGCCAGAGCCCGAGCCACTTCCAGGCGTTTCTGCTCGCCCAGCGACAACGCGGATGCCAGTTGGTTCGCTCTGTTTTCCAGTCCCACCAGCTTGAGTTTTTCCATCGCCTGTTCCCGGGCGTGGGAAGTACGGGTAACAGGATGGCGGCCATAATGAACGGCCAGCTGTACATTTTCGAGCACCGTCAGAGCTTTGAATGGACGCACAATCTGGTGCGTGCGGGCCACGCCCTTCTTGACCAGCGCCGCGGCGTTCATGCCGGTGATGTCGCTGCCGCGCAGGTGTACTCTGCCTGCCGAAGGTGGAGTCGCACCGGTAATCACGCTGAACAGCGTAGTCTTGCCGGCGCCGTTGGGTCCGATGAAGCCGCAGATCTGTCCTTCCGGAACGTCAAAGCTCACGTCCTTCAAGGCGGCTACTCCCCCAAAGAACTTCGTCAGGGTTTGAACCTCCAGAATCTTCACGTTTTCTCCTGAAGAGCTTGGCGGCGCGGCGCAGCAATCCCATTAGACCGTCAGGCTCGAACAATATGATCAGCATCAACAACAGGCCGTACAAGAGCAAATGGACGTTGGGAAACTTGGCCACCAGTTGTTCTTCCACAATTCCAAAAATGATTCCCCCGAACACGGCGCCCCAGACCGTGCCGATGCCGCCGATCACTGGCATAAGCAGAATAGAAATGCTGGTCTGAAACGAGAATACACCCCCGGGGTAAATGAAGAGCGCATAGCGGGCAAAGACTCCACCAGCCATCCCAGTGAGTGCCGCAGCAATGGCATGTACCCACAGCTTGCTGAAATAGGGATTCACCCCCACCGCCGCTGCCGCGTCCTGGTCTTGTTTGATGGCGCGCAAGGCCAGCCCGAACTTGCTGGAAGCTATGAGAGAAGAGACGATCACCGCCAGGGTCACCAGCGTCAGACCGGTGTAGTAGTGCTCAAGCTGCCGAAACGGACCGGCCTCAGTGATGCGGTAGCCGCTGGCGCCGCCGGTGAAATCCAGGTTGTTCATCACCACGCGGAAGGCTTCATTCACCCCGATGGTGGCAATGGCAAAGTACGGGCC
>DATFXI010000093.1:0-10177 GCA_035316085.1 Candidatus Angelobacter sp.
TTGCTCGATCTGGCGCACGAGCTGTGAGTTGTCCTTCTCCAAAGGCTCAAACTTATTAAAAAGTGGGTCGATGATCCAGGGGCTGCCGTAGATGATCAAGACAAACGCGCCATATGCAGGAAACCAGAAATAAAACCACCAGCGAGTTGGACTCTTGCGGATGATGGTGATCATCAGCCACAGCAGACACGTGCCTATCACTGCAGCCACAAGAAATCCTTTTCCCACATCCCCGAACCATGAAGCCCAACCTTGCACCGAAAGACCATATTTAAGGCTGACGCTGTGATGGTAGGCGTCGAGCGGCAGGTCGAGCAGAGTGGTGGTCAGCAGGAAGAGAGGCACAGCGATCATGGCCTGGATAAAACTCCAGCGCGAGAGCTTCTCGGCCCAGTCACGATACCGGGCCATGATGCCGAGATAGAGAATCGCCAGGAGCTGAATCAGACCATAAATGGTTCCGATGATGAGCAGCTTGATGCGCAGGTCGTAGAGTGCCTTGGCTTTGGCTAGTTTGTCCGGAGGTAGGGTATAGGCCGTGGTCGGTGTGCCGGATGTCTCAGCTGTAGCTATGCCGGGCGTGCTGCTCGGCGCGGGCGTGGCTTTCGGATTCTGGGCGAAAGCGCCGAAGGACAGCAACAAAAAACCCAGGACAGAAAAGATGACGACCCGCCTCATGGACGATCTCCTGAACGATCTGCCGAGCAAGATAACAGAAAAGATGCGTGTAGCGCAGCTAGCTCGGCAGTGCACAGGCCAGGGAACTCAACCACCCATCTCTACTGAGATATTCAGGAGCAGGTTCCACCCACTACGAACCAGCACTGCGTCAAGGGCGAGGTCTTGAAGAAATTCAGCAGCATGTTACCGACTTTGGTTTGGCCGGCCTGAGACGGGTGGGTGAAGTCAGATTGAAAATCCGATGGTACCCAAATCAAGCCGTCAGAGCGCGCAGTGGCGCCGTTGGCCCAGAGATAGGCTCCCCAGCCCACCCAGGGCGCAACCGTGTTGTAATTCACGTCGCCGGCATGGGGGTCGATCGTGCCGTTCTGTATCTGGTTGATCTGGGCCTCGACAAGCCATTTGGCGGTGAAACCCGATTCATACGCATATGGTTCAGGATTCAAACTGCCGGTGGCATATCCCGCGTAGATTCTGCTCGAGACAAAGACCATGGCCAGGTTTGGATAACGCGTCTTCAGTGCCCGCAGGATCTGGCCCTCCTCCGTGAGCAGCGTGTAAGCGTTGGCGTTCGCATTCGGCAGCGAGACAGTGGGATTAGGATCGGCCACTTTCATCCAGACAATCTGTACTTGCTTTTCGCTCAGACCTTGCGGCGTGAGCACTGTGTCGCGCACGCGATCGTAATCGGGCAGGGTCGGCGAAACCCAGAACGAAGCTGATTTGCCGCCTTGCGCGCCATTGGCGATCGCCAACTGCGTGTGGTTAACCGCCGGGTCGGCAGCGGCTTGTCCCATCAGGGTCCAGGAGTTGCAAGGCAGCGTTGACGGCACCGAGCACCATTCTTGCGTAGTGTTGGACATGCCGAGGGAAAGCAAAACGTACTTGCCGGCGGGATCGGGATTGCCGTTTGTATCCACGGGATGGATGGCGTTGGCCCGTGCCAGGCCAGCGGCGTGATGCGGCGCTGGCATGCTGTTGCTCGCGGTGGGATACAGACCGCCGGAAAACCCAAGATAAGTGCCGGAGCCCATGTCGGTCAGCGCGACTTTGGGCGCTCCCGGGCCGGGCGTGGGAGTAGGAGTTGGCGACGGCGGTGCCACGATTCCGACCATGCTGCCGTTGCCCCCCGCACAGCCGGCAAGCCCGATGAGGCCGAACACCACTAGCGCTCTCCACATAGCCGCCCCCAGGTGGTTAACAGTAACCCAGGCGCACGCCATTCCACTCGATCGATCTGTAACGTCGGGGTACTTCCCCTTAGTAACCGAGCTCCCGCAACGGGGTTAAACTATAGGAACAGGGAAGCTGCAGAAGCTTTCCCACGGCAACGCAGATGAAAGTGCTTGGAAAACCCACGGCTCGCTCTCTTCAATGCGGAATCTGGCTCCTTGTGGTCCTGACGATTAGTTCGGTCGCCGGAAGCCTTGCCGTGCAGCAGAATCCCAAACGGCTCGTCCTGAAAGACGGCTCCTACCAGACGGCGACCAAATGGGAAGTTGTGGGCAACCGTGTGCGCTATTACAGCGCCGAGCGCTATCTGTGGGAAGAGCTACCTAACGATTTGGTGGACTGGCCGGCCACGGAGAAATACAACCAGGAACGCGACACCCAGCGCTCGGCCAAAGCGGCAGCGGGAACCGGCGAAAACGACATAGACCCAGAAACACCCGCGGTAGCGCCCGGCTTGCGCCTTCCTGACGGCGGCGGCGTCTTCCTGCTGGACACCTACCAGAGCCAGCCGCAACTGTTGCAGCTGGCGCAGAACGGCGGCGAGTTGAACAAGCATATGGGCAAGAACATCTTGCGTGCAGCCATCAATCCTCTGGCGCTTTCCTCCAAGCAGACCGTCGAGCTCAAAGGCGAGCGCGCCCGGGTGCAGTCACATGTGACCCAGCCCGCGATTTTTGTGAATGTCGATACCAGTCCGCTTTTTCCTCAAGAAGCTTCCTCGTCGGCACGCGCCCCAACGGCAGGCGCCAAGGCGCAGCCGGAACCGCATTACGGCATCGTGCACGTGCAGGTGAAAAAAGGCGTGCGGGTGCTGGGCGACCTCAACATCGCCGTTTATGGCAAGGTCAGCCAGAAGGAAAACTGGGTCAAGGCCACGTCCACCGCGGTAGGGGATTGGGTCAAGCTAGTGCCGGATGTGCCGCTGCCCGCCGGCGAATACGCCGTGGTCGAGCTTCTCGAGAAAGGCCAGATTAATATCTACGTCTGGGACTTCGGCGTGGACCCCTCTGCTCCCGCAAATCCTGACGCCTGGACGCCGCGCCGCTCCACCCCGGGACAAGAAGACAAGCCGCCGGTGCTGGAAAAGAGACCGAAGTAACGTAACGCACGCCGCTTGGTCCTCACTACACAATGAGACTCGCTCGGAGCCCAAGTTCCATTTTGGGAACGCACATCGCACTTTCACCGGGGCGAGTTTGAATCACGCAAGGAAAACAAGCTATGAAGATCCCCGACAAGGAACTGCTGGCCGCACTGGCGGCCGCCGTAGGCCTGGCTGGGTCACTCGCGACCTCGCTGGCTAAGGCTTTTGATTCGATCTCGCTCAGCTCAAAACGAAGCCGGGAACTCAAGCGCATCGACGATCTCACTGCGCTGCTCCAAAAAATCCAGGCAGAAAACGCGCTGGGCTCTGTGACGATGGCCAACCTTACTGTGCAGATTGAAGCCGAAATCAACCTAGCGTTGCAGTGCCTGGAAAAAAACCGTCACCATGCTGCGGAGAGAAGAAAAGAGCACGACGATTCCGACCTCGGTTTGCTGCGCAGAGCGTTCCTGCTGTATTGGCCAAAGGGAATCCGCGCCTGGATACCGCACGTTTTGGCCTACGCGCTAACGGTCTTTTGCCTCTTCGGCGTGGTTGGCCTTGGCCTTGACAACGAAAGCAACTTTCACTGGTCGACTTTCTGGAGCAACCAGCAGGGCATCGTTGGGCTCTTTCTCTTCTTGTTGCCTCTGTTGCCGCTCCGCCACTGGGCGCTTTGGGAACGGAAGCGGTGGTGCAAGGCCCATGTGAATACGATGTTTCTAGTGCCGGGAAGCAGCGTCGCCCCGCCTCCGCCTCCCATACCGGCAGCGGTTGAAGTGCAAGCAACGGTAAGGCAGGCCGCGGCCGGCCAGTGATTGCTGAGTATTGATTACTGAGTGCTCTACTTGAGCATTCCCTGCTGGGCCACGGCGATGTTGTCGCGGCTGGAGTTCTTCACCATATACATCATCTCGTCTGCCTGGCGGATGATCTCGTGCGAACTCTTGGCGTCTTCGGGATAGGTTGCCAGACCCATGCTGGCCCGGCAGTTCAGATTCAACCCGTCTTCGGAAAGGAAAATGGTCTTGCGCATCATGTCCTGGATGCGCTTGGCCACCACCAGCGCGGAACCTTTATCGGTCTGCGGCAGCAGGATGACGAACTCATCGCCGCCGTAACGGAAAGCGTAATCGATCAGGCGCAGTTGTGACTTGATCTTGAAACCAATTTCTTGCAGCAGTTTGCTGCCGACCAGGTGGCCGTAGGTGTCGTTCACGTGCTTGAAATGGTCGAGATCGAGGAAGATGACGCTGAACTCGTAACCGAAGCGCGCCGAACGATAGACTTCCGACTCCAGGGTCTTATAGAGATGGCGGGCGTTGTAGAGTCCAGTGCAATCATCAGTGATCGTGAGTTCCTGGATTTTCTCAACGGCGCGGGCGTTATCAATGGCGATCGCCGCGTAGTCGCATAGGGCATGCAGGAAGAACATTTCCTGCTCGCCGAAGCTTTCCATGGCGCAGTTGATGAGTTGGATCACGCCCAGCACGCGGTGCTTGGACTGCAACGGCACGCAGATGATGGATCGCGTCTTCCACTTGGTCATCTCATCCACGCGTTTCGCGAAGCGGGGATCGTTGTAAACATCAGGCACGATCAGCGATTCGCCGTGCCGCGCCACCCATCCTGAAATGCCTTCGCCCATCTTCATGCGGACCGTCTTCAAGGTCTCGGCGGCGTCGCCTACGGCGATGGCGAAATAGAGTTCGTCCTTCTGCTCGTCCACCATGAGCAGGGACCAAGTGTCCGGGCGGAAGAACTCGGCCATCTTGTCCATGATGGTTTGCAGGATAGAATCCAGATTCAGAGACGAGGTAAGAGCCTTCGCCACGTCATTGAAGATGGCGACTTCCTGCATCTGCCGCTTAGTTTTGCGTTCCGGTCCCGTCGCCTCGTTCATGTGGAAAGGTTCAGATCCTTGTGTATGCACTAGCATGGGAAAAGCAAGAACTTGCGCGTATTATCGCCCGATTTTGGGAAATCAGCAACCGGTGAATGGCCCAGAAGCCGGGAAGTAATAGCACGAAGGTACCGTGAAACTCGTTGTCCGCAAGGGGCTTGCGGAGCCTTTTGATTTGACACTTGCGGTCCCGACTTCCTATCATGGGCGCACTTCGACGGTCCACAGGGGCATCCAACTTGGCCATGGGCGCATTTGGCGAAAGACTCCGGCGGGAACGGGAAATGCGGGGCATTACCCTAGACGAAATCTCTGAATCCACCAAAATCTCGCGCCGCCATCTGGAATCTTTGGAAAGAGAGGATTTTGATGCCTTGCCCGGTGGCATTTTCAACAAGGGTTTTGTGCGCGCCTATGCGCGCTATTTGGGCCTCGACGAAGATCAAGCCGTGGTTGATTACTCGTCGGCCAGCGCCGAGCAGCCTCCGCCCCCGGATCAGTTCCCGCTTGAGGTCCATGAAAAGCCAAATCGCGAGATGAATCCGCGACGCTCATCGGTACCGTTAGTGTTGGCCTTATTGGCCCTGCTGGTAGTTCTGGCAGTATTCTGGGCCAGGAATCGGGGACACCGTTCCGAAGCGCCCGCCAACGCCGCGCCTCCCGTTGCGGCGGCGGACAGCCAGCAAGCCGCGCCCGCGCCCTCGGCGACGCCGGAGCCCACCGCTATCACCCCAGACTCGGTGGGTCCCACGCACACGCCAGCTGCTGTCGTGCCTGTGGCGGAACACACCTTTGTCGTGGTTATCAAGGCTAAAGAGGACTCCTGGGTTTCCCTTACGGCTGACGGCAAGAAGACATGGGAAGGAACGCTGAAGGCCGACAACAAGCGTCTTGTCAGAGCCGCCAAAAGGATCATCGTCACGACCGGGAACGCCGGGGGTATCGAGATAAGTCACAACGGCCGGGCCCTGGGGGCCCTGGGCAGCGAAAGCGAGAGGCGCACCCTGACGTTTAATCCCGGCGGTCTAGTACAATAAGGAACAGTCCTAAGACTCAGGCAGTTGGGGGCGGATCAGACCCATTTCGCAGCGCGAAAAGCCCCGTTCGGCTGCATTTCCATTCCAGGCGACGGCAAACCGTTGCTGGTGAGGGCGGAGTTATTTAGTCTTTTGCACAAGCTTAGGTTGACCCCAAAAGCAGGTTCAACATCAATCAGCAGGAGGAAGCTCCCTTGGCTCCACGGGAACGTTTTTTGTTTACGTCCGAGTCGGTCACAGAAGGCCATCCGGACAAGATTGCCGACCAGATCTCTGACGCAATTCTGGACGCATGTCTGGAAGAAGACGCTTACAGCCGCGTCGCCTGCGAGACCTTGACCGCCACTGGGCTGGTGGTGATTGCCGGCGAAATTACCACGAAGACCTACGTGGACTTCCAGAAGGTGGTGCGCGGGGTGGTGCAGTCCATCGGCTATGACAATGCGCTTTACGGTTTTGATTCCAACACCTGCGCGGTGATTTCCAGCATCAACAAACAGTCGGGCGACATCGCCATGGGTGTAGATACCGGCGGCGCCGGCGACCAGGGCATGATGTTTGGTTACGCCACCAACGAGAATGACAACTACATGCCGACCGCTATCGATCTGGCCCACAAACTCACCCTCCGGCTTTCTGAAGTTCGCAAAAACGGCCAACTTCCCTACCTTCGCCCTGACGGAAAATCTCAAGTTACAGTGGAATACGGTGCCAACCACAAGCCCAAGCGCGTGGAAGCCGTGGTGATCTCTACCCAGCACGCGGAAGCTGTGGACAACGAGACTTTGCGCGCCGATATCATCCGGCACGTGATTCAGGCCGCCATTCCTGCCCACTTGCTCGACGCTGATACCAAGTACCACATCAACCCGACGGGACGGTTCGTCATCGGCGGGCCGATGGGCGATACCGGCCTGACTGGTCGCAAAATCATTGTGGACACCTACGGCGGCATGGGCCGTCACGGCGGTGGCGCCTTCAGCGGCAAGGACCCGACCAAGGTCGACCGGTCGGCCTGCTACATGGCCCGCTACATCGCCAAGAACATTGTGGCCGCAGGGCTGGCCGATCGTTGCGAAGTCCAGTTGGCCTACGCCATCGGCGTAGCCGAACCGGTGAGTGTGCTGGTCGATACTTTCGGCACCGGCAAGATCGGCGAAGAGAAACTCGAGCAGCTGGTGCGGGACAACTTCCAACTCACGCCCAAGGGGATTATCGAGTCGCTGAAGCTGCGCCGGCCGATCTACCGGAAGACTGCCGCGTATGGGCATTTCGGCCGCAAGGACCCCGACTTCACGTGGGAAGCCACCGACAAGGCCGCTAAGTTGCGCGAGCAAGGACTGGGACAGTCGGCCTCCAAGTCGAACGTTGGCGTCGCACGGTAGAGCGATTTAGCGTAGAGACGCGGCACGGCCGCGTCTGAGGCCGTGGCGGTGCCACGGCTCTACGGCAACATCATGGCCCGCCCCAGACATTTGCACAAAAACATTTTGCCGAAAAAGGCACGCAAACAGGAGAATATGGCACCCTCTGTCACCACCGACATTTCGTTTGACATCAAGAACATTGAACTGGCCGATCTAGGAAAGCGACGGATCGAGTGGGCCAACCAGTCCATGCCGGTGCTGCAAAGCATCCGAAAAGAGTTCATCAAGAACCAGCCGCTCAAAGGCATTCGCATTTCGGCCTGCCTGCACGTAACTACTGAGACCGCCAACCTGGCCATCACGCTGCGCGATGGTGGCGGCGACGTGGTGCTGTGCGCTTCCAACCCGCTTTCCACCCAGGATGACGTTGCCGCGTCGCTGGTGCGCGACTTCAACATTTCCGTGCACGCCATCAAGGGCGAGGACAACGAGACTTATTACAAGCACATCCTTTCCGCGCTGGATCACAAACCGCATATCACCATGGACGACGGCGCCGATCTGGTTTCGACCGCGCTGACCAAGCGCCAGGACGTGGTGGAAGGTATGATCGCAGGCACGGAAGAAACCACCACCGGCGTGATCCGGTTGCGGGCGATGGCGAAGGATGGGGCGCTGAAATACCCCATCATCGCCGTCAATGATGCGCTGACCAAGCACATGTTTGACAACCGCTACGGGACCGGGCAGTCCACCATGGACGGCGTGATTCGCTGTACCAACTCGCTGATTGCAGGCAGTAAATTCGTGATCGCGGGGTACGGCTGGTGCGGACGCGGCCTGGCTTCGCGCGCGCGGGGTATGGGCGCCGATGTGATCGTCACCGAAATTGATCCCACCAAGGCCATCGAAGCGGTGATGGACGGCTACCGCGTCATGTCCATGCATGAGGCAGCCACCCTGGGCGATATTTTCGTTACCGTGACCGGCAACAAAAATGTAATCAGCCGCGAGCATTTCCAGATCATGAAGAACGGGGCCGTGGTCGCGAACTCCGGGCATTTCAACGTGGAGATTGATATCCCGGCGCTGGAGAAAATGTCTTCCAGCAAGCGGCAGACCCGCGATTTTGTTGATGAATACGCCATGAAAGACGGACGCAAGATTTATCTTCTGGGCGAAGGCCGCTTGATCAACCTGGCTGCCGCTGAAGGTCATCCGGCGTCAGTGATGGACATGAGCTTCGCCAACCAGGCGCTTTCCTGCGAGTATCTGGTCAAGAACCACAAGTCGCTGGAGAGCAAGGTCTATCCCGTGCCGGAAGAACTGGACAAGAAAGTGGCCCGGCTGAAGCTGGAATCCATGGGCATCAAGATCGACCGCCTCACGCCGGAGCAGGAAGAGTATCTGGCATCGTGGTCTGAGGGAACCTAATCGTAGAGACGTGGCATGGCCACGTCTCAGAGATGCGGCTCTACCTACGGCGGCCTGCGGGCCGCCGATTTTTTTCTTGGTAAAGGAAGAGCTAGCGGAGGAGATCGATACGCGTAACGGGATGGATTTCATTCCAACCATACTCGCTGTCGGTGACGTACGCGCCGGTAACGCGGATGCGATCGCCGGTCTTGGGTGGGGTGACCTGTGAAACAAATCCCGAGCATGCGGACTTGGGATCATCGTCCACGGGAGGGTGTTCACAGACCACTTCGACGATGAGCGTTCCATCGCCGTGGAGCACGTTCACGAAATTCAAAACGGATTTGTGGTCCGGATCGAGCCCGATATGCAGATCGCCGTCTCTTGCCTGGCGCACTGACACCACGCGGCCTTCCACGGAGGTACAGGCTTCAATCACGCGCAGCCTCTCCGGTTGATAGACATGTTTCCACAGGCTCCTGTCACAGCTCTCAGCCGGCAATTTCACCGGCGCTGTCCCTGAATAGCGCAGCTTGGCTACCCAGACTAGCGCGACAAGCACCGCCGGCACCGACAGCGTGATGTACACGAGCGTTTTGCTCAAAGCAGGTCTCCCGGCAAGACTTTATCCTACCCCCCGCAGCGTGGAAGGCAAGGGCAACAAGGCGGCACAACCGCTGCCTGCTAGCTTCGAGCCCAAGGATCCCCATCCCGGTCTGCATAGAGTGAGTGTCCGCTTACGCACGTCCCAAAGCGGGACCATTGTGGCGCGCGACCGTTTCTGAGCCGGCCCGCCCGCCGAGTGACAATGGTGAGTGAACGAAATTCCTGCGTAGCGCCCCGCGAATCCGAAGTATGATCGCGCCGTCCCCCCGAGAAATGAGGAAGTCATGGCAAGTTTCACAGCCGCTCCGGCGGCATATCCGGTAGTGCGTCAAGGACGGAAACTCATTATTCCAGTGCCGCCCGGGGGCCAGGCTGCTGCGTTGCCCCCGCGGTGCATCAAATGCGGAGCCCCGGCAAACGCCAAGCCGGTGGTCAAGACCTTCTACTGGCATCATCCTGCGCTTTACCTGGTGATTCTGGCTGGAGTTCTGATCTACGCGATCGTGGCCATCGTGGTGCGGAAAAGCATCAAGGTTGCAGTCCCGCTGTGTGCGGAGCACGCCAAACGGCGCAGCATCGCAGTGACCCTAGCCTGGGTCCTTCCCTTGATCGGTTTTGCCGACATCTTCGTACTGTCACAACTCAATGTCAACGGTGGGATCATAGCGCTGCTGACAATAGGACTAATCCTGGCCGGAATTGTCATCTGGGCAGTAGTGGCAAACCCGATGCGTCCCACGATGATCGACGCGACGCGCGGCGAGTTTACCGGCGTCTGTGCGACGTTTCTCGAACAGTTTCCTGAAGCCGGGCGGGTTGGTTCGGCAACACCACAGGCAATGGTCCCGCC
>DATFXI010000094.1:0-4468 GCA_035316085.1 Candidatus Angelobacter sp.
CCGGCGCAGAAGCGTCCTGAAGAACAAGCTGAGTTCTGATCTTGTTCCAGCAAGCCGCTTGGTCTTTGGGGATGACGCAACCTCCGTCAGCGACGCGCGTGTAAGCAAGGGTTGTCTGGGGTGCGCCAGCGTCGGAGAAGCCAATCTCGCCAACGGCCACGTCATCAAAAATCTTCTTCATGGTTTTCGAATCGTAAACGGCGAATCCCATGCCGCCATTCCAACCGTCATCGGCTTCGAAAAACACCAGATCGCCTTTCACGCCTTTGAAATAGCCGCTCCACTCGTCAGGGTTGATTGCTTGTTCGCCTGGGTCGCGCAACCGCGAGCAGATGTGACTCTTGAGTTTACCGGGCACAATCGCCAAGCGCTGCGCGCCCTTTTCGCCCATATCAACTTCTTTGACCATGAAATGAGGGAAGAAGTAGCAGGTCACTTTGGCGCGGGTTCCAGGGCTGGATCTGGAAGGACCCAAATCAACGGTCTTCTTGAAAGTGGGCGTGTCGAAGGAAGCTGCCCAAGTCAGCGAGCCTAAGGCAATAATTCCGGTCAAAATACGAAGTGGCACAAACAATCTCCAGACTTGGCGCAGTTCTTGACGATGGCGGAAATACCCAGGTTTAAATCATAGTTGCAGCCGGATGAAGTTCTCCGCCGGCTGTTTCTTCGGGCTGACCTTGAGTTCCATAAATTTGCGCGGAGGTTGTGATGCAATGGTGATCTCGTGAAGTTCCGTCCACTCGCCCTTGTCATTGATTCTCAATACCGCGCTGGTCTTGATCTCTCCTAAAGCAAAGCCCCAGGTGAGGCCTTCGCCGTCGTCCGTCGGCTTCACTTCGGTCTCCAGGTACCGGCCGTCGTTGTATGCCCGCATGCGATATGCTTTGGCCTTGTCGTCATAGGAAACTATGCCGAGTGCCTGAAGCTTGAGCCCGCCGTCGGTTTTGCTTCGGCCTACGCCCTCGATCATCAGGACCAGGCCATCGAGTTTATATTCGGCTTCTTCGGTTTGGATCAATTCCAACGGCGCGCCGCTCGGGCGCAGGATGCGAGCCTCCCCTGACCATTTCCCGACAAGAAACCCCAGTTTCTTCATGGCCGCGCGTTGCGCCTCCAGGTCGGGCGCGCCGGGTGTTTGCGCTGTGCATATCGCTAGCAATGTCGAGCAAAAGAAAAGGGCCGCGAGTCGCATGCCGAGAGTGTACCCCGCAAACAACAGGGCGTCACTCGGATTTGCAAAACGGGGAAATTACGGCAATTATTGAATCCTGGGATGAAGCCGCGCGTCCAATGCTCTTATGCCGATAGTGGAGGAACCAACCGTGGAGCCTGAGTGTCTTCCGTTTTCGAGCATTCCCCACACCACACGTCTTTTTGACGACTTTCTCCATCATTTCGACAAAGTTCGCGGTTTCTATTCTCGCCCTCCCCTGGATGAAACCTGGTGGGAGGCGGAAAAAAGCCGCATCGCGTATCCGGCTGAACGACGCAAGGCAGTCGCTGCAATTCTGGATCGCCAAAACCGGGCTTTTGGCGCAAGCGAGCCAACTCTGCGCAACATACAGCGCCTGCGCGACGGAGCAGCCGCGATCGTCACCGGCCAGCAGGTTGGATTGTTCGGTGGGCCGCTGTTCTGCGTGCTCAAGGCCATCTCGGTGGCGCAGATCGCGGAGAAAGCGGGTGCCGTCCCGGTCTTTTGGCTGGCGAGCGAAGACCATGATCTGGACGAGATCAATTTCGTTAATCTTCCCGCAGCCGACCATTTGAAGAAATTCACGGTGAACACGGCTCACCGCGAGAACGCGCCGGTGGGCACAATCGCTTTTGATGACGAGATCGCCGCCGCAACGCAGCAAGTGGAAGCGCTGTTCGGCAAGTCCGACATCAGCGAATGGCTCGCCGCCAGTTACCACAAGGGCAACACGTTCGCGAGCGCGTTCGCCAAGTTCTATGCGCGTGTGCTGAGTGAGCTGGGGATTGTTTTTCTTGATCCGCTGGACCACGAGCTCCATGCCATCGCCCAGCCGCTCTACCGGTCGGCGCTGGAAAGGTCCGAAGAGATCAACCAGGCGTTGCAAAGGCGGGAACTAGAACTCGAGTCAGCCGGCTACCATGCCCAGGTGAAAGTCACGCCTTCACACACGCTGTGTTTCTACCTTGATGATGGCGCGCGCACGCCCGTTCGACATGAGGGAGAAGAGTTCCTGATCGGATCGCGGAAGTTGTCCCCAGCCCGACTGCTGGCGGAGACCGAGCGATGTCCGGAGCGCTTCAGCGCCAACGTGCTGCTGCGGCCCGTGGTCGAGGATTATCTTTTGCCGACGCTTTGTTACTGCGGAGGCCCCAGTGAAGCCGCATACTTCGCGCAAGTGGAAGTTGTGTACCGCAGCCTTGCGGGCAGAGTCACTCCGATTGTCCCGCGGATTTTTGCCACCGTCATTGAACCTCGCCAGGCAAAACTTTTGGATCGCTACCATCTCAAGCTGACGGATGTCTTTGTCCCGCCGGAAAAACTCCGCGAGGTGGTGGCGGGGCACGCCTTGCCGGAAAGTGTGACGGAAAGCTTTGACACAGCTACTGAGCATCTCAATCGGGCGCTGGCGGCGGTGCAGCCGGCGCTTAAAAAGTTGGACAAAACGCTGGTGGACGCCGCAGAGAATGCGGCCTCGAAAATGCGTTACCAGCTTCAGGGCCTGCGTGACAAGGCGGCGCGCGCTGAAGTCCGTAAGAACGTTGAGCTTGAACGTCACGCTGCCGAGCTTTCCACTCTGCTCTATGCCAACAAAGAGCTCCAGGAAAGGGAAGTAGGCGCGGCGTATTTTCTCCTGAAGTATGGAATGGGCGTTCTGGCAACCTTAAAGGAAAGCTTGAAGATTGGCTGCTCCGGCCATCAAATCATTACCTTGGCGACTCCCTGAACGACGTCAACGCCCGTGAGATATTTCGCTTGGCGGGCTTATTTGGCGACCTCCCCTTGCTTGACCCGCAGTCTGATCTCCTTCAGAGCGCTGAGGTTCTCTAAGGGGTTCTTCGACAGAACCAGGAAATTCGCCGCGTATCCGGTCCTAATCTCTCCAATTTTGCGGCCGGGAAAGATCGCGTGGGGCGTCGCGTGGCACCACATAGAGAGCAGTTCCAGGTTGGTGAAGACGCCGGTTTTTTGGAGATAGTCCACTTCACGCTGCGTCCCGGGGCCGGGCCAGCTGTCACTGCCGATCAAAAGCTTAACACCCGCTCTCTTTAGGAGGCGCAGGTTCTCAATCTGGATTTGCCTGAGCCGGTCGTCCTTGGCGTTGTGGGCATCGAGCAGCGCGGCCGTGGCCACAACATACACTCCCCGCCGCGCTGCGAGCTTGGCGTCGCGTTCTGGGATGACGTAATCCTCGTAGTTCGAGCTTTCGAGCCAGTACCCTGGCAGGTGCATGACTAAATCCACGTGAGCCTCCAAGGCCTCGTGGAAATCGGCAGCCGATTCAACGTGGGCGCCTGCTCGTAACCCGGCTTTATGCGCGCGCCTCACAATTTCGCGCGCGAACTCCGGCCGCAGTCCCTTGCTCGGAGCGGGCGAATTCTCCTGCGCGTATCGTTCCGAATGCAGGAGATAGATCTTGACAAAGCCGGGTTGTGTTGCCAGGAAGGCCGGCCACTTTTGCGCGATGTCCTCGAAGGAGCCGATGGAATAAAATGCCCGGCCTTCGAGCTCGGACTTCTGATACGCATATAGTTTGCGATCTACAAGGCTCTCGTACAGCGGTTTGGGATGGCCGCCGGGGTCGGTGAATCCAGCATGAGCAAAGACCGCATCGACAGTCGAAGGCGTTTCGAGCCGGGTGCGGAGGAGATTGGTCTTCTCGGCAATGTCGTTGGGATTGAGGACGTAGAAAACCCCGGCCGTCAACGCTTGACCGTTGGCCCGGTCAAAATTTCCTTCCTGGTCAGGAAAATGGGAATGCGCTTCGCCGAGCGCGGGGATCACGTAACCGCCGTGCAAGTCTACCGTCTCGATTGCGGATCCAGGTCGAGCGTGAGTCAGCGTGCCGTGGATGACATAGAACGTGTCCAGCCGGAAATCTTTTCCGTCGAACCACTTGCCGTTGACGAACGCGAGCCTCTTGTCGTTATCGCCGCGCTTTTCATTCTGTGCCGAGAGAGCGGTGGCGGCCAGCGCCAGCAGGCAGAGGGCACAGATCGTGTGTCTTGGCATCAAGGATCTTCACCTCGCGTTTAGTGCTGGCCGGTTTGACTGAGGTTTCGACAAAACGACAGGGCTCGACGTGACGTTTTCAGGCGGTCGGCACAAAGAATCTGAGCGCCCAGAAGATGACCGCGTCTCCTGATTCGCTCGGCTCACCCATCCAGGCCTAAACGCCTGGGCTACTCCTGGCTGCGGGGATACACCGTCGAGCCGGGATCGTTAGGCGCTGATACGCGGGCTTTGGCGAAAACTTTCGCGCATTTCCTGGAACAA
>DATFXI010000095.1:0-3858 GCA_035316085.1 Candidatus Angelobacter sp.
CCGACCGCCGTAAATATCTTGAACGTCAAGAACAACTACTACGGCGGCACGTTCTTGGTTCCGCGCGCCGGCCAGCCGGGTTGCCTCGCCACCAGTGCAACGAACCTGAAATGCGTATTCAGCCACGTAGCGCCTGTGACCGACACCCAATATGTCGTCGCCTACGACCGTCCCTTTTTCAACGGCAAATCAAAGGTCAGCGGCCGCTGGTTCTACGACAATGGAGACACCAATGCTCCGTTCGGCACTGCTTCCACGCTGGCGTTTCCCCAGGTCGCGATTCAGAAGAACCGCTTCGCGACCATTAGCCACACGCAAGAGATCAGCAACCGGCAGTTGAATGTATTCCGCTTTGGGTTCAGCCGCTTCATATCCTCATTCGCGCCTCAGGACATCGTCAACCTTTCGGACATCAACGCGACACGGCCCAATTCCACCACTGTGCCGGGCGTTTACCAGGTTACGATCACGGGCGCGTTTTCCCTCGGTACCGGCGTGAACGACGAGCGGGGAACGGTTTCCAACAGCTTCGATTACAACGATACCTGGTCCATGAGCCTGGGCAAGCACACTCTCAAGGCGGGAGGCGGAGCCACACGTTACCAACTCAACCGCTTTAACCGCTTCGCCCTCCGAGGATCTCTGGGCTTTAGCAGCTTCTCGAATTTCCTCAAAGGGACCATCAACACGCTGCAAGCCGCTTCGGGCGATCCCCAGCGCTACTTCCGAGCGACTGACTTTGGCGCCTTTTTCGAGGACGACTACAAAGTATTGTCGAACCTGACGTTGAATCTGGGCTTGCGTTGGGATTCGCTGGAGTTTTCCCATGACTTGTTCGAGCGCACCACGGTTTTTGATCCTTCGCTAGTGCCCGGCAAGAACCCGTTCCTGTTCGCCGAGGACATCAATCTTCCCGGCCTTACCGGCACTCCCGGAGTCGGCTCGTGCGGCGCGCGCACGTGCCGCACCAACAATAACTTCGGCCCGCGCGCAGGCTTCTCGTGGGATCCGTTCCGTGATCACAAGACTGTGGTCCGTGGCGGCTATGGAATCTACTTCCAGCGCCTCTCAAACCAGAACTTCCTGCAGGGTTCGTTGGGTCCCCCGTTCTTTGTGCAATTGGCGATCAGCAACCCCATAGGAGTCACTTTGGCCAACCCGCTGCCGAATCAACCGGCAGGGTCGGCGGTTGATCCAACACGAATTCCCCAAAACTCGCGTTTTGCCGGAATTACCGGAAATGGTGATCCCAACAATCCCGCCAACGTTCCGATTTTCGTGAACGATGCTGGCGTGGCGTGCGCGGGTTTTGGCGGGACAGCGACCAACTGCTCGATTAACTTGGCGTCCTTCTCGTCAGTGCCTCCAGACGCCAAGGCGCCTTACAACCAGCAATGGAACTTAGGCGTACAGCGGGAAATCGGCAAGGGCTGGAGCCTGGAAGTGGACTACGTTGGTTCCCATTACCTGCGCGGACTGGGCATTTACGCGCCCTTCTTGGCAGCTCTGGCCAGCCCTTCCAATCCCATTGTCGTGAAAGATATCAATGGAGTCTCGTACACCATCACCACCAATACCGTCAACAACGAGCCGTTGCGCGTCTCGGCGCTCGGCCTCTCGCGCCGCCAGGGCGCCCGCACCGATGGCAACATCGGCTTTGCCATTTATCACTCGGGCCAAGTGACCTTGTCTCACCGCTTCCAGAAAGGGCTGTACTTCCAGACGGCCTATACGTGGTCGAAGTCGATCGATAACGTCAGCGGATCGCAGAGTACTGACGAGCTGAATGCCACGCAGGCTGGACAACTCGGCGCCAACCTGGTCAATTTTGGCAATCTGAATCCGGCGTTGAACCGCGCCATCGGGGACTTCGACCGGCGGCATCGCGTGGTCTTCAGCTATGTGTACGACCTGCCCGTCCCCAAGCAGGGAATTTGGGGGACGCAGGCCTTCCAGGGCTGGACCATCAGCGGTATTAACACTTATCAGAGCGGCCTGCCCTTCTCGGTCACTGATGCCAACGGCAGCAGGGCCTTCGGCGGGGGAACGTCAACGGGCATCTTCTTGTGCGGCGCGTTGGCCAACGCCTACAACCCGGGGAGCGTACAGAGCCAGATCGCCGCTGGATTGGCTTATCTGAATCCTGCCTGCTTCGGACAGACCCCGCCCGTCCCCAACAGCGCGGTGAACCCCGCCACTCCAACCACGTTAGTGACCGGCTATGGCAGCATTCCGCGCAATGCTTTCCGCGGGCCGTTCCAGCAGAACTGGGACTTCGCCTTGGCCAAGCACTTCCGGCTGCATGAGCGGCATTCGCTGGATTTTCGGGTGGATGCTTTCAACATCCTGAACCATCCGTCGTTCCGGCAGCCGTCGTTCGTCGGCATTACGGCACCGGGAACCTTCGGCCAGATCACCAGTACGGTCAACCCGCCGCGGCTGCTTCAACTCAACGCGCAGTACTCGTTCTGACAAGTTGGATCTTCAGAGTTACTCCGGGCGGCTGCGGCCGCCCGGATTTTTGTCCTCAAGTAGTCCCAGCGCCCAAACTCTGACTAAAAGAAAAAGGCGCCGCTTTGCAGCAGCGCCGTTGTATCAGTGTGATCTGTGTAGATCAGTGGTTAGGTTCTAGGCTTCCTTGATCCCGTCCATAAACGCTTTCAGCTTTCTGGAGCGTGAAGGATGGCGAAGCTTGCGTAAGGCTTTGGCTTCGATCTGGCGGATACGCTCGCGCGTGACCGCAAACGACTGGCCGACTTCTTCCAGAGTGTGCTCGGAGCCGTCTTCCAAACCAAAGCGCATCTTGATGACTTTTTCTTCGCGTGGCGTGAGCGAGCGCAACACCTGCGCCGTCTGGTCTTTCAAATTGACGTTGATGACGGCTTCCGCCGGCGAGACCATGGAACGGTCTTCGATGAAGTCGCCCAAATGCGAATCTTCCTCTTCGCCGATCGGCGTCTCCAACGAAATCGGTTCCTGCGCGATCTTCAATACCTTGCGGACCTTAGCTACCGGAATGTCCATGCGCTTGGCAATTTCTTCCGACGTCGGCTCGCGCCCAAGTTCCTGCACCAGCTGCCGCGACGTACGGATCAGCTTGTTGATGGTTTCGATCATGTGCACCGGAATACGGATGGTGCGGGCCTGATCGGCGATGGCGCGGGTAATGGCCTGGCGGATCCACCACGTAGCGTACGTGGAGAATTTATAGCCGCGGCGGTACTCAAATTTGTCCACAGCTTTCATCAGGCCGATGTTGCCTTCCTGGATCAAGTCCAGAAACTGTAACCCGCGGTTGGTATATTTCTTCGCAATGGAAACCACCAGGCGCAAGTTCGCTTCGATGAGCTCGCGTTTCGCCGCCTCGGCGTCCACGTCACCCTGGATGATTTCGCGCTGCGTGCGCTTGAGTTCCTGGTAGGTGACGCCGGCTTCCCGCTCCAAAGTTTCCAGATCGCTGCGATGCCCGCGCTGGATACGCCGGAATTCCTTCTTGGCGTCGTCACTGCGCGTGGCCTCAATCTTTTTTTCCAGATTGTTGACGTGGCGGTCCAGCAGCCGCATGGTGTCCACTGTCTTGTTCACGCGGTCAATCAGGCGCTTGCGCTCCGGATTGGTGAACTTCAGATTGCGGATCCCTACGGAGACCATCACGTGCGCCCGGCCCAGCGACCGGCGGCAGCGACGGAACTCGCGCGGTTTCTTCTTCTGCACGATGCCCGCCAGCTTTTCTTCCAACTGCAGGACTTTTTTGTAATGTTTGCCGATATCGTCAATCTGGCCGACAAAATGCTTCAGTCGCGCCAAAACGATCTCGTCAGTGATTTCCTCTTCGTCGAAGGCCACCAACTCCTTGAT
>DATFXI010000096.1:0-9170 GCA_035316085.1 Candidatus Angelobacter sp.
CGCCACAGGGAACGAAGGGCAGGCCCACGCGGCGAAGGCTTAGTCCGTCAGGATCAGTGGTGCTACGTCCCTGGCCTTAGCCATGGCGGTGGAGGTTCCGTTTTCTCGGCACTTTGTGCCGTGAATAGAATAAAATGTCACTTGATACCCCAGCTCCGCTGTGCGGCCTTGGCGGGGCTTTGACCATCTAATCGATAGAGAATTGAATGAAGTATTGGCGTCAGATTGTGCGTTTTCTCGTGTCCTTACAACTGCTCCCCGCGCTGGAGGGCGGCGAGGAAACCCTGGTCGGCGGCCAGGCGGTGATGGAAGGCGTGATGATGCGCTCACCGCACGCCTGGGGCATCGCCATCCGCAAATCGTCGGGTGAGATCACCACCCACTGCGAGACTTTGCAGCGTCCGTCGGAGCGGCATAAATGGCTGGGCTGGCCGTTCATTCGCGGGTTGGCCACGCTGGGACAGGCCATGCGCCTGGGATTTGTGGCGTCGAAGTTCTCCCTGAACGCGGGTCTGGAATCGATCGCCGAGAAAGAAGGCGAGAAGAAACCGGAGATCAGCAGCTGGGCAGTGGTTGCCAGCATGGTATTTTCCATCGCGTTCTTTTTCTTCATGTACAAGTTTGTGCCTGCTGGAGCCACTTGGGGCATGGCGAAATATTGGCCGGCGCTGAAGGGCAACATCGCTTTTAATCTGGTGGACGGGGCCATTCGCATTCTGATCTTTCTGCTTTTTGTGTGGGGTCTCTCGCTCTTCGAAGATATCAAGCGCATCTATCACTACCACGGCGCCGAGCATAAGACGGTCTTCGCCTTTGAGGACCACGGCATGCCCACGGTCGGCGAGGCGCAGAAATATTCGACATATCATCCCCGCTGCGGCACCAGCTTCCTCATGACCATCATGTTGATCTGTATCCCAGTGTATGCCGCGTTCCCGATTCAAAGTCTCTGGGGCAAAATCGCCTTGCGGGTGGGCTTCCTGCCCATCATTGCGTCCGTTTCCTACGAGATGATCCGCTTCTCGGCCAAGCACGGGCGTTCGATTTTTGCTCTGCTCACCAGACCCGGCTTGTGGCTGCAGCGTATTACCACGCAGCCCCCGTCTGACGATCAGGTGGAGTGCGCCATCAAAGCCCTCGACCTGGCCATGGACCTGGAAAAGAAGAACGGCGGCGAGCTGGTGATAGCCTAGTAATCGTCTGTGCCGAAACTAGCCCAGTCCCTCATCGCCTTCGAGCGCTTCATGGCCGGCGTGAAGCGGCATGTGGTGCAGGTCGGCGACCACCGCATCGCCTATTCCGAGGGCGGCCAAGGTGAGAGCGTTCTGCTCCTGCACGGGTTTGCGGCTTCGGGCGACAGCTGGAACCGCCTCGCCGCGACACTGACCAAAAAGCACCACGTGATCGCGCCGGACCTTCCGGGATGGGGCGCAAGCACACGGATCGAAACCGAGTCTTACGGCTATCCTGCCCAGCTCGCACGTCTCGAAGACCTGGTGCAGGAATTGAAGCTCGAGCGCTTTCACCTCATGGGACACTCCATGGGCGGTTTTCTGGCCGCGGCCTATGCTGCGCGGTTTCCGAAGCGAGTCATCACGCTGGGGTTGTTGTGCCCTCATGGCATGAGCGAACCCGTGCCCAGCGATCTGGCCAGGTCCGTCGAGAAAGGCGATAACTGGCTGGTGGTTTCCTCCGTGGAGGGATTCAACCGGTTGCTGAGCAATTTGTTCGTCAAGCGGCCGTACATACCGGGTCCCATCGTTAAGTATTTGGCGCAGATCGCCGTCCGTAACACCTTGAAGAGCCGCCAGATATTTGAGGAAATGCAGCACAACGAGCCGCCACTGATCCAGAGGCTGCGGCAAATCAAGGCCCCGGCCATGATCGTGTGGGGAGATCACGATAGGGTGCTCGATGTCTCCAGCGCCGAGCTGCTTAAGGCCAACCTCAAACAGGCTCAGCTTGTCATTCTGAAGGAATGTGGTCACATGCCGTTGATAGAGAAGACGCGGACATGGATCGGACAGTACCTGTCCTTTATCAACAGCGCCCGGGGGCAACAGGCCGGCGAGGCAAATGCTTGATGTGGGCTCTTTCTGTAATCCCGAGCGTAGCGAGGGATCGCTATTGCACCGATACCGACGGCGTTGACACTCAGTTCACTCCCGGATGCGCCTTCGAAGCGAGTGTGGATCCTCACTTCGTTCGGGATTTCAGAAGAAGGCGCGAATCCGCGGTTAGGTTTTTTTGATCTAATCTCCGGCTACAATGGATAGGACCCCATGTTTGAACGGCTGAACCAAATCGAGTCGAAATACGACGAACTTACCCGCGCCCTGGCGTCGCCGGAGGTGATTGGGGATTCGTCTCGCTACCAGAAGACCGCCAAAGCTCACGCTGAGCTCTCGGAGATCGTGGAGAAGTACCGTGAATACAAGGACTTGAAGCGTGGGATCGAAGAGAGCAAGACGATGATCGCGGAGGAGTCTGATGCTGAGCTGAGGGCTTACGCCCAAGAAGAGCTTTCGCGTCTGGAAGAACGGTTGGCCGCGACTGAGGCCGAACTCAAAATCTTGCTTGTACCCAAGGATCCCAACGACGAGAAGAACGTAGTACTCGAAATCCGCGCCGGCACAGGTGGTGACGAAGCCACGCTTTTTGCCGCGGAGATTTTCCGGATGTACACGCGCTACGCGGAGAGCCAGCGCTGGAAGGTGGAGGTGCTCTCCACGTCGGAGTCGGGCGTGGGCGGGTTGAAGGAAGTCATCGCCATCATCGAAGGTAAAGGCGTGTACTCGCGCATGAAGTATGAGAGCGGCGTTCACCGGGTGCAGCGCGTGCCCCAGACCGAACAGCAGGGTCGCGTGCACACTTCCGCTGTTACGGTCGCCGTGCTGCCTGAAGCCGAAGACGTGGACGTGAAGATCGAAGCCAAGGATTTGCGCATCGACACATTCTGTTCCTCCGGGCCGGGTGGGCAGTCCGTGAATACGACCTACTCCGCCGTCCGCATCACGCATTTGCCGACCAACACCGTGGTCAGCTGCCAGGACGAGAAATCCCAGATCAAGAATCGCGAGAAAGGTATGCGCGTGCTGCGCGCCCGTCTCTACGAAATGGAGATGGAAAAACAGCAGGCGGCCCTGGCCAAGGAACGCAAAGCCATGGTGGGCTCGGGCGACCGCAGCGAGAAAATTCGCACGTACAATTTTCCTCAGAACCGCGTCACCGACCACCGAATCGGGCTCACCCTGCACCAGCTCGGCGACGTGATTGACGGCAAACTTCAGCCGATCGTCGACGCCCTGGTCACTCACTACCAGGCGGAGAAGCTGAAGCACCAGGCGGAAGTGGTGGCGTAAAGCCTTTTTCTAAAATCCCGAGGCCGCGGAGCGGCAGAGGGATCCCTACCATCTTCGAAACCGCATCCGAAGCGAATAGCAGTCAGGGCCATCGGTCTCGGTGCTATAGTGATCCCTCGCTCCGCTCGGGATTGCAGAAAAAAGCTCATTGCTAGTGCTCACCGCTCTTATGCAGCTCAAGCGCGCCGTTGATTCCGCCTACGAACTCTTCGTCGCCAACGACGTGCCTTCGCCCCGGCTCAACGCCGAGCTGCTGATGCTGTTCGTCCTGGGGCGGGAACGTTCCTTTCTCTACAGCCACCCTGAATACGAGCTCACGGCCGACGAGCAATCGCAATATGAAGAAGTAACCGGCCAGCGCGCGCGCGGCTGTCCCACGCAATACATCACCGGACATCAGGAGTTCTGGGGGCTGGACCTGCTGGTGTCGCCGGCGGTGCTGATCCCGCGTCCGGAGACCGAGCACGTGGTCGAGACCGTGCTGGAGCTGGTGAAGGGATACGAGGTCGAGCCGCGGGACAAACTGCGAATCGTGGACGTGGGCGCGGGCAGCGGGGCCATTGCCCTCGCCTTGGCGAGTGAACTGCCGCAAGCCGAGATCCACGCCTGCGACATTTCGGAGGAAGCACTGGAGATGGCCGCCGTCAACGCCGCGCGCCTTGCTTTGGATAAGCATGTCCGGTTTCGCAAATCTGACTTGCTCTCGGCCTACGCGGGCATGCAATTCGATTTTGTTGTGTCCAATCCTCCCTACGTCGGAGAATCGGAGGCTGACAAAGTCCAGAAGCAGGTCCGCGAATTTGAGCCCAAGGTCGCGGTCTTCTCCGGCGAGGAAGGAATGGACATCTACCGCAGGCTGGTTCCACAAGCGCATGCGGCGTTGAAGCCCGGCGGCTGGTTCGTCGCTGAGATTGGTTTTTCTGCGGAAGCAAAGGTCAGGGAGCTACTGGACACCTGGAAAGAAGTCCTGGTCACTGCGGACTTGCAAGGCATTCCCAGGGTGATTGCGGCGCGGAAGCCTCCACCTCCGGCAGTGAGCCGCTAGCTGGCTAATCATCGCCGCCAGCGGCGTGGCAGGGCGGGTTCTTGCGTCCCCTGACCGGTTCGCTCGAGAAGAACTGGAACTTAAAGCGACCATTATCGCTGCGCACACCTGACGGCCCAGTGAGCGCCTGGGCTTCGGGATCGAGAAGTCCTTCCCAGTGCAGCTTGTTGTCGATGAATACTTTCATCTTGCTGCCTTCGGCCTCCGCGCGCAGCGTATGGCTTTCGCCTTTCTTGAGCAGCGGCGGCTTTACCTCCTGCGTGGGCTTGAGGTTGCGATACCCGTGCGTGCCGCACTCAGCGCTGGTCGTCTGCCCGGGATTGAGTTTCTCGGAAATTACCAGTGCCTGCTTGGGCTCGATTCTCCACATGGCGTAAACCAGGTTGCAGCCGCTGGCGGCGCGCAGCTTCAATCCGAACTGGCGGCGAATCTCGCCGGAGCCTAACGGCTTGTCTTGCTTTGTGGGACCCAGGTACGTGAACCTGGCTTCGGCGACGAAACGCGTCGGATAGGCCACCACGGCCCGCATCTCCGGAACCGTCACTTCCATCTTCGAGTCCGAGGCAGCTTCAATGGCGCCTTTGGTGACGCAAAGCTTATCGCGGCTGACAGGCGCCAGCCGCGCATCTCCATCCTGTGGATGCGAGGCTAGCGGGCCAGTGACAAGAAAAAGGGCGAACCCTGCAGTAACATGCCACGTTTTAAGGGCCTGCTGCATGCTCCACCTCCCGCTTCAGATTAGCGGCAGAATTCTAGCTCAGCAGAGACACGCGAAAACAGGTTGCACGGCTCTCTTCTTCAGTTAGAATCAGCGGTCGCAGTTATTTTCAGCGCGAAGAGGCCCCAAGGCTCATGGACATCACCTATCACGATGTTCTGCTGCTCGGCGGTGGTGGAGCCGGCCTTCGTGCTGCGATCGCGGTTTCCGAAACCAATCCTCAACTCAGTGTGGCGGTAGTGTCGAAGGTTTATCCCATGCGCAGCCACACGGTTTCCGCGGAAGGTGGCGCCGCCGGTGTCATCAAGGCCGGCGACACGCTTGATGAGCACTGCTACGACACCATTTCCGGCGGTGACTGGCTATGCGACCAGGATGCCGTGGAAATGTTTGCCAAGGAAGCTCCGCAAGAATTGCTCCGCCTGGAGCATTGGGGCTGTCCCTGGACCCGGGACAGCGATGGCCACGTTTCTGTTCGCGCCTTTGGCGGTATGAGTAAGCAACGGACGTGGTTTGCCGCCGACAAGACCGGTTTCCACCTCTTGCATACGCTGTTCCAGACCACGTTGCAGTACCGCGCTGTCACTCGGTACGACGAGTGTTTCGTCACCAGGCTGCTGGTGGACGAAGGCCGGGTGCAAGGCGTGGTGGCCGTCGAGCTAAACTCAGGGAATATCCGCGCCATCACGGCCAAGACTGTGATCCTGTGCACCGGAGGCTGCGGGCGCGTTTTTCCGTTCACCACCAACGCCAGCATCTGCACGGGTGACGGCATGGCTCTGGCCTATCGCGCCGGGGCTCCGCTCAAAGACATGGAGTTCGTGCAATACCACCCCACGGGGCTGCCGTTTACCGGGATTCTGATTACGGAAGCGGCCCGCGCCGAGGGGGGCTACATGATCAACAAGGACGGCTACCGCTACCTTCAGGATTACAACCTGGGAACGCCCACGCCAAAGCCGGTGCTGAGAAACATGGAACTCGGCCCGCGCGACCGCCTCAGCCAGGCCTACATTGGTGAGACGGAGAAGGGTCGCACCATCTCGACTCCCTATGGCGAAGTTGTCCACCTGGACCTGCGCCATCTCGGCGAAAAGATCATCAACACGCGTTTGCCGTTCGTCCGCGAGCTCTGCCTGAAATACGAAGGCATCGACCCGATTACCGATCTGATACCGGTGCGGCCTGTGGTCCATTACATGATGGGTGGAGTCCACACCAACAATGAGGGGGCCACGCCGCTCCCCGGCCTGTACGCCGCGGGCGAAGCCGCCTGCGTGAGCATCAACGGCGCCAACCGGCTGGGATCGAACTCGCTGCCGGAGATCCTTGTCTTTGGTGCGGCGTCGGGAAAAGCCGCGGCCCAAGCTGCTGCGGACCTCAAGCCCCCCAGCCGGCACGTGCCGGCCCAGGCCCTGGACGAACAGCACCGCCTGGAAGACCAGTTTCTGCGCAAGTCCGGGGGCAAAGAACGCATCGCAACTCTGCGTGGCGAGATGCTTACAGCAATGGAGAACGGCGCAGGGATTTATCGCAACCGCGGCTCACTGGAGAACACCGTTGCCAAGCTGGGCGAGCTCCGGGAGCGATTCAAAGACCTTGTCCTCGACGACCGCAGCCGCACTTTCAACACCGAGCTCACGGCGGCTCTGGAGCTGGAGTTTCTGCTGGACGTGGCGACCGCCATCGCGGAGTCAGCCCTGCGGCGAACGGAATCGCGCGGCGCGCACCAGCGGACCGACTACCCGGAGCGCGATGACAAGAATTTCTTGTCCCATACCCTGGTTGGCCGCAACGCCGACGGAACCGCGCGGATCGAGTATCTTCCCGTGGTCATTACGCGCTGGCCGCCGGGCAAGCGAGTCTACGGAACGCAGGAGAAAGTAAAAGAGGCGGCTCTGAGGTAAGCATGGCCGACACCATTACGCTGGAAGTTACGCGCTACTCCCCGGAACTGGAAACAGAGCCGCGTCTCCAGGAATACGAAGTGCCTCTCCGCAAGGACTGGGTGGTGCTCGACGCGCTCAATCACATCAAGGACAAGGTGGATGGCTCGCTCACCTTCCGCTGGTCGTGCCGCATGGGCATCTGCGGGAGCTGCGGCATGATGGTGAACGGCGAGCCCAAGCTGACCTGTGCCACGTTTCTCTCAAGCTATGCCGCTCAGGGCCGCATTCGCGTCCAGCCGCTGCGCTACTTCCCTGTAGTCCGCGATCTTGTAGTCGCCCTCGAGGACTTCATGGGGAAATTGCAGAGCGTCAAGCCCTGGCTGATTCGCAAGGAAGAGAAGCCTCTCTCGGAAGGCGAGTACTTGCAGACTCCCGAGCAGCTTGATCTCTACAAGCAATTCAGCATGTGCATCAATTGCGTGTTGTGTTACGCGGCGTGCCCGGTGGTGGGTCTGGATCCGGGATTCATCGGCCCCGCGGCCATCGCGCTGGCGCAACGCTACAACATGGATTCGCGCGATCAAGGTGCCCAGGAACGGATGGATGTTCTCGCTCAGCACGAGGGCATCTGGGGCTGCACGTTTGTGGGTGATTGCACCAAGGCCTGCCCCAAGAAGGTGGACCCCGCCGGGGCCATTCAGCAATATAAGTTGACCGCAACCCTCGACCGGCTCAAGTCTTTCCTGATGCCCTGGGGTGCAAAGTGAAGAGTAGCAAAGTGAAGAGTGCAAAATGAGTGGCGCCAGACAAGACCCCGCGTACACCGAGTTTCGACCACGCTGGTACCGCGCGCACGTTTCAACCTGGTGGTGGATGGGCCGGTGGTCGTATCTGAAATTCATCCTGCGGGAGATCAGCAGCGTATTTGTCGCCTGGTTTGTGGCGGAACTGTTGCTTGCGCTTACCGCGCTTTCCAGCGGACCGCAGGACTATGCCGGCTTCCAGGAATTCCTGCGAGACCCAGTAGTCGTGGCTGTGAATTTGATCAGTCTGTTCTTTGTGACCTTTCACGCGATCACGTGGTTCAACCTGGCGCCGAAAGCGATGGCAGTGCGCGTCGGCGGCAAGCGCATTCCTGACCTGTGGATTGCAGGTCCCAACTATCTGGCCTGGGCCGGAGTCTCGGCGATTGTGGCCTGGTTCCTGCTGAGGGCTTAATGGCGAAGCGATCCAACGAGCCGATTCTTTGGGTGTTGTTCAGCGCCGGCGGCGTAGTAGCCGCGTTTCTGATTCCTGTGCTCCTGTTTCTGCTGTTCCTGGCGTTTCCGCTAGGGTGGATCGAATCGCCGTCCTACACCGGCCTGTTGGGACTGGTGCGGCTGCCAATCACTAGGGTGGTGCTGTTCATCCTCTGCTTCTTCTCGCTCTTTCACTGGGCGCACCGGTTTCGCTACACGCTGTACGACGGACTGCAGATCAAACATCTCAATCAGTTGATCTTCCCCTTCTGCTACGGCGGGGCACTTGTGGGGTCGGTCCTGGCGGGATACATTCTCTGGAATATGGGGTAAGGGTAAGGGGAGTGCGCAGCGCGATACCCCGGCGCCGGACAGGCATAGAATTAGGACAGTGGTATGGAACGCCAGTTGAAGACCATCTCGAAGGGCGGCATCGCTGAGGCGCTGGCCAAAGCCAAGCACTACCGGTATCTCAACCAGGCGGAGGAAGCGGAATCCATCTGCCGCGACATTCTCGCCGTCGATCCGGAAAATCAAATGGGGCTGCGCCAACTTGGCCTGGCCATCACCGATCAATTCTCGGGCGCCCCAGATGATCATCATCAGGAAGCACAGGATTGCTTTGAGAAGCTCACCAGCCCATACGAGCGGTCTTACTATCTAGGTATCCTGCACGAGCGCCGGGCCAAAGCGCACATGCGCGCCGGCCATCTGGCGCACACGCTGATCGCTAGTTTTGAAAAAGCTATGCAGTGCTTCGAGGACGCGGAGAAGGTACGTCCGCAAGGCAATGACGACGCGCTGCTCCGCTGGAACCGCTGCCTGCGGCTGTTGCAAAGCATTCCCGAGTTGAGCCGGGAGCGCGAATCGCTCAGTCTGGAGATCAGCGACACGCCGCCAATCCTTCGCGATTAGCCC
>DATFXI010000097.1:0-5412 GCA_035316085.1 Candidatus Angelobacter sp.
CCGCGCAACTGCACGCCGAGCGCGGCCACGTCCATGCCTTCATTGCAAACGCGCACGCAGCGGTAGCACAGAATGCAACGCGGACGGTCGAAGAACACCACCGGCGACCACTGCTGCTCTTCCTTGTGCAGTTTGCCTTCCATGTAGCGCGACTCGGCGGCGCCGTACTTGAAAGTCATGTCCTGCAATTCGCACTCGCCACCGGCGTCGCACACCGGGCAGTCCAGAGGGTGGTTGCCCAGCAGCAGTTCGATCATCGATTTGCGCGCCTGCTTGACCTCGTCCGACTCGGTGACAACGACCATGCCCTCGGTGATGGGCACGGTGCAAGCAGTCTGTAGCTTGGGCATTTTTTCGATCCGCACCAAACACATGCGGCATGCTGCCTGCAGAGAAAGGCCGGGATAATAGCAGAATGACGGGACTTCAATCCCCACCGCCTTGCACGCCTCAATGAGCAGCGTGCCCGCGGGTGCGGTAATCTTCTTTCCGTCAACCGTGATGGTTACGTCTGGCATAAATACCCTTAACTCTTTTTGACGGCGAGAAATGCCGGGCTCTGTTTGATCTCATCAATCTGCAGCACATGCCGCTCGGCGTGCCTGGCCATGATGATCACCAGCTCATAGGCGCTAACGTTGCCGAACAGCGGATGCGGATGCGTGACTTCCGTGGCCCGCAGGTCGTCGGTGGTTTCTTGAACGAAACGGATTGTTTCCGCCCGGGCCGCTTCGAACTGTTTGCCGGCTGCCTCAAGACTGCCAAAACGACCCGTGGGCCGCGCGCCTTCCGGCGATGTTGCATGAATGCTGCGGTCAGTCATACGCTGCAAAAAGAGCTCTTCGCGGTTGGGCGCGCCGGCCGGGCGCGGACGCCGTGACCCCTGCAAAAGCCGAAGCATAAACGTCTCCGCCGCTGCGACATGCTCCACGCAGTCCGCCACCGACCAGCTTCCTTCCGCCGGCCGCTGACGGCTCTCCTCATCGTTGACGCCGGCAAAGCTCGCCTGGAACCGTTCACGGCTGTCACGCAGCAAGACCAGCAGTTTCTCTCTGTCGACTTGCGAGATCGCGACCGGGTTGGGCAAGGTGCTCATGGTTTCCTAGTGAGACAGCACCGGCAGCTCGCTGATCTTGCCTTCAGGATCAAACGGGCACGGCTTGCCTTCCAAATGCGCTTCAAACTCGCTGCGCCATTTGTCCACGATCGACATCGTGGGAATGGCCGCCGCGTCGCCCAGCGGGCAAAATGTCCGTCCGAGCATGTTCTGCGCCAGGTACCGGATGTTGTCGATGTCTTTCCTCAGCCCGCCACCGTTATGGAAGCGGGTGAGCGTTTTCTTGAGCCAGTCGGTGCCTTCGCGGCAGGGAATACACCAGCCACAACTTTCGTGCTGGTAGAACTTCATCACGCGCAGGGCGAACTTCACCATGCAGGTCTGGTCGTCGAGAATCACCACGCCGCCGGAGCCAAGGAATTCGCCGCGCTTGGCAAAAGAGTCGAAGTCCATGTTGATGCTCTCGGCTTCTTCTGCGTTCAACAGGAACGTGGAGGATCCGCCGGGAACAACGGCCTTCAGCTTGCGTCCGTTCGGGATGCCGCCGCCGACATCATAGATCAGCTTTTTCAGCGGGTAGCCCAAGGGCAACTCATAGACGCCGGGCTTGTTGACGTGGCCGCTCAGGCAGAACAACCGCGTGCCGCCGTTCTTGGGTGGGCCGTAATTGGCAAATTTTTGGCCGCCCATAAGAATAATGTGAGGAACAGCGGCGATGCTTTCCACATTGTTGATGACCGTGGGGCCGCCCCACAGGCCGACCACTGCCGGGAACGGCGGACGGATGCGGGGAATGCCGCGTTTGCCTTCCAGCGATTCCATGAGTGCCGACTCTTCACCTACTTCGTAAGCGCCGGCGCCGGTGTGCCAGTAAACGTCAAAATCCTTGCCGCTCCCGAAGATGTTCTTGCCAAGAAAACCCTTGGCGTAAGCGTCGGCAATTGCCTGGCGCATGATGTCGACCAAGTAGCGGTATTCGCCGCGAATGTAGACATAGCCGATCTTCGCTCCGACCGCCAGACCGGCAATGATCACTCCCTCGATCACCGAATGTGGATCGTGCTCCAAAATCAGCCGGTCCTTGCAGGTGCCGGGCTCGGATTCGTCGCCGTTCACCAGAATGTACTTGGGCTTGTCCGACTGCTTGGGCACAAAACTCCACTTCATGCCGGTGGGAAATCCCGCCCCACCGCGTCCGCGCAAGTTGGAAGTCTTGACCTCATTAATAATGTCGTCGGGCTGCATGGCCAACGCTTTTTGCACAGCCTTGTAGCCGTCAAGTTGCAAGTAGGTCGAGAGGTCAGTGGCACCTTTGCCGAAGCGCTGGGAGACAACGCGTATTTCGTCGGGATGGGAAGTTAGGTTCGCCATTTAGCCGCGCTTCCGGTAGTTCTCCAAAACCTTGTCCATGGCATCCGGCGTCAAGTTCTCATGAAAGTCGTAGTTGACTTGGACCGCCGGCGCCCAACTGCATGCGCCGATGCATTCCACTTCCTCGAGTGAAAACATCCCATCCGGAGTGGTTTCTTTATGTCCGATGCCCAGCTTTTTCTCGCAGTGCTCCATCAGTTCGTCGGCACCGCGCAGCATGCAGCAGATGTTGGTGCACACTTGCACGTTGTACTTGCCGGCGGGCCTGGTGCGCAGCATGGAGTAATAGCTGACGACGTTGCGGACCTCGAGCTCGGTCAGATCCGTCTTCTTCGCCAGGTGCGCGACCACTTCGTCGCTGATGTACCCGACTTCGTCCTGGCTGTAGAGAAGCATCGGGACCAGGAAGGAGCGCTTGGTCGGGTACTCCTTCATCTTCGCATCGAAGAACTGATCGAGTTTTTCAGAAATCGCCATGAGATTGCCAAAATTGCCAAAATCGGGTAATCGGGTAATTTATCTTTGCTTTGCAGTTTGCCGAGATGCTGTAAAAATGGCCGTCAGCTGCCGCGCCTCGCTCAGTAATTGATCTAAACGAGCCTTCTTGACGATTCCGGCATCAATCAGCATTTCAATCCACAGGACGCTCTCATCTACTTCTTCCAAAACTACGCCGAGCTTGGATACAAACTCTGCCCTGGATCTCGCTCTGCAAGCGCCACGGTAATTCGCTGCCACTGAGGTGCCAGATCGCAACAGCTGCTTTCCAATCACCTGCGCCTCTGTTGCCCGGGGCAGCGACCGAAACAGTTTGACAATTCGCAACGCAAAAGCCTTAGTACGTTCGCGCAGCTGTTCGGATTGACTGCTCAATTGTGATCACCAAACTTTCATCACAATCACCCGATTACAAATTACCGATTACAAATCTCCCTACCGATCGATTTCTCCAAGCACAATGTCAATGCTTCCGATCGCGGCCACCACGTCGGCGATCAGCCTGCCTTCGCACATTTGCGGCAAGGCTTGCAGATTGGCGTACGAAGGCGAACGCATGTGCACGCGCATGGGTTTAGCCGTGCCGTCGCTGACCACGTAGTAGCCCATCTCGCCACGCGGCGACTCAATGGCCTGGTACACCTCGCCCGCGGGGACGGTAAAGCCTTCCGTCACGATCTTAAAGTGATAGATGAGGGCTTCCATCTGCGTTTTCATCTTCTCGCGGTCGGGTAACACCACTTTGGGCGCGTCGGCTTTGGTTGGACCGTCAGGCAGACCTTCCAACGCTTGCTTGGCGATCTCGCGAGACTCCCGCAGCTCTTGGACCCGGCAGACGTAGCGCGCCCAGACGTCGCCGTCTTTCGACACCGGGACCTTGAACTTGAACTTTTCGTAACTCGAGTACGGCATGTCGCGGCGGATGTCAAAATCCACGCCGCTGGCGCGCAGGGAGGGGCCACTCAGCCCAATCAGAAGCCCATCTTCTGCACTGATATGCGCAACATCCTTCAAGCGATCGATGAAGATACGGTTGCCCGTGAGCAAGTTCTCGTACTCGTCAACTTTCTCCGGGAAGGTGTCCAGGAACTTCTTTACCTTTTCGAAGAATCCAAGTGGCGGATCCAGCGCCAGGCCACCAATTCGGAAGTATGAAGTCATCATGCGCTGGCCACTCACCATCTCGTAAATGCGCAGCAGTTCTTCACGTTCGCGGAAGCAATAGAGGAACACCGACATGGCGCCGATGTCCATGGCATGCGTGCCCAGCCACACCAGGTGCGAGCTGATGCGCTGCAGTTCGGCCAGCATCACGCGCATCCATTGCGCGCGCGGCGGGATCTCCATCCCCAAAAGTTTCTCCACAGCCAGCACATAGCAGAGATTGTTGACCATGGGGCAGAGGTAATCAATGCGGTCGGTGAGCGGCACCACCTGCTGATAAAACTTGGCTTCGCAGGTTTTCTCAATGCCGGTGTGCAAGAAGCCAATGTCCGGCATCATGCGCACCACGGCTTCGCCGTCGATCTCCAGCAGGAGTCGCAGAACGCCGTGGGTGGAAGGATGCTGCGGCCCCATGTTGAGGATCATGGTCTTGTCGGCGGCGGCATCGAGCACGGGGTTCGCGTTCAGGTGGCCCATCAGCGGTAGCCCTCCACCGGGTAATCCTTGCGAAGTGGATGGCCCTCCCAGTCTTCGGGCATCATGATGCGGCGCAGGTAAGGATGACCAAGGAAGCGAATGCCGAACAGGTCAAACACTTCGCGCTCAAAGAAGTTCGCCGACGGCCACAACGGTGTCACGGACTCGAGCGAAGCATCGTCGCCCTCCAGCCGGACCTTCAGGCGCACGCGCTCTTTGCGCTGCATGGAGAGCAGATGGTAGGCCATCTCAAACCGCGGCTGGCGAGGATAGAAGTCGGCGCAGGTCACGTCGGAAAGAAAGTCCGTCAGACCCTGGGCTTTGAGGTGGGCGCAGGCATCACGGATAAATTCGCGAGCTATATATATGGAGAGCTCGTCACGATCGAACTTGGCCTCCTCGACGGCATTCACGTTCCAGGCGAGCAAGGCGGCAACCACCGGGCGGTCCTTCAGTTGCTCCAGATCGGTGACAGGCGCCGCCAAGGGCATCAGCCTTCACTCCTCTCCGGTTTGTTCCAGTCGAGCACACCTTTCTTCCATATATAGAAGAATCCCACCATGACCAGGCCGATGTAGATCAGCATCTCCCAAAAGCCAAACATCTTGAGTTGCCTGGCGATTACTGCCCAGGGATAGAGGAACACGGCTTCGACGTCGAACAGGATGAACAGCATGGCTACCATGTAGAACTTGACGCTGAAACGCGACTGGGCGTCGCCGGTGGGGGTGATGCCGCATTCATACGCGGTATTCTTGGCGCGCGTCCATTTGTGTTTGCCCAGGAGGTGGGAAAGCAGGACCATGACGGCGGCCAGCCCAATGGCCACAGCCACCTGGATCAAC
>DATFXI010000098.1:0-6198 GCA_035316085.1 Candidatus Angelobacter sp.
AGTGAAGTTCGCCGCGAGCCCGGAGAGATGCCGCGATGAATGGTGGACGAAGACGGAGAAAGGTGACAGGAGCCGGTGGAAGCTGGAAGATATGCAGAAGTCCACCCAGGAAGGCATGACCCGCGTGGAATTCATCATCCCCGAGGCTCAGGGCCTGCCGGTGCGCATGAAGAATGTCCACGCTTATCTTGGCGCTCGCGATCTTTGCGCGGAGATTCATATTTCCAAAGTGAGATTCGCGCCTGAAGACCAGAAGCTTTTCGACGAGGTGCTGGCCACGGCACGCCTGCGTCTTGAGGATTCCGGCGCCAAGAGTAAATAAACGTGGGCTAACGCCAACCATCTTGTCGAGGCGTGGAGCCGGTGCTAATCTCTACGCTTCATGAGTCCGCAGGAACCGGCCGGCCCCAGCGCAGCGTTTGCTCCCCGCGATCCGGAAGCATTTTTCAAAGCGCAGAAACGCAACCGCCGCGCCACCTGGCGAATGTCGGCGCTGGGCGCGTTTGCCGCGTTGATCATGGGAATCCCGCTCACCTTGGCGCTGACGCCGCTGCTGTACGGCGTCATGCTGGTAGCGGCTGACATCATCAACTATTTCTCTCCGCTCCCGGCGGAGTTCTGGCAGAACGTGAACGCTATCGCCCGGCTGGGGCAGCACGTGGGCGACTACTTCTTCAACCATCGAGGCACGCTGGATCCGCAGCAGCTGCTGTGGGCGCTGGGCTTGTCTCTGTTACCGGGGATGGTGCTGACCTTGGTTCTGTGGCTTTGCATGCTGGCGCTGTTTCGCCGCGGCGGCGTGGGCGGGGCGGTGGCCAGCCTGAACGCGCGCGAGCCAAACCAGGGCGATCTGAAAGAACTGCAACTCGCTGACGCCGCGCAGGAGATGGCCATCGCCGCCGGACTGCCGGCGCCGAAGCTGATGCTGTTGGATTCTCCCGGGGCGAACGCCGCGGCCATCGGAACGTCGGCGCAGGATGCCCGCATCGTGATCTCGCGCCGCCTGCTCGATGACCTTACTCGTGACCAGCTTCAGGCGTTGCTGGCCCACCTGGTCAGCTCCGTCGGCAACGGCGATCTGCATGTCGCCTTCACCGTCACCAGCGTGTTTGAAACCTGTGGCCTGCTGATCACGCTGATCAATTCGCCTTTCGGGCGTCAGTCACAAAAAACGCTGTGGCGCATCGTGCGCTACGCGTTTCTCGGCAGCGGCGCCACGAAGTCCGCTGAAGCTGACGCCGTCGCCGAGCTGCTGGCCGGCAGCCTGGACATGAATTCCACCGACATTGATCGCTTTTTCAACTCGCCACAGAAGGTCGGTCTGATTCGCAAGTTCTTACGGCTGGTGTTTTTCCCCATCGTGTTTACCAACATGGCCATCGAGATCACGTTGTGGTTTTTCCTCAACCTGCTTCTGGGCCCCTCGATGGCCCTGGTGTGGCGGACACGCCGCTATCTTGCGGACGCCGGCGCAGTCGAGCTCACGCGCGATCCCGACGCTCTGGCCGGCGCGCTCGAGCGTCTCGCTCAGGACTCAAGCGCCATGCCCGGGGGAGGATGGGCCACACACTTGTTCGTGATCAATCCCACCGGCGATCGCAGCGTGCGTGCCGTGCAGCCTACCCGAGAGCAGATGCAGCAGGCCGCCGCGGTATGGGCAACATCGCGGCCGGGTGACGCCGGTGCGAATCCCGATTCCACTCGTTTCGCGTCGGCTGATTATGCCCAACTCAAGCGCGAGATGATGGCCACCGGCCTCGCGGCGTTTCGCGGTGACGCCCAGGCCGCGGCGCGCATGCAGGCCTTTGCTCAAGCCATGGCTGCCGCGCACGGAGAAGATGCGGCATCGGTGCACATTCCCAATGTTGCGGATATTTCCGCAGCCACCCGCGGCGACCGCGCTGCCATCGCCCGCATTCAAGCCGCCACCCGGGAGAACGCACAACTTCAAGCGAAACGAGGGACCACCGGACTACAGTCGCAGAGCTTCCTTTCGTTTCACCCGCCGCTCAAAAAACGTTTGCGCCGGCTGGAGCGCATGGGCGCTCAGTTCCGCGCGGAAGCGCACGCCCGAATGAGCGTGGGCGGACGCGCGATCGCTGTGGCGCTGTGGCTGATCATCGGCCCGCTGCTGGCAATAGCGGCTGGTTTAATGTTTCTGCTCATAGCCATAATGATCGGGTTCAACTTGGTACTCCTCACGATCTGGCTCAGTGTGATCCATTGGGCCTTTGGCCAGAACTGGGCGGAAAACTTCTCGGCTTTTATGAGATTTGTGAATGATGTGGCGACGGCATTGAACAAGGCCACCAGAAGCCGTTAGCGGCTGATGCCAATACGGGCTTTAGCTGGGCTATTTGCTAACGGCTAATTGCTATTTGCTCGGGGGAGATCAAATGAACGCTTTAATCGTCGTGGCCGCGATCACCGCGTTGCTGTTGTTCTTCCTGCTTGCGAGTTTCAACCGCCTGGTCTCAATGCGCAACGGAGTCCGCAACGGCTGGTCCGATATTGATGTGCAGCTTACCCGCCGCCACGATCTGGTGCCTAACCTGGTGGAGTCGGTGAGGGGATACATGGACCACGAGCGCCTGACTCTGGAAGCGGTGACCCAGGCCCGCAGCCAGGCCGTGGCCGTTGCGGGAGCGGGCATCGCCGCGCGGGCCGTGGCGGAATTGGCGTTAAGCGGTGAGGTCAGCAATCTGTTTGGAGTGGCCGAGCGCTATCCCGCGCTCAAGGCGTCACAGAATTTCCTCTTGCTGCAGGAACAGCTGACTTCCACGGAAAACCGCATTGCCTTCGCGCGCCAGCATTACAACGAACTAGTGCGCCAGTACAACACCGCGATCGCCGAGTTTCCCCGTAACCTGATGGCAGGAATGTTTGGGTTTACGCCGGCGCAGATGTTCGCGGCGGATTCTTCAGACAGGGTAAATGTCGAAGT
Source organism: Candidatus Angelobacter sp. (assembly GCA_035316085.1). Taxonomy (GTDB): domain Bacteria; phylum Acidobacteriota; class Terriglobia; order Terriglobales; family Acidobacteriaceae; genus Angelobacter. The sequence goes on from DATFXI010000098.1 coordinate 2,945, forward strand.
AAAAGTCTAGCCGCTGCGCAGATCCAGAATCGGTTGGCCCGCGAATGGACGCGAACACCCGCGAATTTCGATAGGCCTGACGAAGATTCGTGTTCATCCGCTCCGCAGACAATTGCCCATCTTGCGCTCATCCGCATCGATCTGCGGCTAGAGTTGCTTTAGCGCCTGGTCCAAGTCCTCAATCAGATCATCCGCATGTTCCAACCCGATCGAGAGCCGCAGCAGGTTGGCGGGGCTCTTCGTCGTCGGGCCTTCGACCGATGCCCGATGCTCGATCAGGCTGTGCGTCCCGCCCAGGCTGGTGGCGTGAGTGAAGAGCTTGACTGCGGCGCAAAGTTTGAAGGCTTCCGCCTGGCCCCCCTTCACTTGAATGGACATCATGCCGCCGAAGCCCGACATCTGCGCAGTGGCAATCTTGTGGCCGGGATGCGTGGGCAATCCCGGGTAATGCACCGCTTCAACCTTGGGCTGGCGGCTTAGAAATTCAGCCACACGTTGCGCGTTCTCCGAATGGGCGCGCACGCGGTAGGGAAACGTTTGCAGGCCTCGCAGCGTGAGCCAGCATTCGAACGGCGATGGCACAGCGCCGCCTTCGCGCTGGTTGGTGCGGGCTTTCTCGAGCAGGGCTCCCGCTTTCTTGAAAATGAGCGTGCCGCCCAGAACGTCGCTGTGGCCGGAAAGATACTTGGTCACCGAGTGCATCACCACGTCGGCCCCCAACTCCAGCGGACGCTGCAACAACGGCGTGGCCCAAGTGTTGTCACAAGCCATGAGAGCACCTGCCTTTTTGGCGATGGCAGCCACGCCTCGAAGGTCCGTGACGTGCAGCAGGGGATTCGACGGTGTCTCCGCCCAGATGAGCTTCGTCTGCGGAGTGACGGCGCGCTCCACGGCTTTCAGGTCAAGCATGTCCACCAGCGTGGACTTGAGCCCCCAGTCGCGAAAATGTGTGTTCAGCAGAATGGCGGTGCCGTAATAGGCGTCGTCAGGCGCGATCACGTGGTCGCCGGGCGCGAGCGCGTGCATCAGCCCCATGGTGGCAGCGCTGCCGGAAGAAAACGCCAGCGCCGCCGCGCCGCCTTCGAGCGCTGCCAGCGCTTCCTCGAGCGCCTCGCGATTGGGGTTATTGGCGCGACCGTAAAGATACCCGCCCGGCAAGCTGCCGTCACCGGCTTTTTCAAAAGTAGTTGACTGATGGATTGCAGGCGTGACGTCGCGCGTGCCGCGTTCCGGCTTGCAGCCGGCGTGGACAGCGATGGTCTCAATTTTCATGACCGACTAGGTTACACAAACCGGCAAACATTGTCGCGACGTTGCAGAGAACCCGCCTCAGCGCTTGATGCGTTTGAAGAAGCCCACGAAGGGCGGTGTGCCCCCTTCCCGAAACCTTACATTCACCAGTTCCCATCCTTGTGAACCCAGGATGTTGGCCGAGGCGAGGAATTCATCGTCGCTATTTGCCGCCAGGACCGTGTACTCCCACTGTGGCACGGGCAGCATGGACTTGATGTTGAGCATTAGAACCTGGGTCCGCGAGTTATTGCCCGCCCGGGCGGTCACTTGAACAGCAAAAGATCCCAGGGTAGCGGTGGGGCTTGCGTACAGAACAATCGTGCCAATGCCGGCGCGCATGGTGGGCGCCTGGGCCTGGACGCCGTCGGGCAAACCAGACAGACTGACAGAGAACGTCGGCTTTTCAGTGCTGTCGAGGGTCACCGTGAAGCTGCTGACCGCACCTTGCGGCAGGGTGACGACGCCCGGCGAGAGCGCGAGAGAGAAGTCCGGGTTCTCTTGCGCCGTAGCCAGCACCGTGCCCCACGCCGTTAGAAGGAAAAACAAGGTGGCAGCGCGAAAGAAGGATCTGCTCATGATGTGCTCCTCCGCGGGGGTCGGCGACGCCCGCTTGACTCCTGGTTCAAGGATCGCGCGACAGAAACGTTCCTGCGCGATTTTAACGTCACTCTGCCGAATTGAGGCAGGTTTGAAGCACGGCAGAACCTTACGGTTTCGGTCGTCTGAAGAACCCGATCCATTTTAGGTTGGAGTCTGTCACGTGGACTATGTTCACCAACTCCCATGACTCCGCACTATTCTGGTTTGCCTGGACCATCAACGCCTCAGACGACTGAGCAGCCACAACCTTGTACTCCCAGCGAGACGCTTCACTCCGCTGAGCTAGAAGCGTATCGGACGAAGCAGCCGCGGGAGACGCGTCTGACCATCGCAGCGCCAACGTGGTCGACAATAGGGCGACACCCAGAATGAGGAAGGCACCAGCTGATCGGTAAAGTGTGCGCATCATCGTATCCTCCTGCAAAGTGGACTCGGCCCTGATCGGAGTTTAGACGTTGCGCTTCTTGTCAAAAGTTTTGTTAGATCAAGTCTTGTGGAGAACTCTTGGCCCGAGAAGCGCTAAGCTGGCGTTGTTGTCGACTTGCACTAAGAATCAGGCAACCTTGGCAAGATTTCAACAGCGATGCACAGGATTCGTGGTTGGCAGTTTCCGGCTTTTCGCGCACAATGAATCAGTTCTCTAACTTCCAATGGCCAACCCCGGCGATCTCGCGTACACGGTGAAGCAGCAGGCGGACATCGTCCGCGTGATCGGCGAGTACGTCAAGCTGAAGAAAGCCGGGGCGCAGAATTTTGTCGGCCTGTGCCCCTTCCACCAGGAGAAGACGCCTTCATTCTCCGTGCACGCCACGCGCCAGTTCTTTCATTGCTTCGGTTGCGGGAAATCGGGCGACGTGTTCAAGTTTGTCCAGGACAGAGAGACCATCAGTTTTCCGGAAGCTGTGCGCCTGGTGGCTGAGAAGCTGGATATCAAGCTGCCCAAAATGCAGTACAGCTCTGAGCATGAGGCCAAGGAAGCGCGGGTGCGGGGCCAACTAATTGACGTTCACGAGCGTGCCTGCAGGTTTTTTGAGGACCAGTTGCGGCGTCCAGAAGCGGCGCACGCACGCCAATATCTTGCCGGGCGCGGCCTCAGCGATGAAACCATTCTTACGTTCCGCATCGGTTACGCGCCGGATTCCGGCTTCGTGCTCAGAGACCGCCTGAAGAACGATTTCAGCGAAGAAGTTCTACGCGCTTCCGGCTTGTTTTCCTGGAAAGAAGGCGCGGAGGCCGGCGGCATCTATTCCAAATTCCGCAACCGCGTCACGTTTCCCATCGCGCAGGAAAATGGCAAGATCATCGCATTTACTGGGCGCACGCTGGCCGCCGACGAGAAAGCCGGGCCCAAGTATCTGAAC
>DATFXI010000099.1:0-3258 GCA_035316085.1 Candidatus Angelobacter sp.
CTTGCGCGCCACAGCGGACGGCGGGGGCTGAACAAGCTCTGGCATATTCACTTCTCCGGACGAGTGAACGCTGGCCCTACAATGGCCCTGGTGCGCCGGACAAACAAGAGTACGGTTGTTCAGCGGCGGCGGATGCACCGCAAGAGGTGCAGCGTCTCAAGCGCCGGGGTCGCCGCGGCGCACCGTGCTCGTGCGGCAAGCTGCTTGCTATACTCAACTTTCATGCTCAAGGAAACCCTGGAACAGGGCCGTCAAAGAATTGACGACGCCCTGGAGAAATTGCTGCCCCTCGCCTCGCAGCACCCGGAGTCGATCCATCAGGCCATGCGCCACAGCGTATTTGCCGGCGGCAAGCGCCTGCGTCCCGTACTTTGCATGGAAGCCGCGCGCATGATCGCCGGAAGCCTGCCGGAAGGTATCGAAGAACTGGGCAGCGCGCTGGAAATGCTGCATACCTATTCATTGATTCATGACGATCTTCCCGCGCTCGACAATGACGACCTGCGCCGCGGCCAGCCAACCTGCCACATCGTGTTCGGCGAAGCCATCGCCATCCTAGCCGGCGACGCGCTACAGACCCAGGCTTATGAAGTGCTCGCCCAGCTGAAGTGCCCTGCGGAAGCGCGCGTCAAGATCATTGAAGAGATCGCACGCGGTACCGGCACGGTGGACGGCATGATCGGCGGGCAGGTGAAGGACCTGGAAGCCGAGCGCCAAAAGCCGGACGCTGCCGGGCTCGAATACATTCATCGCGCCAAGACCGGCGCTTTGATTACCGCCAGCCTGGTCAGCGGTGGCATTTTCGCCGGCGCGTCGCAACCTGAGATCCAACACCTGCGCGATTTCGGCCGCGCCGCCGGCCTGGCCTTCCAGATCGTGGACGACGTACTCGATGTTACCCAGTCATCGCAGCAACTCGGCAAAACGGCAGGCAAGGACACGGCGTCAGAGAAGGCAACGTATCCCGCGCTGTTCGGGATTGATGAGTCGCTGCGTCAAGCCGATGCCCTGGTGACCTCAGGCTGCAACGCCCTTCAATCATTTGGCCCACGCGCACAAACTCTCAAGGACCTGGCGCGCTACCTGGTGCAGCGGACCAAGTAATGCACCTCGGCTCCCGTTTTGGGAGTCAGCCTTATCCCTCTTCCTATCAGTATGTTGCACCAGTGACGACATGCGCCTCACTCGCTTCCCGCGCAAGCGAGAGCGGTTCTGGTCACAGGTTGGATGTGACGTCACGGCAAGTTCGTGTTACGATTTCGGACCATTCCGGCCGATCGCGCCAACGCGGTTGGCTTGATGCGTCACGCAGTATCGTCGGGACCCAAGTCTGGCAAATGGTGTTTGGACGGGCTTGCTCAAGTCCCTAATCCAAAAGTCTTACCCAGACGTACTAACAGAAAGAAGGAGACTTTCCCTATGACCAAATCCATGCGTGCGCTGCTAGTCGGCGCGGCGTTGTCAGGATTCATTGCCGGTACAAGTGCCAACGCCATGCAGCAGCCGGCTGGTGGTGATCAGACGAAGTCACCCACACCTGCCGACTCTGGCAAGAAAGCCAGCAAATCCAAGAAGGAAAAACACGCCTGTAAAGGCCAGAACTCCTGCAAAGGCAAAGGCGGCTGCGGGACCACCAAGGGCAAGAACGATTGCAAGGGCAAGGGCGAGTGTCGCACGGACGGCAAGCCCATGGAAAAGGAAAGCGACAAGAAAAGCTAACCCGGATTTCTTCCAAACTTAGAGGAGGGCCGGGGGTGTGACAAGCTGCTGGTCCTCCACTTCTTTTCACCGCCGCTCATTCCTGTAGCATCAGGTTATGCCTGCGAATCGCTTCAACGGGAACACGGACTTCGGCGTAGGCATCGGCCTGCGGATTCCGCATTACAATCACATCTTCGAAAAGAAGCCGGTCGTCGACTGGTTTGAGATCATCTCCGAAAACTTCATGATCGACGGCGGCCGTCCGCTCCGGGCTCTCGACCAGATTCTGGAGCGCTACCGCGTGGTGCAACATGGGGTCTCCATGTATTTCGGCTCCGCCGAGCCCCTCAACCGCGAGCATCTGCGCCGGTTGAAAAACCTGGTCAAGCGCACTCAGACGCCATGGCTGACCGACCATCTGTGCTGGGGCAGCGTGGACGGCACGTACTCCCACGACCTGTTGCCCATGCCTTACACATTTGAAGCGGCAAGGAAGACGGCGCAGAAGATCCGCGAGGCCCGCGACTTTCTGGAAGTGCCTATCGCCGTCGAGAACGTAAGCAGCTACGCCGAATTTCACGCTTCGGAGATGACGGAGTGGGAGTTTTTGAGCGAAGTGGTGGAAGACGCTGACTGCGGCATTCTGCTGGACGTGAACAACATCTACGTATCCTCTCAGAACCACAATTTCAATCCCCTGGATTACCTCAACAACGTTCCTCACGAGCGCGTGGCGCAGATCCACATTGCCGGGCACTCCAAGTACGAGAAATACATTCTCGATACTCACGATCACGCCGTGATTGACCCGGTATGGGCGCTCTACCGGCGGGCCATCGAACTGGTGGGCGCCACGGCCACGCTGCTGGAATGGGACGACCGTATTCCGTCCTTCGAGGAAGTCCACAATGAAGCCCTGAAGGCGAAGAAGTATGTTCCGGACAAGTCGGCGGTGGCGTCATGAACCTGGAACAACTTCAGCGCGAAGTCTTCGGCGTGATCCGGCAGCCCCTCACCGCGGAGGAGCGCATGCGCGCGCGTACGCTCGACGGAAAATCAACCCAGGAAATTGCCGAAAGAATCATTAAGCCGAATGACCGGCTGACTTCCGCGGAGCGCATTGAGATTTACAACCGCGTTTACTGGTTCCGCATCCTCTCTGCGCTGGCCGAGGATTTTCCCGGGTTGCGGGCCATCGTCGGCCAGGACAAGTTCGATAAATTGCTGGTCGCGTACCTGACGGAGTGCCCGTCAGAGTCCTTCACTTTGCGCAACCTCGGTTCGCGGCTGGAGAATTGGCTGATCGCAAACCCCCGCTACATCGCCAAGGTCCAGCGTTTGGCGCTGGACATGGTGCGTCTGGAGTGGGCGGACATCGAATCCTTTGACGCTGCGGAATACCCCACGCTTGCGGCAAGCGATCTCAAATCCATGGGTGAAGACCCGCTGTTCTCGTTTCAACCGAACCTGATCCTACTCGACCTGGCGTACCCTGTGGACGATTTGCTGTTGAAGGTCCGGCAAGACGAAAACCCTGAAGAGCACGAGAACGACGTG
>DATFXI010000100.1:0-13738 GCA_035316085.1 Candidatus Angelobacter sp.
GCCTAGTGACGGCAGTAGGGCAATTGCGATTGCGCTGGCTCTGCTAGAATTTCCTTGTGGAATCCTCTCTGCTCAACCGAGCCATTGAAAAGCGCCCGGACAAGGTCAAGCTCCAGGGCCGAATCCTTTTTCTAACGGAAGACCCGGAGCTGATTCGCCGCCAGTTGGCCGGGGAGGACCTGCCTTGGGACACCAAGAACCCGCAGAATAATCCCAAGCTGCGGGACGACATCTCCACCGACGAGATCACGCCGGCTCACATCTGCTTCTTTTTCGACGAGACCCTGGGTGAGTTTCCTTACACCGGTCTGAAGTGCGGCAGTGAAGTTCCTATCAAGCGCGGCGACGTGAAAAAAGGCGGCTTTGTGGCCGCAGTAAGCGGCAAGCGGCGTGGCAAGGGCTCCAGCCGGGAGCAGTCGCCCTACGCCGAGCTGTGCGCCGGCATCAAGCTGGTGATCGCGGAAAACATCGAGCGCATCTACAAGCAGAACTGCCAGAACCTGGGCGTGCTAACCTCCACCGACTTCGGCCTGGTCGATAAAGTTCGCGCCGGCCAGGAGATTCCGCTCAGCGAGTTCACCCGGGGCGAGGACGAGATCACGCGCCAGGTGATCGAATACGGCGGGCTGTTCCCGTTCAACGTGGCGCGGATGCAGAAAAAACCGTTCGTCCCTCCGATCGCCACGGCCCGCCGCCCCATGACCCTGGCGGAGAAGATATTCGCCCGGCACATGATCAACGAAAAAGGCAAAGCCGGGGTTCCGTTCGTGAAGCCCGGCGACACAGGGTTTGCCCGCACCGACCTGCGCTTCAGCCACGAGTACGTCACACCCATGGCGTCCATCTTCTTCGAACACTTCGTCGGCAAGGACGCCAAGGTGAACGATCCTTCTAGCGTCGTCTTCTTCCGCGACCATCTCACGTTTCTGGACGAAGTGCTGTCAGAGGAAAAGCGCAAGATGGGACTGCTTGACTTGGCCGGCCAGCTCAAGTTCAAGCAGGAAGATTTCGCCAAGAAGCAAGGCATCAAGTTGCACGGTGAGCTCCCGGACCGCAAAGGCTCGGAAGGCATTTGCCACTCGGTGATCGCAGAGAGCTACGCGCTGCCTGGACAGCTCAACGTCGGTTCCGATTCGCACACGCCACACGTGGGCGCGGTGGGCTGCGTGGCTTTCGGCATCGGTACCACGGACGTGTTCAACTCCTGGATCACGAAGGACGTCCGCGTGAAGGTGCCGGAGTCGGTGAAGGTCATTGTGCGCGGGAAACGCAAGCCCAATGTGACGGCCAAGGATTTCATCCTGCTGCTGCTGAGTTTGCCGTATATCAAGACCGGGCAGGCGCTGGCGAAAGTCATGGAGTATTCCGGCGATGCCATCGAAGAATTGAGTGTGGACGAACGCGCCACCATGACCAACATGGCGGCGGAGATCGGCGGATTTACCGGCATCGTTGCACCAGACCGGAAGACGGTCGAGTTTCTGATGGAACGTCGCGGCATGCCTCGCGCTGATGCCGAACAATACTGCCAGGGTCTGTTCAGCGATCCTGGAGCTGAGTACGCCCACGTGATCGAACTGAACGCCGACGACATCACGCCCATGGTGGCTACACCTGGCGATCCCGGCAATGGAAAATATGTTCGCGAGCTGAACACGCCGGTTGCGGTGGAGATTGCGTACGGCGGCACCTGCACTGCCGGCAAGAATGCCGACATGGATATGTACGCGGCGGTCCTGGCCGACGCGCTCAAGCAGGGCAGGCGTGTGGCCGGTTCCTGCAAGTTTTATATCCAGTTCGGCTCGCAGGAGACGCGTGAGTACTGCATTGCCAAGGGTTACATCGACATTTTCAAGCAAGCCGGCGCGATCGTGATCGAGCCCAGCTGCGGCGCCTGCATCAACGCCGGTCCTGGCGTCTCCACTCGCGCCGACCAGGTCGTAATCAGCGCCCAGAACCGCAACTTTCCCGGACGCAGCGGCCCCGGACAGATGTACCTTGCCAGCCCGTATACCGTGGCCGCCAGCGCCGTGGCCGGGCACATCGTAGAATACGAGCCCAGTGCGGAGAGAGAGCTGGTGGGAGCGTGAGGCTTCTTCTGAAATCTCGAGCTCAACGAGAGATCCCTAACGCTATAGGAGACTTTCTACTCGGCAATGGCCTTAATCCTGCCCCTACCTCTGTGACGTGGAGCACGGGCCCAGACCGCGTTGGGTCGTCAACGGAGTAGGGATCCCTCTCCCGCGTTGCGGGATCGGGACTTCGGAGAGAGCTAATTGCTATTTGCTAACTGCCTGTTTAGAATCATTAGTTAACCCAGTACATCTCATCCATTACGGAGAACAAGACCCTTATGGCATATGTGATTGCAGAGCCGTGCATCGGGACGAAAGACGCTGCATGTGTGGACGCGTGCCCCGTGGATTGCATCCATCCCAAGAAGGACGAAAAGCAGTTTGAAACTGCTGAGATGTTGTACATCGATCCGGTGGAATGCATCGACTGCGGCGCTTGCGTGCCGGTCTGCCCCGTCTCGGCCATTTTTGCTCTCGACGATCTGCCGGAAAAGTGGAAGGCTTTCACGGAGAAGAACGCCAAGTACTACGGGCGCTGACGCCCAGGCAGAGAAGATCACGCGCGCAGCCCGGTGCTGCGCGCTTCTGTTTTGTGCGGGTGGTAAGCTTGACTTTCCATGCCCAAGCAGTCTGAAGCCCTGATTCTGCGCACCTATCCCTTCCATGAAGCGGACGTGCTGGTCACGCTGTTTACGCGCACAGACGGGAAGATTCGCGGCGTGGCCAAGGCCGCCAAGCGATCGAAGCGCCGGTTCGGAGGCGCCCTCGAGCTGCTCACCCACGTGGTGGCCCACTGGGAAGAGAAAGAAAAGCAGGAATTGGTGCGGCTCGATTCCTGCGACATCGTTGCCTCTCCGCTGGCCGTAGAGCTGACCTATCCGCGCACTGTGGCGCTGAGCTATGTAGCCGAAGTTGTGGACCAGTTACTGCCCGACCGCGAATCCAGCGACGATATTTTTCGCCTTGCACTTTCCGTGGTCACGGCGCTCAAGACGGGCCCCGTCTGGATGCCGCTGACGTACTTCGATCTGTGGATCGTTCGCCTCATCGGCCTTCTGCCCGACCTGGGCCACTGCACCGCCTGCGGCGTAGCGCTGAACGGCAGCCGCGCTTTCTTTCATGCCCTTGCCGATGGCCTGCTCTGTCCTAAAGACAAGCGGCTAGCCAGTTCGGAAATGTCATCTGAATCACGCTCTTTGGCGGGAGAGATGTTTCGCGCGCCGCTCGCGAAGTTCGAAAACGCATCGTGGCCGCGCCAGCGCGGTGCCGACCTCCGCAAATTTCTGGCCCAGCGCATCGAGCGGCACATTGAGAGAAAGCTGGTGACCGCGGCGATGCTGGAGAAGATCGGCTGAGTCTAGCATTTAGCTTTTTCTGAAATCCCGATCCCGCGAAGCGGGAGAGGGAACCCCAGAGCCACGAAGGACTGAAGGGCCCCACGCTATTTGTGTTGCGCCGCGATATGAATCGCCGGAGGCTCCTTTGAACCAGGACCTTCATCGCGGGACGAGAGCTCTTGCTGGACCATCGCCAGAAGGGCCGCCGTAACCGACAGGATGACTGGACCCACAAGTACTCCCAGGACCCCGAACAGTTGCACGCCTCCCAGGATTGAGAAAAGAACCAGAATCGGATGCAGACGGAGGCTCTTGTGGATGATGATCGGGCGAACAATATTGTCGACTGTGCCGATCACAGCAATCCCCAAAACCAACAGGATGACACCCTTTACCACATGACCTGTAAACATAAGCACGATGGATGCCGGTAACCAGACGAGCGCAGAACCAAACATGGGGACCAGAGAGAGAACTGCCGTTACCACTCCCCATAAGACCGGAGAGTCGATGCCCAAGGCCCAAAAACTCAATCCAGTGAGCGTACCCTGCAGCGCTCCCACAACCACGCCGCCGTAAACGTTGGTGGTCACGGCCGAGCTGATGCGAGTGCGCAGCTCCGTGAGCCGTGCTTGCTCCCAAGGAAGGGCAGCCATAACCTTGGCCATGGCGTTTTCTCCGTCACGAAACAGGAAGAACAGGACTACTAGCGCGATGACTGCGTTGGCTGCAAGAGAAAACACATTGCCCACCAGGTTTGCACCCAAGCGCACCAGCGACGTACTTGCACTCTCCACCCGGCTCAACAGGACACTCCGGAGGTTAACCGCAGGGATGGGAAGGTGCGCGCTGATCCACGAAGTGATTCTTTCCGAGCTGTGCAGCAGGTAGGCGGTCACACCTCCTTCTCCGGCGCTACGGACCGCAAGTGATTGGTACAGTCCTCGTAGTTCGCTGCTTATGGCGATCAGCAAAAAGGTAAGAGGGATGACCGTGAGCAAGAGAGTAACCAGCGTGGTAAGAATGGCGCTGCCACTGCGGTTGCGGAAAGCCCGTTGCGAGTAACGGTGTAGAGGATAGAAGACAATCGCCACGACCAATGCAAACAGGATCGGTGCAGCGTACGGTCGAACCAGCAGATAACAGAGGTAGAGTGCTCCAGCAGTGATCCCGACAAGCAGCAGCGTGGCCGCATTTTTTTTATCCATCATGCCTTGGCCTCAGGTTGCAATTCGGGCCGGTGGAAATGCCTCGCGACAAGCTTGAGCAATTCTACAAACTTATGATGCGGCTGGAATGCGTCAGGTGACAAAAGCAATTGCCAGACAGCCAGCCGCAGTGATGGTCCTTGGGTCTGTCTTTGGCGGTGCTGCTTGGTAGTTGTCAATGGCTAATTGCGCACTTCTGTTAAATTAATGAGTTCATGCCTAACGCGCCCACGTACCAGGAGCTGGTTCTCGCCCTGCAGAAATTCTGGGCGGACCGGGGCTGCGTCTTGCAGCAGCCTTATGACGTGGAAGTTGGCGCCGGCACCATGGCGCCGGAAACGTTTCTGCGCGTGCTGGGCCCCAAACCATATAAGGTCGCGTACGTGCAGCCTTCGCGCCGTCCTGCCGACGGCCGCTACGGTGACAATCCCAACCGCCTCTACAAGCACATGCAGCTTCAGGTGATCCTGAAGCCGCCCCCGGAAAACGTTCAGCAACTGTATCTCGAGTCCCTCGGTGCCATAGGCATTGATCTGCGCCAGCACGACATCAAGTTTGAAGAAGACAACTGGGAAGCGCCCACCCTCGCTGCCTGGGGCGTGGGCTGGCAGGTGATGCTCGACGGCCTGGAGATCACCCAGTTCACGTACTTCCAGCAGTGCGGCGGCATTGATCTCGATCCTATCTCGGCTGAGCTCACCTACGGCCTGGAACGCATCGCCGCCTTCCTGCAGGACGTAGACAGCATTTACGACATCGTTTGGACCCGCGATCCAGAGACCGGCAGGGAAGTGAAGTACAGAGACGTGCGCTATCAGGACGAACTGCAGATGTCGGTGTACAACTTTGAAGTCGCCGATGTCGATAAAACCTGGAAACATCTGGAGTTGTACGAAGCCGAGTGCCAGAGGCTGATCGACGATTTCAAGAACCTCTCTAAAGGTAAGAACGTCCCTGAAACTACGCTTCTACGTTCTCCTTTACTGGGCGCGTACGATCTCTGCCTCAAATGCTCACACCTGTTCAATCTACTCGACGCCCGCGGCGCCATCTCCGTCACCGAGCGTGTCGGCGTGATGGCGCGGGTACGAGACCTCGCTGTTGGACTGGCTAAAGCCTATCTCGCGCAACAGTCGGCGGCGTTTCCAGAAAAGCAAAAGAGCGAGGGAGCGGCCTGATGCCGGACTTTCTTCTAGAGATCGGCTGCGAAGAGATTCCCGCGCGAATGATTGACGGCGCCAGGAGCGAGCTGTCCCGGCGGGTCGCCGTGTTACTGAGCCGCGAATCTCTGCTCAAAGGAGAAGTGCTTCAACCAGGAGGCGAGAATGAAATCTCGTGGTCCCCTTTCGCCGCTTATGCCACGCCACGCCGGCTGGCTCTGGTCGTGCCAGATATTGCTGCCTCGCAGCCCGATGTAACAGAGCAACTTACAGGCCCGTCCTTCAAGGTTGCCTTTAAGGATGGCAAACCCACTCCTGCCGCGGAAGCGTTCGCTAAGAAAGCCGGAGTCGACGTCGCCAAACTGGAAAAGATCACGAATCCCAAAGGCGAATACTTGGCCGCTACAGTTACCAAGAAAGGTCGGTCCGCTCGAGAAATCCTGGCTGAAAATCTTCCCAAGGAGATCTCCGCCATCTACTGGGCCAAGAACATGTATTGGCGCACCGGGAAGCCGGAACGTTTTGTGCGCCCCGTACGTTGGATCGTTGCCCTGCTTGATGGTGAGGTGGTGCAGCTGGAGTTTGCCGGAATCAAGGCCGGCCGTTCCTCGCGCGGACATCGCATTCTAAGTTCTGGAGAAATCGTCATCGCCAAAGCCGGCGACTACGTCACGACAGTCGCCAAGGCTTCCGTCATTGTCGGCTATGCTGAGCGCGAGCAGCGCATCCGAAAAGCCCTGGATGCCGCGACTCGCACCATTCCCGGCGCCCGCTGGCGGGAAGACGTTGCGTTGCTGAACACGGTTGTGAATCTAACCGAGTGGCCGTCGGTAATTCTCGGCACCTTTGACAAGCAATTTCTTTCTCTGCCCGAAGAAGTTCTGGTCACCGTCATGCGCGACCACCAGAAGTATTTCGCGGTCGAAGATGCCAACGGCAAGCTGGCGCCGCACTTTCTTGCTGTCCTGAACACGGATGGCGATCCCGCCGGTTTGATTCGCCACGGCAACGAGCGCGTCCTGCGGGCGCGGTTCAACGACGCCCGATTCTTCTGGGGTAAGGATCAAGAGATTCCGTTGATCGACCGCGTGGCGATACTCAAGCACGTGACATTCCAGAAAGACCTGGGCAACTATCACGAGAAAGCGGAGCGCGTGGCAGAGCTGGTAAGCCGGATTTCCGCGGAGATGGCCGGCAGAAAAATCGATCACTCCGCGCTGCACCAGGCAGCCGTGCTGGCGAAAACGGATTTAACAACCGAACTGGTCAAGGAGTTTACTGAGCTGCAGGGAATCATCGGCGGACTCTATGCGAAGGCGCAAGGTTTGACGGACAAAGTCGCCGACGCGATCTACGACCACTACAAACCCGCGTCCATGGAAGATTCTGTCCCGAGAGGTTTGGAAGGCGCACTGCTGTCCATCGCCGACAAGGCAGACTCGATTGCTGGCATGTTTGCCTTGGGCCTTGTGCCATCGGGTTCCAAGGATCCATTTGCACTACGCCGCCAAGCGAATGGAATCGTCAAGACCATTGCCGAGCACAAACTCTCCATCAAGCTTGGGGATCTGCTGGCTTCGGCGCATGCCCAATACCAGGGCAGCGAGGCGGAGAAGAAATTCACCTTGAGCGGCGACGCTTACGCACAGGCTCTCAGCGCATTTTTCCGCGAGCGCCTGGAGTTCTACTTGCGCGACGTACTCAGCTTGGCCTATGACGTGGTTAACGCCACGCTCGCCGGCGGGGCCGGCGACGTGGTGGATGCCGTAGCCCGGGCTCAAGCAGTCGCCAAGGTCCGGCCTTCGGCGGATTTTGAACACATCTCCATCGCGTTCAAACGCATGAAGAACATCCTGCGCCAGGCGCAGGAGACGAAGAAGAGAGTCGCTGATCCGTATGATGCTGCCGCTTTGAAGGCAGAGGAAGAGAAAAAACTTGCTGCGGCCGTTCCTCAGGTCGCCAAGTCAGTGAGGGACCTCAGCGCTTCGCGTCAGTATGAACCGGCGTTGCTGGAAATTTCCCGCCTGCGTCCTGCTATTGACGCCTTCTTCGACAAAGTCATGGTCATGGTGGACGACGAAGCACTTCGCGCCAACCGCTTGGGCCTTTTGCAGACACTGGTCCGCGAGTTCTCTTCGATCGGCGATTTCTCGGAGATTGTGACGGAGAAGTAGCACTCAGCAGTCAGCACTCAGCATTCAGCCCTAAACTGCCTGCACGCCAAGAAGGCTGTTATGGCGAAAAAGGGTGCACGCGGGCTGAATGCTGAAGGCTGACGGCTGAATGCTTATAATTGAAAATGAAATTCATTTTCATTTAGCATAGACCTTGCCGAAGGCTTTGCCGGCCATGCTGCAACGACGCATTGACGACCACGCTCCGCCCACGCGCGAAGCCATGCGCGAGGCCCAGGACATCTTTTACAAACACCTGAGACGTGTCGGCCTCAAGCATACCGAGCAGCGCGACACCATCCTGCGCACGTTCCTCGATACGCGGGACCATCTCTCCACCGACGAGCTTTTCCGCCTGGTGAAAAAGCGCGACGCCAAGATCGGCTTCACCACCGTCTACCGCACGCTCAAGTTGCTGGCTGAATGCGGCTTGGCGAGCGCCGTCCCGTTTCCTGACGGTACTGCCCGCTACGAACATCAGTTCAACCGCCGCAGTCACCATCACATGGTGTGCACGGAATGCGGCGCATCGGTCGAATTCTTCTCACCCGAAGTGGGCAAACTGGAAGAAGAGATTGGCCGCAAATATCACTTCGACGCAACTCGCCACAATTTTCAGATCTACGGCATCTGCGAAGATTGCCGCAAGGGGTCCGCGCGCAAAGCCATTTGAGCGCCGTGTTCACTCTCCGCAAGTACCGCCCCGCCGACTTCGACCGCCTGCTTGCCATCGACCAGGCCTGCTTCGTCGAAGGCATCGCGTATTCCGAAAGCGAGATGCGGTTTTTCCTGAGCATGCCTTCAGCCACCACCCTGGTGGCCGAGAAAGCAGGGAATATTCAAGGGTTCATTGTCGCTGACCGCTTTCGTCAGCCGCGGACGTCGCACGCGATGGGCCGCATCATCACCATTGACGTGGCCCCACAGGCGCAGCACTCCGGGCTGGGCACACTCTTGCTCAACAAAGCAGAGGAGACGCTGGCGCAAGCCGGGTGCAACTCCGTGCTGCTTGAAGTTGCGGTAGATAATGACCCCGCGCTGCGCTTTTACAAGAAGCACGGTTACTCCGTTCTGAAAACGTTGCCACGTTACTATCTTGATTCAATTGACGGCCTGCTGATGGGCAAAAGGTTGTAGATTGAGCCTGCGGGAGGAATCGCGCGGCGTCACCTTAGTCCTGCTTAGTTCCTTAAAAAACCCTGCATCAAGCCAGCTTTTATTCAGGAACTCTCATCGAACTTACTGTCGCCGCTTTGCCGCCGCTTTCGCTCCGAGAAGCAACAACACGCAATGGAGGAAACTTCATGTTAGCGAAGCAAATTCAGGTGGCGGCATTGTTGGTGTTAGCGCACGGTAGCGTCTTATGCCGTCCGGCAATGGCGCAGGACGCAGTTGTTCGCGGTGCATCCAGGCTGGCCTCTCGCCAAGAAGGCGAAGCCATTGCCCAGGCCGCCCTTCAACATTGGCCGCAAATCCGCGACAAACCTGATTGTTCCCATCTTGTCCACGACGTCTACCTTGAGGCGGGACTGAACTACGAATACGCCACTACCAATGACATTTTTGACGGCATGGAGTCCTTCCAGCGCGTACGGCGACCGCAACCTGGAGACTTGGTCGTGTGGCAAGGGCACGTGGGGATTGTGATCGACCCCGAAGACCATTCTTTCTATAGCTCGGTAATCTCAGGGTTCTCGGTGAGCAGCTTCAGCTCTTCGTACTGGGAGAGTCGAGGGCCGCGGCGCTTTTATCGCTACAAAATCAACAGTGCGCAATCCGCCCGTCTGCTCAGCCGCGTGGTATATCGAAACCCGCGCCCGGCCAGCTCGGTTGCACAACCAGTTCGCAAGACCAGTATGACCGCGACGGCGGACACTGAGGAGGACGACCCTTCAGATGATGAGCCGGTTGGGCCGCACGAAACCGGCGGAAGTTCCTTGAACACCAACCGAATTTCCGGCGCCACGATTTCCTTGACGCGCGAGCCAAGCAAAGAAGATATTCGTTCTGCCTTCACGAAGTTGAGCGACGTCAGGTCTGCGGAGTTGCAGCGAAGCAGCGCTCTCGAAAGTGCTATCGAAATTGTTGATGGTTTTGAAATCGGGAGAGTTGAAACTCAGGGCAGTTTCGGGTGGGCGGAACTAAAGATCAGAAAAATCGCCGTGCTCGCCGACGGAAGGATGACCTCCACGAATCGCATAGAGAAAGTTCGCCTTCCCCTCTTGCGGGAGTCAGACGGGTGGACCTTAAAAGATCCGGCAAATCGCGCTTTTCTGCTGCGTCCGGCAGCGGTGCGAATGATCGCCGCCCGGATCGCGGCGCTCTCGCACAATCCTGGCGCTCAGAAGGACCTCAAGCCTCTGCACAAAGCGCTTGGGATTCTATTGGCCGACGGCCCTGAACGTAGGGACGTGGCACTGCCACGTCTCTAAGACAGACGCCAAGGATCACCTGTCCTTGGCTAGTCCACCAAACGGCATCTTTAGGTCTTAAGCCGAGACGCGGCGATGCCGGGTCGCTACGAGGAGAGACATCTTTGGCATGTTAGAATCGCGGGTTTTCATCCTGCGACGATGGCTCTTCCTTCCAGGCCGCGCACTCCGCTCCGCATCGCCATCGACAGCGGCGGCACGTTCACCGACTGCGTATGGCTGGAGGCCTCTCGTCTGCGCGTGCTGAAAGTTTTTTCCACTCCTGCGGACCCGTCGCAGGCCATCGTGGACGCCGTAGGCGAGATTGCGCCGGCCGCGAATGACGTCACGATTCTGCATGGTACTACGGTTGGCACCAACACTCTGCTGCAACGCAAAGGCGCGCGCGTAGCGTTTGTGACCACCGCCGGCTTTGAAGATTCCATCGAGATTGGCCGGCAGAATCGCCCTAAGCTCTACGATTTCTTTTTTCAAAAAGACCCGCCGCTTGCTCCTTCAGAGTTACGTTTCGGCGTGGATGAGCGGACGTCGGCCGAAGGACAAATCCTTCGCCCGCCGGAAAGGTCATCGTTGAAGGCCCTGGCAGATCGCATTGGCGCGCAGAAGCCGCAGGCCATCGCGCTGTCATTGCTGTTTTCTTTTGCCAACCCTTCGAACGAGCAGGCCGTTGCAGAAGAGTTGGCGCGGATAGGCGTTCCGCTCTCGGCTTCGCACTGCATCTTGCCGGAGTTTCGCGAGTACGAGCGGGCCAGCACGGTCCTGCTCAACGCATACTTGCAGCCGGTGATGGCCAATTATCTGCGGCAACTCCAGCGCCGGACCGGAGACAAAAGCCGCTCGCGCATCTTCGTCATGCAATCGAGCGGCGGCATCACGGCGCTGGAGACCGCCGCGGAGCAACCCGTGCGCACTGTGCTTTCCGGACCTGCGGGCGGCGTGGTGGGCGCCTGCGCGGTGGCGGGACGCAGCGGCTTCGAGCGACTTATCACCTTCGATATGGGAGGAACTTCCACCGACGTCGCCCTCATTGACGGCCGTCCCACGACAACGAGTGAAGCCGACGTGGCTGGGCTGCCCGTGCGCGTGCCCGTGCTCGACATTCACACCGTGGGCGCCGGCGGCGGTTCGCTTGCGCGTTTCGATTTGGGCGGCGCGCTGCGCGTCGGACCGGAATCAGCGGGGGCCGATCCTGGGCCCATCTGCTACGGCAAAGGTGATCTTCCCACGGTAACCGACGCCAACCTGCTTCTGGGGCGACTGCCTGCCGGTCATTTTCTGGGAGGAGCGTTTCAACTCGACTCTGGCCGGACGGAACGCTTGGTGCGCGAATGGCTGAAGCGGAACAACAGCCGCTTGTCGCTCGAAGAATTTGCCGCCGGCGTAGTGAGAGTAGTGAACGCCAACATGGAGAAGGCAATCCGCGTGGTGTCGATCGAGCGTGGACACGATCCGCGGCGCTTCGCGCTGGTGGCCTTCGGCGGCGCCGGCGCCATGCACGCTTGCGAGCTGGCTGCGTCGCTTCGGATTCCGCGCGTGATTGTCCCAGCGTATCCGGGCGCACTCTCAGCGCTGGGCATATTGATCAGCGACGTAGTCAAAGACCACTCACGCACCGTGCTGCTCAAGGCCGGAGTCGAGAAGAGCGGCGGCAACAGACTTCCAGCACAAACGGTCAGTAGGATCTATGCCGAGCTTCACCAGAGCATTGCTGCAGAACTAAAGAAAGAAAACTGGAAGGGAAGAGTAGTGTATGAGCCCAGCGCCGACCTTCGCTATCGCGGCCAGGGATACGAAATCAACCTGGCCTACGGCGCCGACCTGCTCAAGCGCTTCCACGCCGAGCACAAACGCCGCTATGGATACTCCACGCCTGGCGGCGAAGTGGAGATCGTAACCTTGCGCTTGCGCGGGCGAGTGGCTTCTCCCGAAAAACTTTCGGCAATGAGAGTCGAAGCCGGAGGAGAGGCGCTGAAGGCGTCAACGTCTACCGTGTGGTTTGGCGGGAAAAGATTGAAAACTAAAATACTTCCGCGTGCTGGTCTGGCGCCCGGCCGCCGTTATCGGGGTCCGGCAATTATTACAGAATATAGCGCAACTATTGTCGTGCCACCGGGTTTCACGGTTCAGGCCGATAAGGCCAATAACCTCCTGGTTGAAGTTGGTTGAAAGAAAGGCGCCCGCAAGGGCGCCTTTTTTGTCGAAGGTCATGTGGCCCAGGCGCCCCTGCCTGTGCGTAGCATCGCAGCCGAGGGCGGCTGCGCTCCACAAATTCTAGTGTGGCTGCGCTCCAACTTTTAGTGTTAGTGCGCCGCACCGCGCCGGTGCGTGACCTGCAGGACCAGCGCGATCACCGCCAGTGCCAGGAGCACGTGGATCCATCCTCCCATGGTGTAACTGATCACCACTCCCACGAGCCACAGCAATAAGAGAAGGATGAATGCCATCCAAAGCATGAAGACACGTAGCCTCGAGCGTGTGTTTACTTTGAAGTTAATCTCGTGAAACCGGGTTGCCGCATTTTTCCCGCGGTGAAAATACCGGAGCAGCGGCGGCCCGGCAGTCGCTTGCTCAGTGACATCCCGATTTTTTACCCTCGCATCTTTTTATCCAGAGTCCCTATGTCTCAAATCATCAAGCGATTGTGTGTACTGACGGGATTTCTGTTGCTGACCACGGCTTCGGGGTTAGCTCAGCAGCAGACCACCGGGACACCATGATAAGGACAAACCAACTGCCGTTGCCAGGCGGCGGAACGTCGAAACACGAAGTAAAGGAGGAAGTCATGAAGAAATTGTCTTTTGCAATAGCCACTCTGCTGCTCTCTTCATGCTGGGTGCTGGCGCAGAGCAATGCGCAATCTGCGACACAGGATCAATACGGCGGAGCGCAGTCAACGCAGCAGCCTGACAAATCGAAACAAGCAACCACCGAAAAGGGAGAAGCGACCATCGAGGGCTGTCTTTCCGGCGCTGCCAATACCTTCAAGCTGACCGATGCCAACCAGAAGACCTACGAGCTTCTGGATGACACTCACCAGCTGGACCAAAACGTTGGCCACTGGGTCCGCCTGTCGGGCACCTTAGGCAGCACAGGGGGTGGCGCGCGTACCGCGGCCGGACCGCAAGCGATCTTCGGAGTGAAGAAAGTGAAATCGCTCTCAAACGATTGCAAACAACCGCCGGCAAAGTGATTTGTTGGAAGCAGAACCCAGAAGCTATCGCCATCGCGAATCATGAGGAGGATCATCCCGCTATGTCCATGTTCAAACCGCCCTCAGCGATCAGTCTTAGGATGCTGTTGAGAACGGCCGCAGCTATGCTGCCGCTGGTGCTGTTCGCGCCGGCAAGTGCGC
>DATFXI010000101.1:0-13412 GCA_035316085.1 Candidatus Angelobacter sp.
CCGTCATAGCCTTTGCACCCGACCGTCTGGATGGCGGTAGCGCTGACGCGCGATTCGGCGGCGAGCATCTGGTTGAAACGGCGAATGCCCTGGACCATGGCGTCTGGGCTCCCTGGATCGATCACGGCGCCTTTGCGTACCACGTTATCGGCCACGATCAGGCTGCCTGGACGCGTGAGCTTCAGCGACCAGGCCAGATAGTCGCAATATCCTTCTTTATCGGCATCAATGAAGACGAAGTCGAACGGTGCTTCGTTCACGAGGGAGGGCAGGGTGTCGAGGGCCTTGCCAATCCGCACCTCAACCCTGTCGCTCAATCCGGCGCGCGCGATGTTGGCCCGCGCGACCTCGGCGTGTTTGGGATTGAACTCGAGCGAGATCAGCCTGCCGTCTGCCTGCAGCGCTCGCGCCATCCAGATGGTGCTGTAGCCGCCGAGCGTGCCGATCTCCAGGATTTTACGCGCGCCCGGCCCGCTCTGCGTCACGAAGGAGTGTGCCAGCAGATAGAGAAGTTTGCCGTGCGTCGGTGAAACGGCGATCTGGGGAAGTCCGGCAGCGTTGCTCGCGGCCAGCGCGGCTTCGAGCGCGGGATCGGAGCCGCCAAAAAGATCGGAGAGATAGCGGTCAACGGCGGTCCATTGAGCTTCAGACATGAGTCCTCTCTTCGTGTCCATCCAGATTACACGACGGGTTGGCGTTTTCCGGGAACGCGGAGCGGGACGGTTGCAGGGTCGACACAACCCGATTCTTCGTCGTCGCAGCAGCTGCACCTTAACCAGGACTAAGGCGCGACGAGCGGCGACGACAGCTCGGTAAAAATCTCCGTCGACAATGCAGGAATTGCATCTCTAAGGCCCCGCACCTACAGAGATAACCCCTAATGACCTCAGTCACTTGCGCGATCAGTGACGAAAGGGCATCATGTTGCAACATTCTGGGCAGCAACGCCTGTAATCGAGACAAGGGAAAGGAATTTGCGCAGAATCCAATCAGCCGGCGTAACCAACCGGAGTTTCTGAGTTCAGCGATTCAAGAAGTCACCTAATGCGAGCAATCTTGGCCTCCTCGACCGTGTTCCTTACCATCCTGGTTTCATTTGCTTTTGGAATTGCTTTTGGTTACGTGGTGATCATCGCCATTCTGCGCGCTTTTGCCCGCCGCCCGAAGCCGGAGAAACCGGCCGCAGCCCACGCCGCCATTCCGACTCCAGCCTCCAGCCACTGATAGGAACAAACCAAAACCTTCCCGCGGATCTGCGCGGACGAACGCGGATTTAAGATTCAGGCTAAAGCCGTCCTTCCACTCTACGAGCGACTGCCGAGGAAACGCTGGAATATGTTTACAGCGGTGGCTGTTTCAGAGGTGCCTGTTGCTGCGGCGGAGGCTGTTGTTGTTGTTGCTGGCGTTGCTGCATCTGCTTCAGTTCTTCCAACAACTGTTCTGGAGTCTTAGCGCCGGTCGGCTGCTGGGCAGGCTGCGGCTGCGGCGGCTGGGGATTGATCTGCATTTGCGGTTGCGCCTGCATGATTGGGGGCCGCGCTGGTGTGTCCTGAGGGGATTCGGCTTCGGCGGAAGTTTCGTCAGGGTTTTCCTCTTCATCGCCACTGGCCGCGCGCTGAGGCGGTTGCGTTCCAGCCATGCCCGGGGCCGCGGCTGACGCCGTTCCTCGGCGAGGACTGAGGAGCACGCGCTGCACAATGCCGGGGCTGTCAGGCCGTTCCATCACCACGAAGTCATAGTGCGAGCCGGCCAGAATCGCAGTCAAGACTTCGCCTTCCGGAGAGGGTCCCATGGAAATGGCAACGCGCTCCGGCGCGCCTTCCAATCCTTCAAACTGGATACCGGCCTTGTTGCGGATGGCGATGAGAACGCTCTCCAGCGTGCTGTTGATAGCGCGGACGGTGAGTTGGCCGTTGCGAAAGGCGACCTCGGGCGGCACGGGCGGAGGCAGCGCCTCATACATCGTAGGCTGGACCGGTGCGGGTTGTGGAGCCGCGGCTGGGCTCACGGCAGGCGCAGCGCCGGACACACTGCCAGCCTGCTGCGCAGCCGGTGCAGGCTGCGGCGTAAAGCCTTCCGGCGGAGGATCAGGGAACCAGGGATCATCAAGATGTGGCTGAGGGTGCACCACCCGGTGGGGCCGGGGACGCGGGGTCGCCGGGACGGTCTGCGTCATTGGTTGCTGGCTTTTCGCCACGGCGGCGAGCAGCAGCAACGTTATACATATCCTGAGGGTTAGGCGCATCACAAACGGTACGGCCCAAATGCTTAGATGCCTGGTGGGCCCGTACTCCATCAAATCTTACTCCTTCCTATTGAGAACGGGGCGGGAAAGAATTCTTGCTTGCGAAAGGGCTTGAATCCGCGCCAAACCGGCCCGGGTGCGGTGAAAACGCTGCCCAGCAAGGGTATATTGTTGGAAGGAAGTGACATCTAAGGTCTGGTCTGGAAGCATCTGAACCAAAGTAGCTCAAACATATGAAGCCGCTGATCCCAAAGGTTTTTTTAGTAATCGTGGCCTTGGCCGCGGGTATTCCCGCCTGGGCCCAGGGGTGTGTAACGCGCGACGAAATTCCGGCCGCCAGCCGGACCGCAATTGAGAGCGCCGCGCAGCAAGTCTTTGACCAGGCCAGCCGAGGCGATGCCAACGCCCTGCGCCAGAACGCCATTCCTTCCCTGCAATCGAATTTTGGCGGGATTGCCGGGGCCGTCAACGACAACAAACCAGCGCTAACGGGCGCCAAGACGCAGCTTCGGATTGAGTTCCTGCTGGATACCGGAGCAACGCCTCCCGCCGACGGCCTTTTCTTCTGTGGCGTATTTGGCGCTGGAGGCATGAGTTCAGGCAGCGCTCAATTTGAAATTCCCGGCTTGCCGGCAGGCAAGTATGCGGTCGTGATTCAGGATTTCATTGGCAGCAAAGGGCCGTATGCCCTGACCACCATCTTTCAGGAAGCTTCCGGCGGCTGGAAGCTGGCCGGCTTTTACGTGCGTCCGGAGAGCGCTGGCGGACATGATGGCTTGTGGTACCTGGAGCGTGCCCGCGAATATAAAGCCAAGAGCCAGAACCACAACGCCTGGTTCTATTACCTGACGTCGTGGGACCTGATGGCGCCGGTCACCTTCATGGACACTGCACTGCTTTCCAAGATCAGCCAGGAATCGAACAGCGCGTTGCCCAAAGACGTCCCGGTGGGCGGGAAGCCGGTAAGTTACTCGGCCAACGGCAAGACTTACAACATCACTGACATGTCGGTTTTTCGCACCGAGAACAGTTTTGATCTTTCCATCAAGTATTCCGTGGCCAGCGCCGCCGACTTCAACGCCACGCTGGCGGACGCGCAGAGCCTGGCCCGGGCCTTTGCAGCGCAGTATCCGGAGTTGAAGGACGCGTTCAACAACGTGTGGGCGCACGCCATTGATCCCAACGGCGCAGATGTCACGGGCCTGGTCAACCTGAAGCCGGCGGCCAAGCCCTAGACGTTCACTTACCCGGTTTAGTCTTGAATTGGCCGGTCTGACTCCTGGCCTCAGTGCCTGTGCCTTCTCCCTGTCCGGAGACAACAACGAAGAAATACGTTGTGTTCGGTTTCAGGTTATTCAAATGCACGCGATGGTTCTGGGCCTGCGTTTTTTCGTTGTCCGCATACGGGGCCTGGGCGGTCTCATTCAGGTTGCGTTCGTCAGTCCCATAGCGAACCACAGTGCTTCCACCCGTATTGGTGGTCCAGGCGATTACGGCCCAGGTATCGCCAACGCCTTCCACGACGGGCCCATTCGTGATTCTCTCCGCCTGAGGTTTTTGCGCGGCCACGGGCAAGGCCAGCGCCAATACAACAAGCAATCCTAACGTTTTTGTACGCAGCATACCCTCCTCCATTGTTTCTGGCGAAGTGGTCTTATCAGCTAGGATGCGGGCCGGAGAGTGTGCGATGTCATTGGTGAGCTGCTCAGATTAGCCGCAGATGAACACAGAAGGACGCAGATAGATAGCCGCGAATCAACGCGAAAGGCGCGAATTTAAGAATAATTCCAGGCGATTCGTGTTGGTTCGCATGCATTCGCGGTCCAACTCCCATCTGCGCGCATCTGCGTACATCTGCGGCAAAACTGACCGACAACTCTCGCACCGCCACCATCTTGTTACAATCTCCCTTCGCCATGAACCGCCCCCTGGTCCTCATTATTCTCGATGGTTGGGGTTATGCGCCGCCTTCCAAAGCCAATGCCATTTCTCTGGCGCGCAAACCTAACTACGATCGTTTGCTCAACGAGTTTCCCAACACTCTTATTCACACCAGCGGGCGCTATGTTGGACTGCCCACCGGGCAGATGGGAAACAGTGAAGTCGGCCATTTGAACATCGGGGCGGGACGCATCGTTTACATGGATATCACCAAGATTGACGTGATGATCGAAAAAGGCGATTTCTTCACCAACCCGGTTCTGCTGGAAGCGGTAAAGAGCGCGCGCAGCGGGGGACGGCGTTTGCATCTCTGCGGCTTGCTCTCTGACGGCGGCGTCCATTCCCACCAGAACCATTTGTACGCGTTGCTGCGCATGGCGCGGCAGAACGGAGTGGATCGCGTCTTTGTCCACTGCTTCATGGACGGCCGCGACACCTTGCCCACCAACGGAGCGGCATACATCGAGCAGTTGCAGCAAAAAATGCGTGAGACCGGCGCCGGCAAAGTCGCCAGCGTCAGCGGACGCTATTACGCCATGGACCGCGACAAGAAATGGGACCGCGAGCTGAAGGCTTTCAATGCCATGGTCCAGGCCAAGGCCGAGGGCGGGGAGTACGTGGATGCGGTACAGGGAGTAAAGGAATCGTACAACCGCGGCGTGACCGATGAGTTCATCGTACCGTTCGTGTGCGTGGACAACCGCGGGCAGGCGCTGGCCACCATCCGCGACGAAGATTCCGTGATCAACTTCAACTTCCGTGCTGACCGCGCCCGCCAGATCACGCGCTGCCTGGCGCGGGAGAGCGGACTGACTGAGCGAGGCGGCCGCGATCTTCCTGATGCCGAGGCGCTCGATGCCGCGATCCCGCGCGACCGCGTGCCTAAGAACCTCAAGTATGTTTGCATGACGCAGTATGACAAGCAGTTCACGCTGCCGTTTGTGGTGCAGCCGGACGCGCTCAAAAACATCCTGGCCAATGTGATGGCGGAACACAATCTCCGCAACCTGCGCGTGGCGGAAACGGAAAAGTACGCGCATGTGACGTACTTCTTCAACGGGGGAGTAGAGAAGCCGTTTCCTGGTGAAGACCGCGTGCTGGTGCCTTCACCCAAGGTCGCGACTTATGATCTGAAACCGGAGATGTCAGCCGCTGGGATCGCGGAAACTGTGGTGAAGGCCGCGAACGATTCTGCCTTCGACGTGGTGATCGTAAATTTCGCCAATGCCGACATGGTTGGCCACTCCGGCAAGATCCCGCCGACGATCCAGGCGGTGGAGACGGTGGATGCCTGCCTGGGTGAGATCTACCAAGCGGTACGGCGTCGCGGCGGCGCCATGCTGATTACGGCCGACCACGGCAACGCGGAGATGATGATTGATCCTGCCACGGGCGGGCCGCACACCGCGCACACCACCAATCCTGTGCCCTTCATCGTGGTCAGCGAGGACGCGCAGAAATTTTCCCTCCGCCCTGATGGCTCGTTGCAAGACATTTCGCCCACAGTGCTGGGCATGCTGGGATTTCAGCAGCCCAAAGAGATGACGGGACACGATCTGCGGACGCCACACACCGCGGAGGGGCGATGACTTGCGGGAGATGCGGCGCGGCCAATGCCCCTGGCGCTAAGTTTTGCAACAACTGCGGGAACGTGTTGGCGCCGGCAGGGCAGATGCCGCCGCCGGGGCAAAGCGTGCCGCCAGTGCGTCCGCTGCCGACGGTGACGACTGCGGAACAGGCTAAGCTGGCCCTGATCCTGGGAATGATGTCGTGGGTCCTGTGTGGATTCCCAACGGGAATTCCTGCGGTGCTGGTTGGGCGCAAGGCCATCCGGCAGATCAGGCAGAGCCAGGGACGCTTGAAGGGCGAGGAAATCGCGCTGGCCGGCGTAATCATGGGCTACGCCAGTTGCGCCATCTGGCTGGTGTTTCTGATTGGCGGTTATCTCATGTTCAGAACCGCTGAGAAACAGACGACAGAGAGTGAAGCGAGCGTCGTCAGCACGATCCAGCAAGTCAACGCTGCGGAAGCCAGCTATGCGCGGATTTACGGCGGCAGTTCCGGCCACTTGTACGCCAACTCCCTGGCCGCGCTAGGCCCCGGCCCCAGCGGGACCTGTGTGGGAAGCGGCACGCGCGAATACGCATGTCTCATGAAGGGTCCGCTGGTCGAGCCGGACTGTCGGGAACCTCACTGGTGCATCTTGAACGATTACAAGTTTCAGATCCAGACCCACTATTCTTCCTCTTCGCGGGACACGGACTACGCGATCAGTGCCACGCCCATCGAGGGTCGCGGGGGTAGCAAGCATTTCTGCTCAACCGGTGACGGAGTTGTTCGCTCCGCCGACTTCTTCATCTTTTCACTGGACGCGGGCTACGACCCGGAGACATGCCACCGTCTGAAACCAATCGAGAAGAGGAGATAGGTTGGAAGTCCGCGGGCTACTGCGGACTCAGGCTGAGAGTATTCTGGTGGGTTATCGCGTTACCTGAGGCGGTGATGGTGACGGTGTTGGCCTGCACAGTCCTGCGGGTGGTGGTAGTGGTGGCGCCGCATCCGATGAACGAAGCGCCAAGCATCACCACCAACGTCAAGCCAGCCGCTGCACGCCTGCCTTCGCCGCGGCCGATGGCGCAGGAGAGAACGATGGCTGCGATCCCGAGCACACCCAGCGTGCCGCGCGGCGACGGATGAGGCGAGCGCGCGGTGGTGGTGCCAACCGTCACAGTGATGCTCACCGGGGTGGTTCCCGACAACGTAACGCTGGATGGGCTCACGCTGCATGGCAGAGTAGACGACGCACTGACGCAACTGAGAGTTACTGTGCCGCTGAAGGCATTAGGAAACACGGCCAGGCTAAACACGGATGTTGTGCCGCTGCCGCTTGAGAAGCAAGAGGCAAGGAATCCAACCGTAAAGTCTCCAGTGCCAGGCAACGCTGTGCCGCACACGGGGACACTCTGGGTGGCTGCGGTGGAAGATACAAAGGACACAGAGACGGTGCCTTGCAACGGGCCAGGTGACGGTGGGACAAAGGACACAGGTATCGGACACTGGGTCCCGGGCGCCAGATTCCCAGCGCACGCGTTGGGTGGCACTGCAAAGCCTGGAGACGCCGTAGTGCTGGTGACCGTGAGCGTTCCGGCCTGCGATAGCTGGATCGTGATGTCCTTAGACGGGCCGCCGGCGCCGACTGCCTGTGGGGGGAAGATGACCTGCGTGGGGGTAAAGATCAGAGAAGGTGTGGCTGCAACAGCGTTGGCCGCCAACATCAGCATCACGATCAGGGCTCGTCTTGCCTTCATGTTTCCAGCCGTTCCGCCCCTGAGTGGCCGTCCCAAGTATAATTCAACGTCCGCGGGCTCAGCACTGAGACTGAGTTTGGAGCACTGAAGGTTGCCCTGCAGCCGATTCGAGTTTATGGCAGAAATTTTTTGGCAAGGAACGTTGGCGGCGAGGCCCAGGGGCCGCCGAGCCCGGGGTCCCCGACGCGCGCGGTTTCGCGCGGTGGGGTGGGAGCCCGCGTGCATCGGGAGCAGAAGGGTCCTGTCCGGAGAAATCGCGATGTAGCGGTGTGGAGCTCAGCGACAGAAAGAAATGATGAAAATCCTGATCGTGCACTATCATCGCTTCGAACTCTGGCACGCGCCCACGTCGATTCGCGAGCGCCTGCAGAAAGAGTTTCCCGGCGTGCGCGTGCTCCAGCTGGAGAACTATGACCGCGTTCCGGAGGAGATTCAGGATACGGACATCTTTATCGGCTGGTCCCTGCGCCCGGAGCAGTTCAACGCGGCGAAGAAACTCAAATGGATCCACTCGCCGGCTGCGGCGGTCCATCAGCTCATGTTCCCGGAAGTCATCAAGAGCAACGTGCGCGTCACCAACTCCAGTCCGGTGCACGGTCCGGTGGTGGCGGAGCACGCGATTGCGGTGCTGCTGGCGCTGGCCAAACGTTTGCCCCAGGCCATGCAATATCAGGCGAAAAGAGTGTGGGCGCAGGACAAACTATGGAACGAGCATCCTCGCCCGCGCGAAGTGGAAGGCGCTACGGTGGCGGTGATTGGCGTCGGCGGCATCGGCAGCGAGTTCATCCGCCGCGCCAAGGCGCTGGGCATGAAGACGGTCGCCGTGAGGCAGAATCCCGGGAAGGGAACCGCCGGCGCCGACGAAGTGTACAG
This sequence comes from Candidatus Angelobacter sp., assembly GCA_035316085.1. GTDB lineage: Bacteria > Acidobacteriota > Terriglobia > Terriglobales > Acidobacteriaceae > Angelobacter. The sequence continues at coordinate 8,368 of DATFXI010000101.1, forward strand.
CACCTCACAGCTCGACCAGGTGCTGGCGCGCGCCGATTACGTGTTGCTCTCGGCTCCGGTTACGCCCGCGACCACGACGCTGATCAACGCTTCGCGCCTGGCCAAGATGAAGCCTGATGCCTACTTGATCAACGTCGGCCGCGGTACGCTGGTAGACGAGACGGCCCTGATCGAAGCGCTGAAGGCCCGGCGCATCGCCGGCGCCGCGCTCGATGTATTTGAAGAAGAGCCGCTGCCGGAAGGGTCTCCCTTCTGGTCCCTGTCGAACGTTCTGATTACGCCCCACACCGCCGGCGTCACCGAGGGTTTGTGGGAACGCCACTATCGCCTCATCGCGGAGAATCTGCGGCGCTTTTGTGATGGCCAGCCGCTCAAAAGCGAAGTGGACAAGCAGCAGGGATATTGATGATCCTTCACCTCAACGGCGAACCTCGCGAGTTTCCCGACGGCTTGACCGTGGCGACTCTGGTGGAACAGTTGGGCATGAAGCTGGACCGCGTGGCTGTAGAGCTGAATCTGGAGATCGTGCCCCGGGCGAAGTGGACCGCGACCGCGTTGAAGGACGGTGACAAGCTCGAAGTGGTTCACTTTGTCGGCGGTGGCTCGGAGTCACCCAAGGTTCTCGATCGCGACGCAGCTACTTGTCAACCGGGCGCCCAAAGCACAAAACATATCCATTGTTATCGATGATCTCGAAGGCCCTGAGTCCATCGTGCGTATTGGCCAGCTCCTGGTGCATGGGAACCTGCCTGCCTACGAACTCTTTGTACAGTGAGTCGGGATCATCCGTGTAGATGTAGGCGTCCCAGCGAGCCCATTCGTGACGCGAATGATTCGGCTGCGGATGGACCTCAGGCGTGATCACCTTGAAATTGAGCATGACTCGGTCGCGTCCCATGAAGACCCAGTAGTCATTTGCGACTCCGTCACCCCCGCCCTTATAACGAACGTTGAACCCCAGCCTGGACTGATAGAACGCAATCGTAGCGGCCAAGTCGTCGACAATGAAAAAGGGAGTAACGCTGTTCAACATAAGGGTAGCGCCGTGGACTCGAATATAGCCTATGTTGAGCTGCTCCTACAATCGGGACAGCATTTGCCCAGCGAAGCGGCCGACCACTCGATTACACGAGACGGTTCACAAAACGAGACTCGTGCAGCACGGCGCCAGCGGCCGTGTGGCTTCTACCCCATTGACATTCTTGGTTCTGACCCTAAAATAGTGCAAACATTAGGAGAGGAAATGTTTTAAACATTTCCTATTCGTCATGGAGCAGCAGTTTACATCGGCGCAGGTGGTGCGGTTGACGGGGATCACGCCGCGCCAGCTGCAGTGGTGGGACGAGCGTGGCATCGTGGTGCCGAAGCGGGAAGGTCGTCGCAGGCTTTACTCGGCCGAGGACATCACAGAGATCGCCGTGATCTGCGCTTTGCGTCGCAAAGGGTTTCCGCTGCAAAAAGTTCGCCGCATCATGAAGTTTCTGCAGCGCGAACTGGGGCGACGGCTGGCGGAAGCGGTGAGCAACGGTTCGGACTACCATCTGCTGACCGACGGCAAGAGAGTGTATCTGGAGAATTCGCAGCGCGAGGTGGTTGACATCCTGAAGAATTCGCGCCAGCCGTTGCTGGGTGTTTGCCTGAGCGACGCGGTACGCGAAGTGAGGGCGGAGATTTTCAACCGGCGGCCGGCACAGAAACAGGCCGCGCGGGGAACAAGCAAGAGGAGAAGCTCGTGAACGCTGCCCAGCCCGCCAAGGGAGACGGGCTGTGGCAGCAAGGCGGAGGTGACGAATGGTAGCGGAACTGAACATCGTGACCGAATGGCTGCCGGACCAGATGGAACCGGGCAGCATCTTCGTTCTGGAAAACGCCGGCGAGGTGGGCGACCAGGACGATCCTTACTGGGCCGTGCTGGCTTGTCCTGAGTGCGGCACTCTGGGGTTGATCACACGCAAGCAGATGCGGGGCTTGCTTCCGGTGATCTGCGGGTCCAGCCGTTGCTCAGCACAGTTCTTGATTCAGGATGAACAGGTGGTGCCGAGGAAGCCAAATTAAGAGATTGCCAAAATCGCCGAAATTGGTAATTGCCAAAATTTAGGGCCTTTTTCTGAAATCCCGACCCTGAGCTTGTCGACGGGGAGGGATCCATATCGCGACACGGAAGTGTGGTGCGAGAGTTGGTGGCAGGTCTCCGGTTGATGACCCCAGGAATCCTTGTAGCGATATGGATTCCTCGCTGCGCTCGGAATTTCAGAAGTAACCCCTCTGACCGATCTGCGTTCATCCGCGCCAATCCGCGGCAAGGGTTTCGGCCCTAGCCTGCGACCGGCTTGCCGGTCGGCACCGGTACCTGTTCACTGATGCGGATGCCGAACCCTTCGAGCGCGGCCACGCGCTTGGGATGGTTGGTGAGAATGCGGATCCAGCGCAAATTCAAATCAGAAAGAATCTGCGCGCCCACGCCGATATCGCGCTGTGTCTTGCTCTGATGGCCGGCGGTGGAAGCCGGACGGGCCTCGCGATGGAAGGCGATGCGCTGTGCTTCATCCACGCTGAAGCCTTTCGACGATTGATGCAGGTAGATCAGCGCTCCGGTGCCTTCACGGGCAATCATCTCCAGCGACCGGTCGAGCACGGCCTGGCAATCGCAGAGCGAGCCGCCGAAGACATCGCCGGCGAGACAGTGCGAGTGCATGCGCACCAGCACCGGCTGTGTGGAATGCTCGGCGTCGCCTTTGATCAGGGCCACGTGTGATTCGCCGTCAAGCTGGCTCTCAAACGCGATCATGCGGAACTCGCCATAGCGGGTAGGCAGCATGGCCTCGCCTACGCGGTGGACGTACCGTTCGTTTTCCATGCGGTAGCGGATGAGCTCCGCCACCGTCAGCATTTTCAGGCTGTGCTTCTTGCAGAATTCGATCAAGTCCGGCACGCGGGCCATGTGGCCGTCTTCATTCATGACTTCGCAGATCACGCCTGCCGGGACCAGGCCGGCCATGCGCGCCAGATCCACAGACGCTTCCGTCTGGCCGGCACGCATCAGCACGCCGCCCTTGCGCGCGCCGAGAGGGAAGACATGGCCGGGGCGCACCAAGTCGGAGGCCCGGCTCTCGGGATCGATGGCCACCTGAATCGTCCGCGCGCGATCGTGGGCCGAGATGCCGGTGGTCACGCCCTCGCGGGCCTCAATGCTCTCGTAAAAGGCCGTGCCGTAGGGCGACGTGTTCTCGCGGGTCATGGGGCCGATGCGCAGGTAGTCCAGGCGCTCCGGCGTCAGGGCCAGACAGATCAGCCCGCGGCCGTACTTGGCCATGAAGTTGATGGCTTCGGGCGTGACTTTCTCCGCCGCCAGGGTGAGATCGCCTTCATTTTCGCGGTCTTCGTCGTCCACGACAACGATCATCCGCCCGGCGCGGATTTCCGCGACCGCGGCGGGAACGTCAGAGAATGGCCCATGCGAGCTCATAAGTGTCTGGATAACAAGAGATTGTAGCAGACACGAGATTGCCGAAATCGCCGTAAACGCGCGGAATCGCCGTGATCGGTATAGCTATCCACGCTTTTTGCCGGCCCTCCGATTCCGGCGCTTACGCTTGCGATTTCAGGCGATTCCGGCGATTTCCTGGCCCTAAGACTGGGCCTCGCGGCGATAAAGGCTTCTTCGAGCCAACGCTGGTTCTCCCGACTGACTAGGCATACAATCTTCCTATGGCCAAGCCGTCGTCCCAGACCCTCGAAGTTGGCTGCCCCTGCTGCGGGGCGGTGTTGAAAGTTGATGCGGCAACGCACGCCGTGATCTCCCATGTGGCTCCGGTCAAGCCGAAGACGTTTGCCGATCTGGACTCCGCGGCCAAAGCTATGCGCGAGCAGGAAGGACGCAAGGAGTCTTTGTTCCAGCAGGCAGTGGCGGCGGAGAAAAATAAAGCTGACGTCCTCGAGAAGAAATTTCAAGAAGCCATGAGGAAGGCCAAGGAGTCGCCGGAAGAAGGTCCTATGATCCGCGACTTCGATCTCGACTGACCGCTTTGCCCGTCCCGATCCTACTGCTCGGACACCGCGGCGCCCGTGACTATGCGCCGGAGAACACGTTTTCTGCCTTCGACCTGGCTCTGGAACACGGGGCGCACGGATTTGAATTTGACGTTCGCCGCACCCGCGACGATCGGAGCATCGTCTGTCACGATGCGAGATTTCATCGCCTGGTGATTCGCCGGCAAACACTGAAGCAGCTTCGCGCGGCGTGTGTTTCGCCCAAGGAGCAGCCGCCCACCCTGGAAAAAGTGCTGGAGCGCTACCGGGGATCTGCGTTTCTCAACATCGAAGTCAAAGTGCGCGGCGCGGAAGAATTAGTGGCTCGGGCCGTGAAGCGCGCCCGCCCGCAGCGATACTTCATCTCTTCTTTCCTGCCTAGCGTGGTGCGGAGGCTGCACCGGCTTGATCACTCGCTGGTCCTGGGCGCCCTGGCGCAAACGCGCTGGCAATTGCGCCGCTGGCGTGTCCTGCCCGTGACCTACGTCGTGCCGCACTACCGTCTGCTCTCGCGAAGGTTGGTCGAGAAGCTCCACGCCGCGAACAAAACCGTGATCACGTGGACCGTAAACGACCGCCGGAAAATTCTGCGTGCGGCGGAATGGGACGTCGACGGGATTATTTCGGATGACACGAAGTTGTTGGTGGAGGTGTTGGGGCGGCGCTAGGTCGAGTCGGCTTTCCTGTTGTCATCCCGAGCGAGTCCGAGTGCAAGCGGGATGGGGGTCTGAGCGCCGCAGGCGCGACATTATGTAGCCCAGCGCGCTAGCGCTGGGCGGGCATGAGAGTAAGATTAGAGCCCCGTAGGGGCGGCACAATGTCTCACGCATTCAGCAAGAACCATCTTCACGTCATATTCAGCACCAAAGGGCGACGCAAGATCATTCCGCGTGAAATGCAACCGCCGCGGCTCTGGTCTTACATGTCCGGCATTTGCCGGAACCACAATGTAGTGTCGGTTGCTATCGGCGGGTTCGACAATCACACCCACTTGTTGTTTCACCTGCCGCCGACCT